>CANJWO010000058.1 GCA_947478685.1 Chlamydiota bacterium | reverse complement strand
ACCCTTTGCAATCCCAATCGGTTTGCCTAACAAATCTTTTTTTGGTATAATAGAGGAACTAAAACTCACCTATCCTAGGTTGCTTTGGCCTCTAAAAGAGGACATTTCTAAAAAACGCAACTATAGGACATTTCTAATTAACGCTGACATACTCAACTTGATTAATAATTTAAACTATAGAGGTTGAAGTATGTAAATATGCGTAACTGACTTACAATTATATGGTTGCAGATACAGCTGCAGGCATTAATCATAGCAATTAGAGAGTCTAGTGGTTGATTTTTTAACCGTTGTCGGTTTTAAGGATTTCGATGAAGGCCTCTTGCGGGATAGAGACTTTCCCGAATTCTTTCATCTTTTTCTTGCCCTTTTTCTGCTTGTCCCAGAGTTTGCGTTTGCGGCTGATGTCGCCGCCGTAACATTTGGCTGTTACGTTTTTTGACATGGCGTTGAGGGTTTCTCGGGCGATGATTTTGCCGCCAATAGCTGCTTGGATGGGGACTTTAAACATTTGGCGAGGGATCACATCGAGGAGGCGTTTACACATTGCGCGCCCTTTAAATTCAGCTTTTGAACGGTGGACGAGATTTGAGAAGGCATCGATTGGCTCATCGTTGACTTTTACTTCAAGCTTGATGATATCGCTTTGTAAGTAGCAATCTTGCTCATAGTCAAAGGAGGCGTAACCTTGAGTGACCGATTTAAGTTTGTCGTTAAAGTCGGTGATGACTTCGTTGAGGGGCATTTTTAGGTGGAGATAGACTCTAGATCCTTCGATTGATTCTGTGTGAACTAGTTCTCCCCGTTTGTCATTTGCAAGGCTCATGATGGCGCCTAAATAGTCAGCAGGAGTAAGGATGTTACACTTAACCCAAGGCTCTTCGACAAAGTTAATTATAGATGGATCGGGAAAGTGAGATGGGGTTTCAATTTCGACCATTGTTCCACTTGAAAGGTGAACACGGTAGCGTACGCTCGGGGCAGTGGTGAGTATGTCGAGGTCAAATTCACGTTGGAGACGTTCAAATACAATTTCGAGGTGGAGGAGTCCGAGGAATCCACATCTAAAGCCGGTGCCGAGGACAAGGGATGTTTCAGGTTCGACTGTCAGAGCAGAGTCATTGAGTTTTAGTTTATTTAGGGCGTCTGTGAGCGCTTCAAAATCGGATGCATCGACTGGATAAATTGCAGCAAACACAACAGGGGAGATCTGTTTAAATCCAGGGAGAGGGATGTCTGCAGGTCTTGCAAGTGTAGTGATGGTATCGCCGATTTTAATATCAGAGGGCTTTTTGATATTTGCAAGGAGGTAGCCTACTTCACCTGGTTGAAGGATCTCTGTTGGCTTTTCACGCGGGCAGAAAATACCTACTTCTTGAACTTCAAAATCTTTTCCGCTGAACATGCAGCGAATCATTGTCTTCTTAGTAATAGATCCACTGATGACTCGAACGTAGACCATTACGCCTCGATAAGTGTCGTAGTGTGAATCAAATACAAGAGCTCGTAGTATTGTGTCTTCAGGTGGCGTTGGTGCAGGGAGTGAGTAGACAATCTCCTCTAATACTTCGGCAATTCCTTGACCAGTTTTTGCAGATGTTAAGATAGCTTTTGTAGGATCTAAATGGATGATCTCTTTGATCTGACGTCTTATGCTTTCTGGGTCGGCAGCTGGAAGATCGATCTTATTGATGACAGGAATTACTTCTAATCCTTTATCAAGAGCTAGATGTACGTTTGCAAGAGTTTGAGCTTGTACCCCTTGAACTGAGTCGACAACAAGGAGTGCCCCTTCACATGCCGATAGCGATCTAGAAACTTCATAAGAGAAATCGACGTGTCCGGGAGTATCAATGAAATTGATCTGATATTCATCACCATCTGCTGAAATATAATACATTGTGACAGGGTGAGCTTTAATCGTAATGCCACGCTCCCTCTCCAAGTCCATATCATCGAGCAATTGCTCTTGCATGTCACGCTTTGCGACAGTATTAGTCTGCTCAAGCAGTCTGTCAGCAAGGGTAGATTTCCCATGATCAATGTGGGCAATAATAGAGAAATTTCGAATCTTACTTAAATCATATTTCCAAGCCATAGGACGATCAGTATACAAGATCTGATATTTAGGCGGGAGAGGTTTTCTCGTCTGCCTCTTTTTCTTCGATCGCGATCTTGAATTTTTTATCGAGGGCGATGACAGCGAAGATCCAGAGGATGATCATAATACCAAGAAATAAGCCGATATAGGGAGCTATGGCTGCAATACTACCTAAGGTAATTATGAGGAATTGCTGGATAAAAGCACCTCCTGATTTGCCAAATCTTGCGCCGACTACATCTACTGTTGCCTTGCCCTTTACCTTAAGTTCCTGACTTAGTGGGATGTATGCCATCTCCTTTGTTGGATCAAAGAGGGAGTATTTAGCGGACTTGCTCATAATGTTTTGCGTCATGCCAAAGATGACTGCGAGCCAGAGTGGTGTTGTTCCGACTAGAGATATGGCGCCGGCTAAAGTAGAGTTAAAAAGCATGAAGGTAAAGAAGAGGGCTCCTGTAATTAAAAGGACAACAGGGGTGATTAGGGCTGCTACTTTCCAGCCAAGTTTCCGAACAACATTTCCAGTAACAAAAAACATCATTAGCATTGTTACAAGGCCTGTAATTCTTGAGAATTGTCCCATAAAAGCGCTATAGTCATTTGGGTTTGGGAATTGAAGTTTTAGCTGACTTTTCCAGGTAACTTCGACTAAGTTGATGCACATTCCATAGGCGATTACAAGAATTGCGATGCAGCCCAAATATTTTGAACTCAGTAAAAATTTAAGACTCTCTTTTAAAGAGAGCTTTGGCTTGTCACTTTTAAGTTTTTTTTGGGCATTTGTATCATAAAATCTTGGATCGGTTAATACATATTTATTAATCCACCAGTAGATTCCAAGAATAATTAGGCCAGATATGACGACAACTAGCATTAAAATGTTTAAAGAGGTCTGCCATGGATCTGCTACATTGAGACCGCTTCTCAAGTTTGATGCCCAAATGATAAATGTGCCGGCAAAAAATAGTGAGAGATTTGCACCAAGACCAAATAGATTATAAAATCTTTTTGACTCATTTATTTTAGTGATGTCATTGGCAAAGCCCCAAAATAGAAGAGAGAGGCAGACGCTGCCCCAAAGTTCTGACATGATATAAAATAGGGAGAATGTCCAATTTCGGATGATCGCAATGAGCCCCATAAAGCCAATGGGGAGAATTGTTGTGAGCCAATCACAAAATTGTAGGGGATGCAGGTACTCACGATTCGGATAGAGAAGGATTGAAAAGAGGGCAAAAAAGCAGATAAAAGGGGCTACTGTCGCATAGAAAAGGGCCGGTTTGCTTAAACTATTGCTCATCTTTGCATAGATAAACATGAAAATCAGGGCGCCTGGCAAAACACCATAGACTTTTAAAAATGGAATTGCTTCAGCGCCTGAATTTGGCGCCGTCACAATCAGTGTATCCTTTGTGTCGCGTAGGACTGTGTAATTGAATAATATAAAGAAGAAGAGTAAAAGCATTGGAATCAGCTTTTTCAATTCATATGAATAGACTGGCCAAAAAAATGCTCTAGTCTTGCTAAATGGTTTCTCTTCTTCTGTCATATGTTTTTCATTTAGCAAACAAAATATAACTTATCAATATTTTTCTTGATACGAAGTTTGGGGTTACAGAGTTATCATTAATGACGGCCAGAGGGCCCCATTAGTTCTTTCCATATGCCAAATATTTTACTTTCGTATAGCAAGCTATCGCCTATTGGATTACAAGTATATGGTTCCATGTTCGTTCCACTAAGAAAAAGAAAAAATATTTTTTTCCCTGAGTAATAGTCAGGTAAATTATCGGGAAATATAGTACTTACTATTCGTTGAATTATAGCGAATTAAATTTGCATTGATAATTTTACTGCGTCTGTATCCCTTGGGTTCCATTCGCTTGCATCGCTCGTGTGAAAACACACGGCCTGCTTCAGCGCCGGCTAATGCCTAATGAAACCCAAGGGCACATACTGTGTAAACTT
>CANJWO010000057.1 GCA_947478685.1 Chlamydiota bacterium | reverse complement strand
ATGGAACCCAAGGGATACAGACGCAGTAAAATTATCAATGCAAATTTAATTCGCTATAACCCTACTCGTCAAAGATATCCCCCGTGAAACCACAACCTTCCCCGACTACGTCCTTTTCCATATCCCCGACCTCTTCGTTATCGGCTACGACCTAGACTACAAAGAACTCTACCGAGGACTCCCCGACATCTGCGCCTTCCCCAACAACAAAGCCCCCTTTTAATTAACCCACCTCACAAAATAACGGGTTAAATGGGTTGATTTATTGAATTTTATTGACCCAATTAACCCAAATCAGTCATGATGGGTTAAAAGAGGAAAATTATGAAATACCCCAATATTGAATCATCTACTGTTGAGTTTAAGAAAGAGATTCCCCAAAGCGACCAAATCGTCAAAACCATCATCGGCTTCTGCAATCAAAATGGGGGAAAATTAATAATTGGAGTTGCAGACAATGGCACAATCATCGGCGTCTCTTCCGACCTTGCTGCTTATGCCATTGAATCTCTAAGCAAAGCTATCTACGATGCATCAGCCCCCCCCATTTTACCTCTTGTCTACACACAAACGATAAATGAAAGAACCTTACTTGTTATAGAAGTCTCCTCTGGCACGAACAAACCTTATTACCGAAAATCAGAAGGTCTTGAAAAAGGAACATATATTCGATTAGGATCTATGACCTTAAGAGCTTCAAGTGACTTAATCGAAGAACTTAAATGGCAAGCACGAGGCAAATGCTATGATATGATGCCTGTCTATGAAACATCAGAATCTGATTTAGACCATGAAAAAATCAAAGAATTTATCCGATCTAGAAAATTTGAAACAAAAGCAAAAATCTCACCTGAACTTTTACGCTCCTATTATTTAATCACACACGAGCATGCTCATACTTATACAACTACAGCGGGAATTCTTTTGTTTGGGAAAGAACCTCAATATTTTTTTACAGAAGCAATGATTATATGTTCTCATTTTAAGGGAGTTGAAGGAAGAGACGCCCTTGCTTCTATAGACTGCACAGGCACTTTATTTGAACAATTTGAAAGAGCATTTGATTTTATTGTTAGCAGGCTGTCGAAATCATTTACAATTGAGGGAAAACAGCGAAATGAAATCCTTGAAATCCCTATAACCGCGATTCGTGAAGCACTTCTCAATATGATCGTTCATAGAAATTACCACCAAAAAAGTCCCTCTAAAATCGCAATCTACCAAAATCGAATTGAATTTTTCAGCCCAGGAACATTTTTTGGCCCCCTAAATTCACAAAATCTGAAGCTAGGACTTAGCTTTATACGTAACCCCGCAATCTGCAAAGCATTCCGAGAAGCTCAATATATTGAAAAAATGGGCTCTGGAATCGTCACTATTTTTAAAACCTATGAAGAACAAAACTTAAAGACCCCCTCTATCATCGAAGGCGAAGGCTTTATAAAATGCATCTTACCAAGAGAATCTCTAGCAACAATTCTAAAATCACCAACTGATGACTTACAATCCATTTTAAATCTATTTGATGTTGCTTCCGAAATAACAATATCTGATATAACAAAAAACTTAAGCCTCCCCCGCACTACTGCCGGAAGAAAGCTAGACCTTCTCATCCAATCAGGAAAAATCAAGAAAAAAGGGAAAGGCCGCAGCACAGTCTATTCAAAAATAGTTTAAGCTTCTTAGACAAGCCGGTAATAGAGCCATCTTGGAGTTAGTTTAAGGAGCCAGGCACAAAGTCTCCACCGTCTTGTGATGTATGCATGTAGACGTTTGTGTTTGATAGCAGAATAGATCTGACTTGCAGCTAATTCAGGCGAGGATACCCAGAAAGTCGCCTCCTCTTTAATCATATCTGTACTAACCCAGCCAGGCTGAATATCGGTGATGCAAATATCTTTCTTAGCCTTAAATGCCTTTACCCTCAATCCCTCTAAAAAGTTGGAGACAAAAGCTTTTGATGCTCCATAGGAGGGATTGCGGCGACCCCCTCGAATTGCAGCAATAGAAGAGATACCAACAATATGTCCATGCCCCTGTTTAAGAAAATATTTCATTGCCGTATGAGCCATAGCCGCAAAGCCTAACACATTGGTCTCTATTGTCAATCGCTCCTCCTCCCAATCAAACTTCTGATTATGAATAAGAATCCCAGCATTCACCACAACCAGATCTACCCCACCCATTTCATCAATAAGGGTTTCCAAAAGAGATATCGCCTCATTTTGATTTGTAACATCAATCTGCTGAACAAACGTCTCTGTTCCAATTTCCTTTTCTAGCTCGAGCAGTCTATCTAGCCTTCTTGCACACAGCCCAACTACATACCCCTCTTTGGCAAGTAATAGAGCAAGCGCCCTACCAATTCCAGAAGAGGCCCCGATCACAATTGCCTTTTTCATAAAAAAAACTATACCATTTTACGAATTTACTTAGAAAAAATTCCCACTCTAACATAGAAGGGAGAAAAAGGAGTCTTTCATGGCACTATCTATATTTTTAGCTAAACTAATGGGAATTTATTTCATTATTATTGCACTCGATTTAATCTTAAGAAGAAACGAAGTTGAAGCGGCAACAAAAAGCTTTGCCTCTTCCACAGGTCTTCTTGTTCATTCAGGCTCACTCTCCCTCCTCTGCGGACTTGCAGTCGTACTCCTCCACCCAATCTATCAATCCGACTGGCAAGGGCTCATAACAATCATCGGCTGGCTACTACTACTCCGCGGCGTCCTCCGAGTCGCTTTTCCCTCCCACGTACAAAAAACCCTCCCCCACTTCTGCACACATTGGTATTGGGTCATACTCGTCATCACCGCCGTCCTAGGCCTCTTCCTCACCTACTGCGGCTTTGTCGCAATCCCTCCCGCTTTATAGTTTTAAAAAATTAAAGCCTATGATAGAATTCTCGTCACGATAAGAGGTATGTCGATGACGAGTTCTATTAAAGCAATTATCTTTGACTGTGACGGAACACTTGTAGACAGTGAAGAATCTCATCTTTCGGCTTGGCAAAAAGTTGCGAGTAACTACACAAGCACCTTAAGTCACGAAGATTATATTCAATTTGTTGGCGGCTCAGACTCTAGCCTTTCCAATATATTAGCAAAACGAATTGGACATAATTCCCCAAATGAGCTCTTAATTCAAAAGAGAGACTACTTTTTAGAATACTTGCACGGCGGTCTCCCTCCGATCATTGAGACAGTTAAATTTGTAAGAGAATTATTTAAAGATAGAGAGTCCCACGGCCTTAAACTAGCAGTCGCCTCCGCTGCATTAAAGTACGAAGTATTAACAAATCTTAAAACTCTTGGATTTGAAAACGCTTTTGATATCGTCCTATCAGGCCATGATGACCTAAATGACTATAGCGACCCAGAAGGCGTCAATAAACCAAAACCCTACATCTACCTCCACACCGCAAAACTCCTCGGCCTATCCCCCTCAGAATGCATCGTAATCGAAGACAGCCACACAGGCGTCACCGCCGGCGTAAACGCAGGCTGCTTCACAATCGCCATCCCCAACGCCTTCTCAAAAACCCACGACCTCTCAAGAGCCGCACTAACACTTGAATCCTTATCAGGATTTACAATCCAAAGCTTCCTTGAAATCGTGCACAAACTTCTATAACAGAGACTAACTTATGCTATTAGAAGAATTGCAAAAAATAGTCGCAAAAGGGGAATCTGAAAGTTTAGAGTTCAAAAAGTCCACAGGGCAACGCTCAGAAGCCGCAAAAACAGTATGCGCACTATTTAATGGTGTAGCTAATGCGATCTGTCACCGTGATTATACAACACATGGCGGTGCTGTTGCGATTGCCATGTATGATGATCGACTTGAAATCATCAATCCAGGGATTCTTCATTTTGACATGACACCCGAAAAGTTAGCACATCCTCACGAATCCAAACCCTGGAATCCGATCATTGCAAGCGTCTTCTATCGAGCAGGCATTATTGAAAAATGGGGAATGGGAACTTTAAACATAATCGAATGGTGCGAAAAAAATGGTAATCCCAAACCCATTTGGGAAGTGCGTACTCAATCAGTCACGACAACCTTTTTACCCTCCTCTTTCTTTTCTACAGGAACAAGGCCCGAGTCAAGGCCCGAGTCATTAGAGGAGAAAATTCTTTACTTACTGCAAAAAAGCCCCTTATCTAAATCAGAACTATCTAAGGCTTTTGGACATAAGAATATTTCAGGTGGACTAAAGAAAGTACTTACCTTATTGCTCAATCAAGGAAAAATCACCTATACACTACCAGATAAATTAACAAGTAGCTTACAAAAATATAAACTAACTCAGAAATCATAATAAGGTCTTCTATGACACGCATCATCGCCACCTCAGACTTTCACGGAAAATTACCCCCCATCCCCGAATGTGACCTCCTCCTAATCGCTGGCGATATCTGCCCCTCAGGCGACCCCCTCAAGCAAGCTAATTGGCTGAACACTAAACTTAGACCATGGCTTGATTTTATCCCCGCAAAAGAGGTTGTCGCTATCGCCGGAAATCACGACCAAATCTTTGAAAGAGCCCCCGAACTCGTCCCCTCAAATCTCAGATGGCACTATCTTCAAGACACCTTCATCACCCTCTATGGCCTCACCATCTACGGCACCCCCTGGCAACTCCCCTTCTGGGGCGCATTCAACCTCTCCGAAGGCCGCCTCTCCGAAATCTACACCAAAATCCCCACCGCCACCGACATCATCATCAGCCACGGCCCACCCTATGGCATCCACGACGAAGTCCCAACCAAAATCCACACCGGCTCCACCTCCCTCCTCAAAAGAGCGCTCGAAGTCAAGCCCAAACTCTGCTTATTTGGCCACATCCACAACGCTTATGGTTTACATATACAAGATGGCATCACCTTCGCCAATGTCTCCTTAGTCAATGATGATCTTCGAGTTGCCCATGAGCCCATGCT
>CANJWO010000056.1 GCA_947478685.1 Chlamydiota bacterium | reverse complement strand
CTCCCAAGCCATAAAAACCTCATAAATTATTTAATATAAGGTTATTATAACATATTTTTGTAAAGTGTTACCTATGTTGGTGAATCAAAGTGTTACCCATGTTGGTGAACTGGACCCTCTGTGTTCTCTGTGATCTCTGTGGTAAAAAATCTTATTACGAGTATGTTGCATCGATTAGTTGAACTCAAGTATTCGTGTGGTAAATAGGTCTGTAGCTTTGTCCTTTAGGGATGGGGTGAGGGTTAGGGATTCGAGTAGATCGAATTTTTTCGCGTGGCAGAGGCATTCGAGTATGAGCCATTCGTCTGAGGATAGGGGTTTGCCAAACTCTTCTCTGGTTTCTGGAAAGAGTCCTTCGTAGTTGAGTAGTTTCATTTGGAAGCTGAGGGCGAGTATGGGGGGATCGGGAAAGGTTTTAAGTTTTTTTAAGTAGGCGGTAGTCAATAGGTAGAGCTCTGGGGATGCTTTTTCAGGGTATTGAGATGTGAGGATGGCTCTAAGAATGGAGCAGGCGGCATCTAATTTATCTAAATGGTTCCTAATTTCATAGTGGGCATCAATGAGACTTGCGTCGCCAAGTGTGTAAAGGTCGCTTTGTCTGCGAGTTAAGTGAAATTCACCCCTTGCGAGAGGGGAGGTGACAGTTTGCCAGTAGCTTGCTTTTCGTCCTAATTTCTTAATAATGACCGAAACCACCCCTGCCTCGCGGGTAAATAGTTTTAGGATTTTTCCATCTTCCTCGAAGTGAGTTGCTTTAAGAACAATTGCATCCATCAAGGTATAATATAGCAGAAAAATGGGTAAAAGCGTATATTATAACATCACTTCTGTGCATCGATAGCTCAATCGGATAGAGTACTTGGCTTCGGACCAAGTGGTTGGGGGTTCGAGTCCCTCTCGATGCGACATTTTGACATTATAGTTGCTTTTGGATAGACTTCAGTTGAATGAACGGTAGGTTTGTAATATGGCTCAGAGTGTTAATTCGTTAGGTATTGAAAATAGTGACAAAATTATAATTTTTGGTAAGAATTTAGAAATCACCGCTCCAATTAGGGAACATATTGTTTCTAGGCTTAAAAAGATTGAGGAGTTGACTCCGCCTGTGATTGGCGTACATGTCTATCTTGATATTCAAAGGGAAGAGCATCGTGTTGAGATTGCGTATCAGTTTTCCCATTTTAAGATTGTAGTTACTCACGCGATGATTAGGAAGGCGGGTTCAAAGCTCGATGATATGTACCATGCCATTGATATTGCGTGTGATAAGTTAAAAAGAAAGATTCGTAGGTGGAAGACAAGAATTCAAGATCACCATTGTAAAAAGCCTTCTGAATTAGAAGAAAAGGCGATACAGGTTCTCAATCAGAAAACGCAAGATGTTGACTATATTAATGATCAGATCGATGAGATTACATTTAAAAGGATTGAAGAGGAATTTAAGCCTTCAGAGGTTGTAAAACATAAAAAACGGCAAATTCCAATGCTTACTGTGGAAGAGGCGACAATGAGAATCGATTTGAGTGAAGATCATTTTCTTGTCTATCGTGGGCAAGAAGATCAAAAGCTTAAGGTTATGTATGTTAGGCGAGATAAGACGCTCGGTATTTTGGAAGTAGAATGAAGCCTGAAGAGATTGTTAGGCAGGCTCTCCTTCTGGAGATGACAGAGAAATTTGGGTTTCCACGAGAATTAATTGGGGTTGAGAGAGAAATTTCAACATTACCTCATTTAAAAGGGGCAAAAATTCCTAAGAGACGGTTTGATCTTGTCTGTTTTGCTGGAAAAATTCATAAAGACTTCCCCCTTTATCCCCTTCTTTTGATAGAATGTAAGGCTATTACTTTGTCGGAAAAGGCCTTGCAGCAGGTGTTAGGGTACAATTATTATGTTGAGGCTTATTTTGTTGCCATTGCGAATGGACAAGGTGTGGTAATGTGCGATAGAAAAGGAGAAATTGTTAGAAATGGACTCATGCCCTACTCAGAACTTGCCCGCTATGCAATGGATTCAAGAGAAAAATCCCTATCTAGCGTTTAGACTGCTCTCTATATCTTCAAACAGATATCATTTTCCTAAGTTAAAACTTAACATTTCTGCTGATGCAGAAGTCCTTTTTATTGACGGGGTTATGAGGGCTTTTGATTCTTTTCTCCCTTTTTTAGAACGGGGCGGTAAAGTTGTCTTTATAGAGAAAAATATAGAAAAAGTCGGCCCGTTTTTAGCTCTTGCCGATTTTATTCTTCATCCCAATATTGAAATCATCTTAGATGAAGAGATCCAATATCAAAATATTGCAAAAAAAACCTCTTTTAAAAAGCACCAATTCATCGGAAAGATTCCCAAATTTAGACAATTTTTAGATCAGTATCACATGGCTCTATCAGAGTATGGGGAACTAGGAAAGACTATTATCCGCAACATTCAAGGGAATCTTCTTCATACAAAATCATTTATTAATGGAGCCGATTTAAAAGATAAGTTTTGCGGGCAGCCTGTCATTGTATGCGGTTCCGGGCCATCGCTAGAAGAAAATAGGCAAAAAATTATTGAGATGCAAGATAGCGCTCTGATTTTTGCAGCTGGATCGAGTATTCCTAAATTAATTAGTTGGGGTGTGAGACTTGATGCAGGGCTATTTGTAGATCCATGGCCGCAGCTCGAATTATATGAGTCTATTAAAGAGGTCTCATTTCCTCTCTATTATCAAAATCGGATGAGCGAAGAGCTTTTTAAAATGCACAAGGGCCCTAAAATTTGGATGGGGTTGTCAGAAGGATGGGAAATTGAGAAATGGATCTATAAAGAGATTGGTTTAGAACCTTTTATCTTTGATGCGGGATGGAATGTCGGCTGTTTTGCCCTCCATGTTGCTAAATTTTTAGGGTGTGATCCGATCACTCTAATTGGCATGGATGGGGGCGAAAAGAGAGATTTAAAAGAGGGTGCATTATGGATGAAGGAATTTATGCAAAACCGCCCAAACTTCGATTATAAAGTCTCTTCAAGCAAAGAAATTGATCGCAAAAAATTAGAGGTTGTTATTGAGAAACTCAATAATAAGGCGCTAGAGGAGCTACTCGATCTATTTGTTGAACGATTGAAGCGGCCGATTGATGGGAAGGGATTTCAAAGAGAGAAGATATTGTTAGAGGTCGATTTAGAGGGAGAGCCTCTCTATGAGTTTTTGATAAGACCGCTTTGGGATTTGTTTGACACATTTTATTTAAAAGAGAGTGCTTCTGAAACAGAAGAGATGATAGCAATGGCGCTATTTGGCAAACGAGTGTTGCAATTTCAGCAAACATACCGGTTTTATCCAGAGGGAAGTCTCTATGAAAAGGAGACAAAAGAGGGAGTGTCGGAGCTTTTTTATGAGAGTGGAGAGAGAAAGGCTAAGGTCTTTTTTTCAAAAAATCTTTTAAATGGTGAGTTTTCTCTCTTTTCTAAGGAGGGAGTCTGCCTTCGAGAGGGGATGTATCGTAATGGGAAAAAAGAGGGGACTCATATTGTCCGTGGGCTCGATGGGAATGAGATATTAATTGCCGAGTTTAAAGATGACATTCCAGTGAACCGCACCATTCGAAAAAATGAAAAAGGAATTGTTGTTGAAGAACTGTTCTATCACAATCCAGAACAATTTGATAGAAGGCTCTACTCTGAGATTGGAGAACTTAAGTGTGAAGGACTTTTTCAAGGCGACTGCTACTCCGAAAAGCAATATGATCAAGGGAGTGTTGTGGCTCTGCGAACAGGAGTTTGGGAAGGGGGAAGACTGGTATGGGATTAGAAACAAGATATCCTGAGCTGACAGCTTTGATTCAGTTTTTTGAGGGAGAGCAAGAGATAGAGTGGAAAGCGCACACAGTTCCATTTTCGCAAGATATAGAAGTTTTATATGTATATGGATTTTCTCCACACATTGATCCGTTAATGGAGTGGGTAAATAGGGATGGTAAAAGGGAGATTGTCTTTTTAGAAGATCGGGTAGAGGCGCTAAAAAAAATAGAAGAGGGACCGGCTGATTCAATTTTAGACCATCCACAAGTTCAATTTAGATATTATTTAGGGGATTTAGAATTAGAAGAATTTATTTCTGACGTGATACGAGGGTTCCCTTTTGAAAAAATAGGGGCAGTCTGTCTACATAATGATCTCTCAAAATTTGAGGAGATTAAAAAACTCCTTTTTAGGAAGGCAACAGTGGAATGTGCCCTTCATACAGAGATGATCTATTCTCATCGTTTGGCAAAAAATCTTATAAAGAATTTTCGGAAATTACCAGACGCTTTTCATTTAGGACTATGGAAGGATCGATTTAAAGATTGTCCCGCAATTGTCTGTGGCGCCGGGCCATCATTACAAACATTACAGAAAGAGTTAAAAGGAGTAGAAGACAAAGCGTTAATTTTGGCAGGGGGATCAACAATCAATGCTTTGACAGCGATGAATCTTATGCCTCATCTTATTTACGCAATTGACCCGAATCCAGAAGAGTTTACAAGACTTGCTTTTCAAACTGCTTACAATGTTCCCCTTATTTTTGGATGCAGATTAGAGCCAGGTGTATTTAATTCTCATGCAGGTCCAATTGGCTATCTAACTACTGGCACCGGGGGAACACTAGAACAATGGATGGAAGAAAAGCTCGGGATTGAAGATTACCAGATATTAAAAGGACTTGGCGAAGAGGCTCTCTCAATCACAACCATCGCATTTATGACGGCAATATATTTTGGATGCAATCCAATTATTTTGGCCGGGGTAGATTTGGCATATGATGCAGGTAAACGGTATTCAGCAGGGGTAATTAGCGACCTCCATTGCACTCTAGAAGAGAAGTCAAAAAAATCGGGCGAGGCCATTTGGAAAGAAAAAGAGCTTACAACACTTACAAAGTGGATTATGGAGAGAGATGTCCTTGATGAAGTCTGTACACACCATCCAGACACCACCTTTTTAAAAGCTTCTTCTAAAGGGCTCCCCTTTAAAAATATCCCCTATGATTCTAATTGGTACAAAAATTTGGGTCCTTCTCGCGATATTCGAAATGAAATTTTTTCTCATGTAATGGATACGCCACTACCCGTTCAATCAACAAATGTCGAAGATTCTCTCTCTCTCTTTTTTACAAGCATGCAAACATGCAAAACACTTATTGCTGAAACAATTCAAGAGCTCATTAGCCTCTATCCCAATATCGAAGGGCGAGAATCCACGCAAAAAAGTACCATTCTAGAAATGGATCTTGAAGAGGAGATCGCCTTTCAGACATCTCTCAAGCAGTCCGTCTACGCCCTTACATTCCAAGTAAAGCGCGATCACAGGCCATCTAACCTCCCTCGCAACCTCTATATCATCAAGCTCGAAGTCTACAAAAGATTGCAGGCAATTATTGAGCAATACTTGCTCCTTATAGCGAATTAAATTTGCATTGATAATTTTACTGCGTCTGTATTCCTTGGGTTCCATTCGCTTGCATCGCTCGTGTGAAAACACACGGCCTGCTTCAGCGCCGGCAAATGCCTAATGAAACCCAAGGGCACATACTGTGTAAACT
>CANJWO010000055.1 GCA_947478685.1 Chlamydiota bacterium | reverse complement strand
GGTTTTCACCTTACGGCCTGTAATCTTTCTGTCTACGCTTAACTCAAGTTGTTACCTCCTTGCTTCCAAGACTCGATACGGGTGGGTGGGTAGCCCTTTCCCGAGCACCATTTCAGGTGCTTGTTAATAGAGCGCCTCGTGGCGCACCGGAATTCCAGACCTGACCCGTTTTATAGCAAAATCTTTTCATTTTGTCTCTTTTTTGATATAGTGTCTGAAATACTTGTAACCTCTCTGACTAAAAGAGAAAGGCGCGCTCAACTCCATAATTAGGGACAAAATGTCTTCATCTCAGCAAATAATTGATCAAACGATAACCTGGATCCGGAAAGTAGTAATAGGCTGTAACTTCTGTCCTTTTGCTGCTAGGACATTACAAAAACATCATGTTCATTATCAGGTTGAAGACAGCACAAATACAGCTTTTTGCCTAGAGGCTCTACTAAAGGAAATTGTTCGGTTGGATAAAGAACCCACTATCGAAACCAGTTTTCTAATTTTTTCCAACGCTTTTCAACAATTTGATGATTACTTGTATATAACATCCCTTGCTGAGGATTTATTAATAGAAAAAGGATATGAAGGGGTTTATCAATTAGCAAGTTTTCATCCGCTGTACCGATTTGCAAACTCACCAAAAAATGATGCGGCTGATTATACAAACAGATCCATTTATCCGATGCTCCATCTTTTACGAGAATCTAGCATTGAAAATGCTGTAGCTCACTATGAAAATGCAGAAAAGATTCCCGAGTGTAATGTAAATTTTGCCAGAAAAAAGGGAGTGACCTTTATGAAACTGCTGAGAGATTCCTGCATCAATTGATAAATGCTGAAGCCGGAACTTATCCGTTTAAAATTCAGCATAAATATTTAGAGCAACCCTTAAAAACGCAAACATGAACCTTTGTGCATGATTCTTTGTATAGTGATTTAATCAAGCAATAATTCAGCAGCTAAATCTTTGGCTACTTTTCCATCAACAGTATTGTTCAATATCATTATAGCCTTCATCACAAGCCCTAAATCTTTTTTTGTCTTAGCACCTGAATTTATAATCGCCTGATTTACAATACTTTTAGTCTCTTCCAATGAAAGTGTCTTTGGGAGAAATTCTTGAACAATTATGATTTCCTTTTTCAGTTGATCTATCGCGTCAATACGGTTAGCAGTTTGAGCATATTCTAGAGCTTCGTGCAAGCTGCCGGAATAGGTTTTAAATATTTTTATAACTTCTGTATCTGGAAGAGCGGCCCTTGCATCAACGGCCATTATTTTTGATTTAAGCATACGCAATGTAGAGAGTCTAATTGGATCTCTGCTTCTCATTGCCTCTTTAATGCCATCATTGATTTTTTCGATAAGAACCAAAACATCCCCCTTAAGTACATTTTTTAACAATTTCTGACTTTAGCATCATCGCACCAAAACCTGGAACTTTGGCATCAATATTATGCCCATTCACTGCATCAACTAGGCGGATATCTTTAACTTTCACCCCCACTTTAATTACAGACGAGGTCCCCTTAACTTTGATGTCTTTGATGATAGTTACACTATCGCCATCTTGAAGAAGATTCCCACAAGCATCTTTTACAACGGTCTCAGGCTGCTCATCCCCAGATTCTAAGTCTTCTTCTAAAGCTTCCTTCCATTCATAACCACATTCAGGACAAATATATAAATCCCCATCCTCATATGTAAATTTAGAACCACACTTAATGCAATTAGGAATATCTTTCATAGCCACCTACAAAGCAATTATAATGGAAAAAATCATTATGTACTAAAAAGGATTAAACAATGCGAATTTTCTTTTGAGCTTAAATGATCTCCAGAAGCGTTAAAAAAACCATAACCATAGCATCCACAAGATTTTAAGTTGATAGAAATTTATTAGATTAATATACTATTTAAAAACCTTAAGAGGCATTTCAATGGAACCCACACGTAGTTACTCCCCTCCAAGATTCACCCTTCCCGAATCAATGAGTGATGAAGTTAAACTATTGATATCTAATATATTAGTAACAATGGAATTTTACAGAACGGATGGGAATCGCAGTAACGTTCAGAGTTATTATGATATCCTTAGTGAAGATGATATTTCACTACTAAGGCCTCTCTTCCCCTCCTTTCAAACTAACCCTTCACTAGCGCCTATTAATGATTTTTTTAATTTAATCCTAGACAGACCTCCCGCATTTACGTCACCACTTGCTCAACCACTATCCTCATCATCTATTGGTACGCTAGCTACACCTACTGCGCCAGCAGCTGCGCCAGTTCCTAGACAGACTTTATGGGAAGCTTTAGGAGTAATTAATTTTGAAACTCTCCTAGAGAATTCAACTCCCACTCGTAATTCAAGCTGGCTCAGCAGGGGCATAACTTTTTTTAGCGCTGGGTTAAGCATTTCTAAAGCTGCAAAAGAGGTATCAGCTGCGATTAATCAAGAAGACCCTATTGATGGGACGTTTGACTTGCTAAGGTTTATCATAAAGAACTTACTTAAGCTTGCTCCACAAGATGTCAGGGCGACTCGTGAATATCAATTTATTAACGAGAATCACGAAGCTATTTTTGATATCATGCAAGAACTTGCCCATCTGGCTAAAGCTGCTAAAAACAGAAGTTTTGAAGGATATGAGATCATCCAATTACTTGCTGCAGGCCGTACATCAAATCAGATGTTAAATAAGACTCCAGGCGCAATGATTGCCCGCATAGTCAATAAATGCACCTTAGAAAGACCTATTCGTATTCTTGCTTGGAATCTTATGAATTATGGGGAAAGCGAGTTCACTTCAACTAGACGTATTACCTGGCCCATATTAAAACTTGTCCTACTCCCCAAAATTATTGGAGCACATGCTAGAATTTATAGCACAAAGACTAATCTCTATCCGCTCATGCAGAAAACCCTAACCAAAGTGGCAGATCTAGCAGACTGGACTTTAGATAGAGAGACCCCCTTATCCTCAATGAAATTTCGAGATTTCTGCACTAAATTAATAGAGATCGAAAAAACGGCTATAGAAGCAGACTCAAACTGCAACACTGCGCTAGCTACTTTCAAGCCCCTTATAAAACATTTTCATGCTCTCATCGAGAATACGTTAACCCTTTCAAGTGCTATGAAAAAAAAGTATACAAAAGCAGACGGCTTTCAAACCGCAACCGCCGGCACAGATCTTTTGACAGGCTCAAGTTTTAATGGAGTCAGCCTTCCCATGATCACTGGGAATCTCATCTCTCTTTTTGCTGAGGGAATGGAATTTATCGCCTCCAATCCTGAGCGATTAGAGAGAGTAACCACTCTTTCACTTTCTGATGCAGTACCAACAATTACTGAATTAACGAAGAAAGTTGCCCTTTGCTCAGCGCCCCTTGCAGTTGCTAAGAAAATCAACCCTCTAGCTGTCGCTCTAATTGCCCCCTTTCTTTTAGGAACACTTGAAGGGATCATAACAACAGTTATCCCCCCTTTAAAACCACTCTTTCCATTCTCCGTAATTAGACACCCTATAAGCTATGCATATAGTTGCGCGAATGGTCTTATGGAAGGAAATGCTTGGGATTGCGTCACACTTTCATCTGACGCTAAAGATATGGCTACAGTTGCTAATGGCAAAATGTTCCCTTATGCAATACAACACTATGCAACTAAGCTTGCGTATCCAGAAGCATACAGAGATCTATCCTATCATGAAGCCCTAGTTAGAGCTCATCATACCAAGCAAACTAGTAAAGCCCACACCGTCAGAGAGGATTCTACCCTACATAACACTAGATTAATTGATGTTATCAGAAATCCAATCGCCTACACTACAAATGCCCTTACCGGATATTATCCTGAGTGGGCACCAGGAATTGGGATCATAATTCTTATTGCGACGATTAACATCTCCTTATATAATATTTACAATACACCAGAAATTAAATACGACACCTCCCCAATACAAATGTTAGGAAGCGGCGCAAGAGCAATGAAAGCACTCCGAAAAAATCCTGGTTGTACGAAAAAAGCTTTAAATAGAATAAACAAAGTTGCAGAACATTTCAGGCCTACAAATTTGAAACAAAAACCCTATGGCCATCGATAATTTTTTACAAAGGAAAAGATTATGTTACCCGCTTTACCTCGATCACCCATTACAGTAGAATCCAATATAGATGCCCTTCTTGCCCTCACAAAAGCTAAAGCCGCTGAAAACCGGGACTCTTTAACAAAATTATGTTCTAGTATTCTTAATCGCGAACAAAGCGACCGTGAAAGTCCACCTCTAACCCTCTCTGAAAGAACCTCAACATTAACCGACATACCCCGCCTACTGAAAAAGCTTACAGAGAATGATCCTACTACTCTAGAAAAAATTAGAGCTATATTCGTAAAAATTTCAGCGACCCAATATACCCATTCGGAAGACTTGTCTACACTGTATGCTGAAGTAACCTTTATAAATGAAAATATCGTCACTCATATCGAAAAAATTCCAGTAGTTGCCCCTTTACTCACTAATTATTTAAAGGCCTGTAAAGCAACTGCCCTAATTGCAATCAGAGAGCTAGAAGCTCCCGCTGCTGCCCCCACTGCTGTCTTTCTGCGATCTTCTTCAGAATTTGAAGGCGCTGAATATACAACCGAAGAAGAGATCTCCGATTCATCACCAATCTCTCCATCGGCTGGTTATGAAGCAACTGACATACAACATATTGAATTACAAGCTACTGCACCAGCACCATTCACTACCCAAGAACACGCACCTCTTCCTAGACTCTTTGGAGCAGGACCAACCGGAAGCGCTTTTTCATCCCCACTAGCACATCAATCTCCCTCACCTCCAGATGCTTCACAACAACCAAAAAGTTCTTCACCACTACAACGCCGCTCTATCCAAGTAATAACTCCCACTGAAGTCTCAATAGAAGCAAAATCACTTTTTTCTCCTCTTCTTGCACCAACTGAGCCACCCAAGCTAACTAGAACATTAAGCCCTAATGTAATTAGAACTGTTCAATCAATGACAAGCTTTGACAAAATGTACGCCTCAATATATAGCCTTGAGAAAATGGATGGTCTATGCTCAATTATTCGAAATACGCTAAGAGTGGCTACCTGGATAGTAACCTTTATAACACCTCTTTTCCTCGTAATGGGAATTTGGTGGGCATGCTCAAAAAGCACATGCTTTAGTAAATGATGAGGGTCAGTGATGAGGGTCAGTGATGAGGGTCAGTGCTGCAAAACTGCAAGATTAGTGATGAGGGTCAGTGCTGCAAAACTGCAAGATTATGCTCTTTTTTCTTCATGAGTAGTGATGAGGGTCAGTGCTGCAAAACTGCAAGATTATGCTCTTTTTTCTTCATGAGTAGAGGATAATCAGGCAAGTTATAATTTTTAAAAATGTTGCCTAAATAATTGCTGAGTATCTTTCACCTTGAGAGGGTAGAAGAGCCGATCACTCAACTCTCCCCCCATTAGAACCCACCGTGCCCAATTAAGGCAGTGGGCTCAAGATAATACCGTTCACCTACTGTGATATTAGAACATCCGATGGACTATTCTAGCTTCTGGGAGCGGATTTG
>CANJWO010000054.1 GCA_947478685.1 Chlamydiota bacterium | reverse complement strand
GTGCCCTTGGGTTTCATTAGGCATTTGCCGGCGCTGAAGCAGGCCGTGTGTTTTCACACGAGCGATGCAAGCGAATGGAACCCAAGGAATACAGACGCAGTAAAATTATCAATGCAAATTTAATTCGCTATATAGTCATTTAAAAGTAATATTTCACATATGCGTCAAGATCATCTTTGGCTTTTTATCTGCTTGCATCGGGCCTGTAAAAACAGAGCCCTGCTTCAGCATCACCTAATGGTTGATAAAAAGGCGAAGCGATCTTTTAGCCTAAGTGAAATTTTAAATTTAAATGACTATAACAACAGTAAGATCTTTGTCAGCATAGTCTAAATTGATCTGTCTGCCAACGGCTTGAATTTTTTCCGATATCTCTTTAGATGAGATGACGAGTTCAAGATTAGGCTCTTCTGCGTAGCAGGAAAACAATGTTAGTAAAAGGAGAGTTGAAATAATTTTTTTCATTTAGAATAACCTCAGTTTATTATCGAAGAAATTATTGAAAAATGATGGGAATTAGTCAAGAGATTAAAAGAAAGAATATACCTACGGTCTTTAGACTGTAGGTAGATAGGTAATTGAATATTAGATAAAAGAATGTTGTACTCTCATGGGTCCTCGAATGTGATCTGCGCCTCTTTGGCACAAAGCTTGTACTGCAATTTGTGCACCCATTTGAAATACGAAGGCAATAGCAGGGCCTAGGTCGTCCATAAAAGTAGCTACAAAGCCAGCAACTGTTACAGATTTATCATTAAGAGAGGCAGAGATTGAAGCAAATGATGCAGCGCAAGCTAGAAAAGCTATAGCAGAAAAAAAGATGATTGCAAGGGTACTAATAGCTTCAACAGCAGCAAATACTGCACCGATTGTGACAATACCTAGGGCAGTAACTGTTGCGCATTTTACAAATTTTGTAGAAAAACTAATTGAAAAGGCTTCGTGAGAAGATATTCCGAGTGATGGACTTGACATGATAATACCTATATTGGTTAGCGAATGCGTATAGGTTAAAAAATCTGTCAATTTTAAACAAGTATTAAAAAGATTTTATAAAGATAATTAACGGGGGTTACATTAGTTCTGGAAAGAAATAGAGATATATCCATAGATGGAGAGTATGGAAATAGTAAAGAAATTTAAGCGGTATCAGCCTTTGGCTGTTCTTATTTTGCTGACGATACTAGAGTCTTGGGCTCTTGTGTATGATCTTGGAGATGGTTTGATTGAAGGGGTTCATTATTTTATGGGGCTTTTTTTCTGCCAATTTGCAATGTTAAAACTCTTTCATTTGGAAGGTTTTGTAGATGGATTTCGGAAGTATGATTTGTTAGCGATAAAGGTTGCTGGATATGGGTATGTCTACCCGTTTATAGAGCTTTTTCTCGGGCTAGCCTATCTTGCTTTTGTTTATCCGATGGCAGTCTATATGATAACGATAATTGTTATGGTAATAAGTGCGATTGGGGTTATCAAGGCGTTAAGAAAGGGCTTGAATGTTAAATGCGCGTGTATGGGAACTATCCTTGATGTTCCTCTTTCTACGGTCACGTTGTCGGAAGATATTGTGATGGGAGTTATGGCGGTTATCATGTTATTTACTATGTAGTGGATTCAATGTTAAAAATGATTACCCTTCTAGTCTGTTTTCTCTCATTTTGTAATGCAGATTTGCCCTATATTATCACTGACCTTCTTCCGTCAGCAGATCAGATGGGTGAGGGGGTTAAGGTTTTTTCTAAATTGGCCGAGGAAGAATTAGACAATTTTGTCCTTGCGAGTAGAGAAAAGCGATTTGATGAAGCTTACGAGTCATGGTCGGCACTTTGTGGCTTTTTTTATAATATCCAACTTCTCTATTTTCAAACGATGTCGCTTACTTCTAATGTAATTTTAAAAGGGTATGCAGGAAATTATTTAGTCGATTTACATTTATTTTTCCGTAAGTCATTAAAGGAAAAGAATATATTAGATATATTTGTGGCAAACGGTCTTGAAGCAGCCTTTTTGACGCCATTTCAGAGAGATATTACGGAAAAAATTTTAATGGGAGCTCCGAACCCGAATGACTTAAGTTTAGAAAAACTTCACCAGTTTGAGCGCCATAATTTTATCTATGAGCAATTGCCAATAAATAAAAGCATTTCAGTTGGTAATAGGCTTACTGTATTTACTGCTAATGTTCTCTGCTTTCCCGATAATTTTTCCTATTTTTTTGGGGGAGTATCGCCTTGGCCTTCCAGAATCGATACTCTTGCTAAAAAAATTATTTCAACTAATGCGGATATAATTTGCTTGCAAGAAATTTGGGATAAGGAAGTTGCACGTGCCTTAATAGATCTTCTTAAGGATAAATATTTTTATTTTATTTATGATGCTGGTAATCAATATGGTACGCTGAGTCCCGAAGAGATCGGTTTTAATAGTGGGCTATTTGTAGCAAGCCGTATTCCCTTAGAAAATATAACATTTACCCCTTTTGCTCATATAAAACCGATTAAAGCGGGTGTAAAAAGGGGGGCTGTAAGGGCGCAGTTCACTGCTGGGAATGCTAAATGGACTTTGGTGACGACCCATTTGCAAAATGGAACTGATGATGAAGCGGCTCAAATTAGAAAGGGGCAATTTGATCAATGTGTAAGTTTGCTCGGGCAGGATAAGGGTTTTATTTTAGGCGATTTCAATATCAATGCCTTTTCAGATGAATTTGAAAGTAGCGCTCTATCAAGAGATTTTTCAATTCCATATCTGGACCATAAATCTAGCGTTACAAAAGAGACGGCTACTGCGACAGACTATTTTAATGATCTAGCTCATACAAGTCCAGATGAACGCCCCGAAATCATTCCAACTTATGAATTGCTCGATTACTGTGTGGTCCGCAAGGATGCAACATCTATGAAGCTCCTATCACAAGTGAAAGTCCCCCTCTTCTCAATCGAAGATCCAACAGGAGCTCTTTCTGACCACCACGGTATTCTCACCGTCTGGAAAGTCTTCTAAAAAACAAGACCGAGTGAGGCGTAGGGGCCTGTTAGAATGAAGTTGCTCAATGTGCGTGCAAATCCAACAGCATAGACTCCATCATCAACCGATGCTCCTGGAATAAGTGAGGGTAAGACTTGAGGTGCGGTCATATCGAATGTTTGAATGGCGTTTAGATAAATTTGGGCCTGATATCCAAATCCGAAGGTAATTTTACAGCACTTAAATAGGCCAGCATAGGAAAAGCCGAGTCTTTCTTCTAGGGCTGGGATAGTTTGAGTTCTATTTGGTACGCTTGTTTGTTGAGTATTTGGCTGAGGAATACCGAGGGTAGCTAGATCTGGAGCTGTAGATTCGTAATGAGTGCCATTTTGTGACTCCCCAATAATTAAACTGAGCGAGGAGCAGGTATTGAAAAAGAAACCGGCAACTATTCGATAATCAAAATCAAATCCTAACTTAGGTCCAGCTCCGATAAAAGTTGAATAGTTGTTAATGGTACGAGAGGTGGCAGCTGATTTATTTTCATATTTGGAGTGAACTATTTGCTTAATGCGGGCAAAACTACCGCCTGCAAAAATATTTGGATAGAAGCGGTTAAAAACTGCAAAACGTTGTC
This sequence comes from Chlamydiota bacterium, assembly GCA_947478685.1. Taxonomy (GTDB): domain Bacteria; phylum Chlamydiota; class Chlamydiia; order Chlamydiales; family 2-12-FULL-49-11; genus VGMD01. The sequence goes on along the minus strand of CANJWO010000054.1, from coordinate 3,171 downwards.
CAAATGTTAGATTAACAGCATCAAAATGGAATTTTGCTTTTGTTTCAGCCTCTGAATAATTGTGAGAATTGGGTCCTATGTCTGCAATAGGTCCGATCATTTCGGCATTTATACCAGCTACTGTATGAGAATCTTTTTTGCTTGAAAAGAGCCGTTCCCAATTAGCAGAAATAGAGGTGTCCATATCAGAAAATAGAACTCTTGCGCCCACATTAAATGCGGGGCTATAGTTAGGAAAGATTTCAAAGACTTGCCAATTTGGAGAGACTGCAGGGACAGAAATTGATGTGTCTAAAGGAAAAGCTTCAACTGCATAGGCAAGGGAGCTGCCGTTTGGTTGCAGAAAGAGGCATTCACCATAAAAATCGACCATCGCAGATCGGCATTTTGGGAAAAATTGAGTGTAGGCACTTGGTGCTTGAGGGGCTAGGGCATCGGCAGAAAGTATTGATAGAAGTGATAATGAAATAGTTGGCAATAAAGCTCTCATAGGTATCCTAAAAACTAATTGATAGTATTTCATTTTAGAATGCTATGAGAGTTAATTTCAATTAAAAACTATTACTACCTGCCGCGAACTGTTGGCTTGATAATTTTTGTAGCTTTGGCAGGCTTTCTAACTTCTCTGCCGAGAGATTTTTGTTTTGGGGGCTTTGCGCTCCCTTTTCCTGGTTTTCCTGAACTTTTCATAGGGTCCTCACTTAAGTTTATTAATAATGTTATATTACTTCAAAAAGGGGAATTTAGACAAGATGTCCCTGCAATGAAGCCGGTTGTCCAGGCGTTTTGAAAGTTGAAGCCGCCCGTGATTCCATCGATATCGAGCACCTCTCCACAGAAGAAGAGGCCGGGGCAAAATTTACTCTCCATTGTTTTGAAATTAACCTCTTTTAAAGCAATTCCTCCACAAGTGACAAATTCCTCTTTATGGGTCGTTTTTCCACTTACTTGATATATGTTTGAATGAAGTTTTTCTGTCAGTTCAAGAAATTCTTTGGAGGAAAAGTCATTTAATCTTTTTGGAGGACAAAAGTGTTTCCAGAAATTTTTTGGTAGTTGGAATGGGTTTTCACTTAAAAGAGTTTTTTGAGGGGCTTCTTCTTTGAGTAGTCGTAGATTTTCAAGAGTCTCTTTAGAGGAAAGTTTTGGAAGCCAGTCGATCAAGATTTCGAAGTTATATCCTTTCTCGTTTAGTTCTCTTGCGGCCCAGGCTGAAAGCTTTAAAATTGCAGGCCCACTAAATCCAAAGTGAGTAATTAGAAGGGGACCAGTTTGAGTAAATGTTGTCCCTTTGATGCGGACTGTCGCCTCTTTAAAGGAGATTCCGCTGAGCTCTGCTATTGGAGAATCGGGGACATTGAATGTAAATAGTGAGGGGACACCTGGCTGAATTGTATGGCCAAGCTCTTCTGCCCAAAGCTGTCCATCTGGACTACTTCCAGTTGCTAGGATTAATTTTCTTGCTTGAAAACTTGTTCCATCTTTTGTAATAAGGGTAAACCCGGGCTTGATGGTCTCAATTTTTTGCTTGAGGAGGATCTCAACGCCTAATTTATCTGCCTCGGAGAGAAGGCAATCGATAATTGTCTCCGATCTATCTGTTGTTGGAAACATCCTCCCATCGACTTCGCTCTTTAGGGAGACACCTCTTGATTCAAACCATTCAATTGTATCTCTTGGCTGAAATCTGTTGAATGGTCCTAGTAGCTCCCTTTCACCTCTCGGATAGTGCTTTGCTAGAAGAATCGGATCAAAGCATGCATGGGTAACATTGCAGCGCCCGCCACCCGAGATGCGGACTTTTGAAAGAAGTGCAGCACTCTTCTCAAGAAGGGCGACTCTTGCCTTTGGATTCATTTTTTTTGCGGCCAGAGCAGCAAAAAAACCGGCAGCCCCCCCTCCAATCACAATCAAATCAAACATGGGAGAGATTATAGAGAGAAGAATATTTAAACAAAATCATCAAGTTTGTATAGTAAAAATTTTGAAGGGGATTTTATGAAATATGTATTCATACTTGGAAGAGCGCTATTTGCTCTAATTTTTATTGTTAAGCCATTAGAGCACTTCTGTCCACATATGATAAAACATGCGGATAAGATGGGTGTTCCAATGGCGGGCTTTTTGGTCCCTTTTTGGGGGCTCCTGGCATTTATTGGAGGACTAAGTATCCTTCTTGGATATAGAGCAAAGATTGGCGCCTGGCTTCTTATTCTATTTCTCCTACCAACAACGATATTTATGCACTCATTTTGGAATGAAGATGCATCATTTTCGTTCATGATGAACAGCCTCTGCTTTTGGAAAAACATCTCAATGCTTGGCGCTGCGCTCATGATCACTTACACAGGATCAGGTCCTTGTAGCCTTAAGAGTGCTGACTAGCAATGGTGGTTCCTGGCTTACTCGCCCTTTACTAATGCATGTGCTTTTTGAGCACGCCCACCAAATTCCCATTACGAGGAAAAGAGGTGTTATAAAGGTCACTATCCAGGTAGCCACTCTTAGCGTATTTCGAACAATTGGGCATAGGCCATTTGCTTTTTCAAAGCTATATATTGAGGAATACATTCTGTCAAAGCTTGTCCTAGGCGAAACAACTGTATATGCATGATGACTTGATTTTGATATTAATTTTGGAGGCTCGCCTAAGGGCCCGTCTAATACAGTTCTAGAAGAAGGCTGCGCTGATGGTTCAGAAAAAGATACTTGTTCTGCCACTGAATGGGGGGGTATTTGTACGATAGGGCTGTATTTTGGTGGTGAAGAACTTTTTGGCCGTTGTGAAGCAACGGAAGGTGAGGGAGAATGGTGTGGTAGGGGGGGTGTAAAAGCGCTTCTGCTTCGTAATGTTATGGGGGGTGTAGGAAGAAGTATCGGTGCTGATGCACCATGAATGGGGGATTGTGGAGCTTCTTCTGAAAGTCCGGCTGAATGACTAATTGGTAATGCAGGAGATGGTGTAGGAGTTGCTTCACGAATATCCGGTTCAGCGTCCAGTGATGAAGCGGCAGCTAACGCGCTGAGAGCAACGATAGCGGCTTTTTTACAGCTCATTAAATAATATGTGAGAAGGGGGACTACTCCGGGGATTTTTTCGATATGAGTGACGATATGGTCTCTTATAAAAACTGCTTCGTCATTTATAATGTTTATGTCTGCTGGATGATC
>CANJWO010000053.1 GCA_947478685.1 Chlamydiota bacterium | reverse complement strand
TTTACACAGTATGTGCCCTTGGGTTTCATTAGGCATTAGCCGGCGCTGAAGCAGGCCGTGTGTTTTCACACGAGCGATGCAAGCGAATGGAACCCAAGGGATACAGACGCAGTAAAATTATCTAATAGCAAATTTAATTCGCTATATATCTGAATCCTCCAGAAGACAATCAAAATAGGATTTCTCTCCTATTTTTATAAAATGGCGCAAATCATAACAATAGAGACCTTAATTATCAATGAGATTATATATGTGGTCGCAAAATAATTATATATGTATAATCCACTCAATTACAAATTTTTTGCTCGAAAGATCACGAAGAACGATAGCCTAATACAATTAATTTAATCTTATTTTTTGGAGAATTAATCATGGACTCAATAAGACGTTATTCACCTATATCTTTTTCCTCAATTCCAGCAGTTTCTCATGGTCTAACAGTATATCGCGCCAATCCCAAGGGAGCCTCAATCTCTTCACCTGGCCTATATGCCGATCTAATGTTAATTGATGGCATTGCTCAAAAAATTCTTTCAAGATCTTCTCCAGCAACTTCCTCAACAGCTTCTCAAACACCTTCCCCTATACTCTTAACAGAAAAATTTAGCCAAACCTCTGTAAAATAAAGAATGCAGTTCTCTACTCACTAGGTCAGTTTGTACCTACTAATTGCACCTCCCTTTATTTGGAGAGGTGCTTTTTAATTTTATATCCAATTGAGTGTTAGGCGCTTAAATCACAGACCAAGCAATCCTATTGATGAAGTGCTAAAAAACTTGATTTGAAACTGCTAAATTCTCTATAATCACACTTATGGGAAAAATAATGCCGATTAAAAAAATTTCTAGAAAAGATAGAGAGCGTGATGTCCTCTTAGGCTTGGTCGATCTCTATGTGCGACAAGGAAAACCTATTGGATCACATACCCTTCAAGAAGAGGGGTTTGAGCATTTAAGCTCAGCTACTATTAGAAATTATTTTGCAAAATTAGAGATAGAAGGGTTCTTAAAGCAGCACCACACCTCTGGTGGACGAGTACCTACAGATAAAGCGTACAGAATCTATGCTGAGGAAGAGCTTAAAAATGCTACCATAAGTAGAGATGATGACGCTTATCTATCTGCACTTCTATTAAACGAAACGAAAACAATCCCAACCTACTTACAAAAAGCGGTGCAGGGTATTTCTGAGCTTACTGGTTGTTCTGCTTTCTTAATTTCCCCAAGGTTTGATCAAGATTTTATCGTTAAAATAGAACTGATAAAAATTGATGAGGAACGAATATTATGTGTAATTCTGACCGATTTTGGTCAAGTGCACACAGAGATTATTCAATCTCCCTTAAAGCTCTCTCCCTCATTTTTAAAACGGACTAGCGATTATTTTCATTACCGTTTAACGGGGACAGATAAACCTCTATTAAATAGTGATGAAGAATCAATTGCTAAGCAGCAATACAATGAAATTATCCTTCGTCATTTTGTTAGCTATACGAACATGCAATCAGAAGAGATTTATAAAGGGGGATTTTCTAAGCTCCTCCTCTATCCCGAATTTCACGATCCTGGCATCCTTTCGAGCACCCTCTCCCTCTTCGAAAATAGCTCTCTAATTAACAATTTACTTAAGTCCCCCTTTGATGAAGAGAAGACTAAATTTTGGATTGGGGACGATTTAACCAATTATATCCAACCTCCGTACTTAGCCTCTCTTTTAGCTGTCCCTTATCGGATTGGTCAAAAAACTGTCGGTGTCTTGGCCTGCCTTGGCCCTGATAGACTCCAATACGGAAAAATGTTTGGTATATTACAAACAGCTTCCCATTATTTGAGTGAAAACCTAACAAAAAGCTTATATAAATTTAAATTAACCTACCGAAGACCAAAATCAAATAGCCTCGATATAAATTTAGCAGGCTCCAAGATTTTGCACATAACCCATGAGAATCCAAATGAGTGATGAACCAATAGTAGAAATAGAAGAAGTAGAAGAAGAGCCTCCAATCGATGAGTTTAAAAATAAATATCTCAGAGCATTAGCCGATATGGAGAATTTAAGAAAGCGTCTTCAACATGAAAAGCAAGAGACAATTGCCTATGCAATTGACAACATGTTATCAGAATTCCTAACTCCGTTAGATAGTTTTGAAAATGCCCTTGCCTTCACCGAAAATCTTTCGCCAGAGCTAAAAAACTGGGCTCTTGGATTTAAGATGATCGCAAATCAATTTAAGCAAGTTTTAGAAACCCATGGTATCCGTGCCTATGAATCAATTGGCAAACAATTTGATCCTCATCTTCATGAGGGAATTGAGACAATTGAGACAAACGATTATAAAGACGGATCTGTAATTTCGGAAGTTGTTAAAGGTTACAAGCGCGGCGATCGCATCTTAAGAGTCGCAAAAGTAAAAATCGCTAAAAAAGCATCAAAAGTTACTGAAGGAGAATCATATGTCAAAGAAGAAAAGTAATAAAATAATAGGTATTGACCTCGGTACAACAAATTCTTGTGTAGCCGTTATGGAAGGTTCTGAAGCTAAGGTTATTACAAATGCAGAAGGGGCTAGAACAACTCCATCTGTTGTTGCGTTTAAGGGTAATGAGAGACTCGTTGGAGTCCCTGCAAAAAGACAAATCCTGACAAATCCAGAAAACACGATTTATTCAGCTAAGCGTTTTATCGGAAGAAACTATGACGAAGTTTTGCAAGAGATAAAAATTGTCTCTTACAAGGTTGTTAAAGGAAATGGAGGAAAAGTTGCGTTCCAATTGGGCGACAGAACTTTAACTCCAGAAGAAGTTGGCGCTCAGGTTCTTATAAAAATGAAAGAGAGTGCGGAAGCCTATCTCGGCGAAGAAGTAACAGAAGCTGTTATCACAGTCCCTGCTTACTTTAATGATTCTCAAAGACAATCGACAAAAGATGCAGGTAAAATTGCTGGTTTGAATGTTCGTAGGATCATTAACGAACCAACAGCAGCTGCTCTTGCCTACGGATTAGATAAGAAAGGCAAAGATCAAAAAATTGTTGTTTACGACTTAGGTGGAGGTACTTTTGACGTATCTATCCTAGAAATTGGCGACGGTGTATTCGAAGTTCTCTCAACAAACGGTGATACTCACCTTGGTGGAGACGACTTTGACGAAGTTATATTAAAATATCTCCTAGATGAATTTAAGAAAGAGAACGGAATCGATCTTTCTAAAGATCGTATCGCCCTTCAAAGACTTAGAGATGCTGCAGAAAAGGCTAAAATTGAGCTCTCTACAACTCAGTCTAGTGAAATCAATCAGCCGTTCATCACTATGGATGCAAGTGGACCTAAACACTTAACTTTGACCCTTTCAAGAGGGAAATTAGAGAGTTTAGTACACCCTCTCATCGAAAGGACAAAAGAGCCTTGCTTGAAGGCATTAAAAGATGCAAAACTTTCTCCTTCTGACATCCACGAAGTTATTCTCGTTGGTGGCATGACAAGAATGCCTGCTGTTCAAGCACAAGTAAAAGCACTCTTTGGCGGAAAAGAGCCTCACCAAGGGGTTAACCCTGATGAAGTGGTTGCTATTGGTGCAGCTATCCAAGGCGCCGTGCTTACAGGTGATGTGAAAGACGTCCTCCTTCTAGACGTAGTTCCCCTCTCTTTAGGTATCGAAACTCTTGGTGGTGTGATGACAAAACTGATCGATCGAAACACTACAATTCCTACTCAGAAAAAACAGGTTTTCTCAACAGCTGCTGACAATCAGCCGGCTGTGACAATCGCTGTTCTTCAAGGGGAACGTGAGCTTGCTAAAGATAACCGCCGAATCGGAAATTTTGACTTAGCTGATATCCCTCCATCTCCTCGCGGAATGCCTCAAATTGAGGTAATTTTTGATATCGATGCCGATGGAATCCTCCACGTCTCTGCTAAAGATAAGCAGACAAACAAAGAGCAGAAAATCCGTATCGAAGCCTCATCTGGTCTTACAGACAGTGAGATCAAACAGGCGATCAAAGATGCAGAAGAACATGCAGAAGAAGACAAACGTACAAAAGAGCGTATCGACTCAAGAAATGAGACGGAAGCGCTTATTTTTAGATCTGAAAAAGCTCTGAAAGATTATGGAGACAAAGTCCCTGAAGCTGTCAAAACCGAGATCAATCAAAAAATTGAACAGGCGAAAGAGGCTATTAAATCAGACGATGTCGAAATCATCAAAAAAGCAAGAGATGACCTTAATCAGACCATCCAAAAAATCGGCGAATCTTTAAAGCAAGAGGCTCCTGCAAATGAAGCCGGCGCAACAGCTGAAGCGAAAGGATCAGAGGCACCGGAAGATGCTGAAGTCGAAGTTTTAGATCCAGAAAGCAAGTAGTCTAATTTTTCTCGGAGAGGTCTCTTAACAAAGAGGCCTCTTCACTATTTAATATACCCTCCTCTCGTGGCTTTAGCCATTTTTTCTTAGCCTCTCTGATTTTTGCTAGTTTATCATCGATGTTTAACTCTCCATTTTTTACCGCTTTTAGGACAGCATTATAGGCTTTTGGAATCATTTCTCTGAGGATATAATCGACATTAGGGGCAATATGATCGCCATACAGTAGAAGATCATGACCCTCCCTTAAATAGATAAGTGCAGCCTCTTCAGATGAGTAAGGAACGCCCTTCATATTCATTGCGTCACTGATCACTAGCCCTCCAAATTTCATCTCTTCACGAAGTATTTGAATTGGATTCTGATTTAAATTTTTCATGTGCAAATGAGCTGTCATAATAGACCCAATCCCCGCATCAATAACGGCTTGGAAAGGGATAAATTCGACTGCTTGTAATTCCTCTTTTGTCTTATAAACAACCGGTAGAGAGATATGCGAATCGACGCTTGTGTCGCCATGGCCAGGAAAATGCTTGCCACAAGCAAGAATTCCCCCATCTTGAAGCCCTTTAGTCATTTGGACAGCCTTTCTGGCAACATCCTCTGGATCGCTTCCAAAAGAGCGGAGCCCAATAATCACATTATTCAGATTACTATTTACATCGCATACAGGCGATAAATTGACATGACACCCAATAATTCTAAGCTCCCGAGCAATCTCTCTCCCAATCAGGTAAATCAGCTCTTCATCTCTTAAATATCCGTTTTTTGGAAACGAAATCGTCTCATCCATTCGCATCCCAAGGCCCCACTCAGCGTCCTGAAAAACAAACACCCCCTCTCCTAACCAGCCAAGCATCCTTATCTGCTCATCAGGCGTCGCTCTTTTCACAATTACCGACGAAATATGATACTTCTCCATCACCACTTTCACATCATCAAAGTGCTCCTTTCCCCTCTGTGGGCAAATCGGCATCACAAACAACTCCCCAACTTTTTCCTCTAGGGTCAGGCCGGACATCCAAACCGGTATAATTAGAAAGAGTTTTACCACAGAGGACACCGAGAAAAATAAAAAATTTTTGCGCGCCAGCGCCTCTGTGCTCTCTGTGTTCTCTGTGGTGAATATTCTTTTTTTCTTCATGTTTTTTAAGCTTTTACGACGGGGAGATGATTCCAATCGAGTGTGTTATGGCCGGAGTGCTCATTACTTCGAGAATTCCATTCAGGATTGACCCCCATTGCGCCGAAGAATATGCGGTTTTTACCAAAGCGGCCATTGAGCAAATCGACTGTTTGCATGAGAACTTTCTTTTTTGGATTCTCTTTTTGGAGAAAAAGATCGGCAGCAACTTCATCTTCTGAACTCAAGTCAAATAGGACTATACCACATTTTCTATACCGTTTATTTTGGCAAAATATTCTTGATAGGAGCATTTTTGCTACGGCTATGATCTCAGAAGTATCACTTGTTGGGCTTTCTAATATCTCCTTTTCATCATAGACCTCTAAACCATCTCCTAAAAATATTGATAGGCCTGTGGTTTTACTTTTCTGTCCTCTCAATTTTTCACATGCAGAACTTGTAAATGTGGCTAAAGCCTCTGCAAGTTCCTTCTCTTCACTAATTACTTTTCCAAAAGAGCGTGAGACGGTAATGCTTTTTTTAGGCTTTGGATCTTCAAGATGGTTGCAACTCATACCTCTTAGCTCCCAAAGCATTCTCTCACCAATCACACCCATTTTTTTCCGAACAATAGGAGGATCCATCTCGCTAAATTCTAAAGCAGTACGTATTCCCATAGTTTTAAGTAATTGTGCTAATCTAGACCCAATGCCCCATACATCTCCAATTGGATAAATTCGAAGAACCTCTTTCTGAATTTCAGGATCGGTAATATCAAATACCCCTAAATCACTTTTTTTTGCCATGCTACCGGCCACTTTTGCAAGGGTCTTTGTTGGGGCAATACCAAGAGAAATAGGGATCCCCACCCACCGTTTCACTTTTTTTCGAAGATCTATACAGTCTGAAAAAATCTCTTTTGATTCACTAAAGATAAAAGCTTCATCGACTGAATAGATCTCAATATGTGCGACTCCATCTGATAAAACGCTCATCACTCTTCTAGAGAGGTCTTTATACAGTTGAAAATTTGATGAAAAAACAGCAACTTTATGCCGAACACAAAACTCTCTGATTTGGAAATAGGGCTCGCCCATTTTAATACCGATCTTTTTAGCCTCATTGGACCTTGAGACGACACATCCATCATTGCTCGAGAGGACGATGACCGGAATGCCTTCTAAACTAGGATTAAAAACCTTTTCACACGAGACAAAAAAATTATTACAATCGGCTAAAATAATCATACTGAATGAATCACGTTTGTCACGACACCCCAAACACGAAAATCGATCTCTTCACTTATATCAATCGGTGGGTAAGCAACATTTTCAGCCACTAGCTTAGTCTTTTTCCCCTCTATAGAGAGGCGCTTCACGGTAAGATCACCATTTAGAGAGGCGATCACAATTTTTCCATGCACCGGTTTCAAGCTCCGGTCTACAATCAAAATATCACCTTCATGAATCCCAGCTCCAATCATCGAACTTCCAGAAACTCTTAAGAAAAATGTAGCCGCTGGATGCTTAATTAAAAGCTCATTTAAATCGAGTCTCTCCTCCACACTATCATCCCCCAATGATGGAAATCCAGCCGAAATCGTATTTTGATAAAAGGGGATAGAAACTTCCTTTTTCATAACTGGGATACTACCATTTATCCCAATAAAAAAGCCCCCTTTTTTGCACCAGCACGGACGTCGCAATCCCCTTCTTTTAAGAGAGGGGGTTAGACGCCTTATATATAGTGAATTAAATTTACATTGATAAGTTTACACAGTATGTGCCCTTGGGTTTCATTAGGCATTAGCCGGCGCTGAAGCAGGCCGTGTGTTTTCACACGAGCGATGCAAGCGAATGGAACCCAAGGGATACAGACGCAGTAAAAT
>CANJWO010000052.1 GCA_947478685.1 Chlamydiota bacterium | reverse complement strand
TTTGTTGTTCCACTTTAAAATTCTCCCAAGCCATAAAAACCTCATAAATTATTTAATATAAGGTTATTATAACATATTTTTGTAAAGTGTTACCTATGTTGGTGAATCAAAGTGTTACCCATGTTGGTGAACTGGACCTTGTTTTTTCTCTGTGTCCTCTGTGATCTCTGTGGTAAAAACTCTTATTTTCTTATTTATACTAACTCGGAGGCGACAAAGTCGTAAAAAAGTTTCCCTTTTTCTGTGAGGCGGTAGTGGGTACCGTTTTCGTAAAGGAAGTCTTCTTTGGTAAGCGATTGAAGAGTGATAAGGGTCTCTGCAGGTAGATCAAAGTCGGTTGTGGATATTCCTTTTAGAAGGCGGAGGCGGATCGCAAGAAGTTCATGGACATTTTGCGGATAGGGGAGGCACTCTTCGAAGTCGGTGGGGTCTTGCTCTTTAAGGAGTGCGGTGTGCCATTTTTTAAGGTTGCAAATGTTGCGGAATCGTTTTCCGTGAAGATAACTGAAGGCTGATGGACCGAGGCCGACGAATGGTCTGCCGATCCAGTAACCTGTATTGTGGAGAGATTCTTGATTGTTTCTACAAAATGCTGAGATTTCATAGCGGCCTAGACCATTTTTTTCACACGTCTGCACAGCGTACTCAAGCATTTTAAGGCTCTCTTCTTCTTGTGGCGTGTGTGGGGAGAGCTCTTTTTGTTTTTTATAATAGACTGAACCTTCCTCAAATATGAGGTTATAGATCGAAAGATGAGAAATAGGGAGGCGGACTGCTTCATCTACCGTCTTTTTCCAATTTGAAAATGTTTGGTGAGGGAGATCGTACATGAGGTCAATTGAGATATTATCAAATCCGGCCTCATAAGCAATTTCAACAGCTCTCTTTGCCTTCTTAGCAGAATGGGAGCGCTCGATCATTTTAAGGTTTGAATCGTCAAGTGATTGGACGCCAATACTGAGTCTGTTGATTCCGAGTGAGATGTACCCTTGCATTTTTTCTAATGTGATATCATCCGGATTTGCCTCTATCGAAATCTCTGTAGCAGAGCTTGAAAAGAGCTTAAGAATCTCTTCAATTTGAGAGAGATCTAGGAGAGAAGGGGTGCCGCCGCCTAGATAGATTGATACAATTTCATTTAAGGAGTGTTTGCGAAATTCCCACTCTTTTTTGATACCCTCCATATAAAGGGCAACATCTTGTAGTGGTTGTACGAAAAAGTGACAGTAAGGACACTTTTTCGTACAAAACGGGACGTGAATGTATATGCTACCAGTCGTCACGGTCGGGATCGGGGATTTCTGTCGATCTGCGCCAGCGATTTCTTTCTGAGTAAGGATCTTCATCGGTTTCATATTCTTGAGATGAGGAGGGTTGCTTCTCTTCACCAGCCATTTCGATATCAAATAAAGAAGTGTGATCGACTTCCATTGTAGTGCTTTCAACTTCAAATTCTACTTCAGAGACTTCTGCATCGGTTTCAATGTCTGGCATAGATTGATGTTCATAAAGCTGCTTTTGATTCGATTTTTTTGGCATAGTGTAGTCTTCAACTTCGCCACTCTCTTTGAGGAAAATAAGTCTTTGCCTCTCTTCGTCCATTTTTGCTTTTATCGCTTCGATTTCGAGTTTGTGCTTTTCTAGGTCTTTTTTAGGTACAAGACCAAGATCTAGCCATTTCTCTAAATCCTTCAATTCACTTTCTAATTTTTTTAATCTTTCACTTTTCATAAAGGAAGCCTGCCCAAAATTTACGATACTTTCGCTGTTTTGTACTTTGGTTGCGAATTAAATTAAATATTTTTCTACAAATAGGCCAAAATTTTACTGAAATTTCTAATTGAGCGCAAGGTGTCTTCTTGCCAAGAAAATAAGTTTGTGTAGGATGAGGGTATGCAAAAAAAAGATTCGCTACCAATTAACTTTGGGAACCAAAGCTTTGTATTAGAACAGTTAGCAATCTATTTAACAAATCCTTCCGATCTTGATTCGGATTGGATTGCATTTTTTCAAGGGATGGAATTTGCAAATGGTTGCGGTGTAAAAGACTCGAAGAGCGATGGTTACGCTTTATTAGAGGCGTATAAAAAATTTGGTCACTTAAGTGGATCTGTCAATCCCATGGTAGATCAAACAGAAAAAATTCCGGAACTTAAGTCAACTCTTCCTGAGGGTGAGAGACTTAACTCTATTTACTCAGGAAATACAACATATGAGTGTTATAATATTGATAACAAGGATCTTGAGAAGTGGTTTCACGAAGAGGTCCAAAAGGATAAGGCCGCTTTTTCTTCCAAAGAGTATGAAAATCTTGTGACGGAATTGTGGAAAGCAGAATATTTAGAAGATTTTTTACAAAAAAAATTTTTAGGGGCAAAAAGATTTTCTCTTGAAGGGGGGGAAAGTTTTATGCCAATGATACTCGAAATTTTTGAGCAGGCGGCAAATGAGGGGTATAAGACTGGAATTATAGGGATGGCACATAGAGGTCGTCTAAATGTACTTTGTAACCTTTTAAAAAAACCGTATTCCAAGCTTTTTCAGGAATTTAATACTAAACTAATGCCCCCTAATTTAGTCGGTCTTGGGGACGTTAAATACCATAAGGGATATAAATCAACTTTTAACTCCATCTCCGGTAATACAATTGAACTTGTCTTAGCTTCAAACCCGAGTCATTTAGAGTCTGTAGACCCTGTTGTTTTGGGATTTGCAAAAGCATGCAAAGAGAAGGTTTTACCTCTTATTGTTCATGGGGATGCATCAGTTGCTGGGCAAGGTGTTGTTTATGAAATTCTGCAGTGTTCTAAATTAAAGGGTTATGCAGTTGGTGGGGCAATTCATATTGTGATCAATAACCAAGTCGGCTTTACGGCCTCGCCAGAAGAGACGAGATCGACTAGGTATTGCACTGATATTGCTAAAGCCTTTGGCTTTCCAGTGATTCATGTGAATGCGGATGATCCAGTAGCTTGTGTAAGGGCTGCTAGACTTGCTTTTAATGTGAAAAATCGTTTTTCTACCGATGTATTTATAGATCTCAATTGTTGTCGCATTTACGGACATAATGAGGCAGATGAGCCCCGTTTTACCAATCCGCTCCTTTATCAGAAAATTGAGGCAAGGGGTGATGTTTATGAGAGGGTAAAAAAAGAGAGCGGACTCCCTCTTGATTGGATCGTCTCTATGGAGAATGGATTTAAAGAGAAATTAGATTCAGATCTTGAAGAGGCAAATAGGCAGGTGGAGACTAAGTTGCCAGAGATGCCTTCGGTGACTCCTTTTAAGGGGACTACTGCTGTCTCCCTGGACCTTCTAAAGAAATATATCGAAAAAATTACCGACATTCCAAAAGAGTTTCATCCCCATCCGAAATTAGAAAAGTTATTTTCACTTAGAAGAGAGGCTCTCGCTGTTGATTGGGCAACTGCCGAATTATTAGCTTATGCAAGCTTGCTTGATCAGGCAATACCTGTTCGTCTCTCTGGACAAGATAGTAAGCGGGGAACCTTTTCACATAGACATGCGGTTCTTTTTGATCAGACGAGCGAAAATAGTTATATCCCTCTAGAACACGTTTCGGAAGCTCAAGCAATATTCCAAGTTTATAATTCACCCCTTTCAGAATATGCAGTGCTTGGATTTGAGTTTGGATATAGTTTAGGCGATCCGAAAGCGCTTGTGATTTGGGAGGCTCAATTTGGTGACTTTGCAAATGGAGCACAAATCATTATAGATCAGTATCTTGCTGGATCTGAAACTAAATGGGGAATCCATTCAGGGCTTACTATGTTTTTGCCACATGGTCATGAAGGGATGGGACCTGAACATACCTCATGTAGAATTGAGAGATTTTTAGAGCTTTCGGGACAAGATAATTGGCAAGTAGTCTATCCGTCGACACCTGCACAATTTTTTCATATTTTACGAAAGCAGGCACTCCAATCAGAGAAACGGCCCTTGATCATCCCTACACCTAAAAGCATGCTTAGATTGACAGAGTCATTTTCAACATTGAATGATCTAGCTACAGGTCAATTTGAGCCTATCCTTGATGATACAGCTGCATCTAAAGATGTGAAGCGGATAGTCCTTTGCACAGGGAAGTTTTACTACGAGCTTAAAAACGGGAGGGGAGATAAGGGCGTTGCACTTATTCGTATCGAACAATTGTATCCATTTCCTACTGGGCAGCTAGAGGCACTATTAAAAAGGTATAGCCAGGTGGAAAAAATCATTTGGGCTCAGGAAGAACCAAAAAATCAGGGTGCATGGGGTTATATTTCTGAAAAAATAAAAATTGAGTATGTAGGTAGAGGGCGTATTCCTGTTCCAGATACGGGGGCTGCCGCTTTTTTCCACTATCAGCAAGAAGCAATCATAAAAGAGGCATTGGGATGAAGCATGTAACAGTACCAGCGGTTGGAGAATCGATCACGGAAGTGACACTTTCAAAGTACATTGCTAAGGAGGGGGAGTATGTCAAACAAGATGCCCCTATTTTTGAACTCGAATCTGATAAAGCCTCTGTAGAAGTGCCGGCACCTACTGCCGGAACTGTCCATTATCTTGCAAAAGTTGGCGATGTTCTTAAGATCGGGGATAAAGTCTGTTCTATAGAAGAAGGGGCGGCAGCTCCACAAGAGAAGAAAGTAGAAACTAAAGCGCCAGAGCCTGTTATTTTAGCTGATGGAGTTCGTAAAACACCCGATCAGTTTTTACAAGAATTAAAACCGGCTAAAAAAGTGGAGCCAGAAGTTGTAGCAATAGTTAATAGTCAAAGAAGAGAGCCTCTCTCTAAACTTAGGAAGATCATTGCAAAAAGGCTTGTTCAGGTTAAAAATGAGACTGCAATGCTTACGACATTCAATGAAGTGGACCTCACCGAAATTGTTACTATAAGAAACCGGGAAAAAGATGAGTTTCTGAAGAAGTATGGGGTAAAGCTTACCTATCTCCCTTTCTTTATCAAAGCAGCAATTTCTGCGCTGAAAGCTTACCCAATTGTAAATGCCTTCATTGATGGCGATGATATTGTCTATAACGAGCATAGTCATATCGGCATTGCAGTGAGCACTGAGACAGGCCTTGTAGTCCCTGTCATAAAAAATATTGACGAGCTCTCATTTGTCGAAATTACAAAAGCAGTTCAAGATCTTGCCGGAAAGGCGAGAGATCGTAAACTTACCATTAGCGATATGTCTGGGGGCACCTTCACCATAACTAATGGAGGCGTCTTCGGATCGATGCTCTCAACCCCAATTCTAAATCCGCCACAGAGCGCAATCCTCGGAATGCACAACATTGTCGATCGCCCTGTTGCTTTGAACGGGGCAGTAGTAATTCGCCCTATTATGTATTTAGCCCTTAGCTATGATCACCGGATCATTGACGGCAAGGAGTCGGTCTCCTTCCTTGTTCACCTTAAGCAAATGCTTGAAGACCCAACAAAATTTATCCTCACAGAGTAAAAGGTCATAAATTATGTATGATATTGTTGTAATTGGATCAGGGCCTGCGGGATATGTGGCGGCTATAAAGTCGGCACAGATGGGCTTTAAGACGGCGTGTGTTGAGAGGGATCAAACTCTTGGGGGGACTTGTCTCAATGTGGGATGTATTCCTTCAAAGGCTCTTCTGCATGCAACAGAGCTTTTATATCATGTTCAAAAGGAGGGGAATATACTCGGGATTACTGCACCTACATCCCCTCATTTAACACCATTAATGGAGCAGAAAGGGAAGATCGTTCAAAAGCTGACGGGTGGGATTGCTTATCTTTTTAAGAAGAATAAGGTAGAGCATATTCGGGGAACAGCTGCTATTAAAAGCGGGGGAAGTTTAGAGGTTGATGGGAAGGTTTTAGAAGCTAAATATATCATCATAGCTACAGGATCAGAGGCGATACCACTTCCGTTTTTGCCATTTGATGAGAAGGTAGTTCTCTCGTCAACAGGGGCTCTTGCGTTGAAAGATGTCCCTAAAAAAATGATAGTAGTGGGGGGCGGAGTAATTGGACTTGAACTTGGATCTGTCTATAGAAGGCTTGGAGCAGAAGTAGAAGTAGTTGAGTTTATGGACCGAATTACTCCTGAATTTGATCTAGATCTTTCGATGGGATTTCAAAAAATACTCGAGAAGCAGGGGATTACATTTAATTTGAATACTAAAGTAGTTGCCGGGAAAAAAACAGAGAGCGGTATCACTCTCGAAGTAGAGGGAGGGAAGACCTTTTCGGGGGACGTCTGCTTAGTCTCGATTGGGCGTAGACCCTATGCAAAGGGCTTTGATGTCGAGTTGACACCTAAGGGCTTTATCAAGATTGATCAAAATTTTAGAACAAGCTTGCCAAATATTTTTGCTATTGGCGATGTGGCAGGGCCACCTATGCTTGCCCACAAAGGTTCAGAGGAGGGGGTAGCACTAATAGAATACTTAAGTGGAAAGTCATCTCACGTCGATTACATAGCAATCCCAAATGTGATCTATACCTATCCCGAAATTGCTTCTGTAGGATTTACTGAAAAAGAGCTTATTGAAAAGGGGACTCCTTATAAAGTGACAAACTTCCCCTTCATCGGGAATTCACGCTACCAGACAAACTCAGGGGATGATCCTTGCTTTGTGAAAATCCTTTCGCACAAAGAGACAAGGCATTTGCTCGGAGCCCATATCCTTGCGCCTAATGCATCAGAGCTTATCATCCAACCGACAACGGCTATCGCTCAAAAACTGACCCTAGATGATCTTAAAGCGATATGTTTTCCTCATCCGACTCTATCGGAAGCTCTGCACGAAGTCTACCTCGATAAGTTCCTCCACTACTAATGTTAAGAAATGGTGCCAGGCATGCAATCATGCAATCTGAGATTGCATGATTGGTGTGCCCAGTATGGACAATAACTTGTTGGTGAAAATCCAATCATAACCCGGAAAGGAGGGAATATGTAGACGAAGACAAGGGTGTCCGAAGAAACCAAAGCGAGGCTCCGCAACAGTGGATACAAGGTGTCGAAGAGGCCAATGAGGAATCTGAAGAAAGTCTTAGTCAAAATTGCCTCCCAAACGCAAGTGAACCTTCGTAAGGCAGGAGTATGGGGGTGAGATAGCCATGATTATCAAAACCCAATATCCTTTACGTAACTATCTCAAGTAGTGAAGGTGGGCAGGCAAAGAAAGTGATTGCTCTTACCTGGGGAGGACCCGTTAGATACCGAGGATGGAGTAACTACGACAAAATCCTCTAAGCAACACAGCGATGTATTGTTATGGGCTAAGGGGTTTCAGATCCGGACATAGTAGCCATAAAACAGATGGCCGATGAAGATATGGTGACATATCGGAGGGTAAAACCAGCTGAAAGTGACAACGAGGACGTTGTTAAAGGTGAAGGAAAGGACATGTTAACGCGTATAAGCTTATATATTAAGAACTGTTATCACGAGACCCGAAGATAAAGCTTAAGAAGAGGACCCACGTAAGGATCTCCGAATCAA
>CANJWO010000051.1 GCA_947478685.1 Chlamydiota bacterium | reverse complement strand
TTAGGCTAAAAGATCGCTTCGCCTTTTTATCAACCATTAGGTGATGCTGAAGCAGGGCTCTGTTTTTACAGGCCCGATGCAAGCAGATAAAAAGCCGAAGATGATCTTGACGCATATGTGAAATTTTACTTTTAAATGACTATATAGCGCATTAAATTTGCTATTAGATAATTTTACTGCATCTGTATCCCTTGGTTTCCATTCGCTTGCATCTCTCGTGTGAAAACACACGGCCTGCTTCAGCGCTAGCTAAGGCGTAATGAAACCCAATGGCACATACTGTGTAAACTTATCAATGTAATTTTAATTCACTATAATTGAAAAATAAGGAGAAGTACTTCTACTTCTCCCTAAAGTGGCCAAAGCCGGAATTGAACCGGCGACACAAGGATTTTCAGTCCTCTGCTCTACCAACTGAGCTACCTGGCCGTAACGATAAATTATAGGGAGAATTGTAAACCGTTGTTTGATTTTTGACAATAGCTATTACATGAATGAGATCAGAATCATATCCTTAATAATATTGATCGCTTCTCTTTTCTGGAGATCTTCTGTCCCGCATCCCGATGTTTTTGCTTTAAATGGGATATTTGAATCTTCTAATTGCTGGTAAAAAAGCTGAAGATTGTGATCATTTTCTTTCCGGATGGCACTATTTTGAAGGAGAACAGGGATCATTTTTTGAAAGCTCGTTGAAGGCTCTATGCGATACTCTGCAAACATGTTGTTTAATTGTTTTTGAATATCGTTTTTTTGATCCAGTGTTTCAGACTTAAGTGGGTACTGGAGGTATTTTTCACCTAAATGGAGGGCTGAATAGACTGTTGGCACAACAATATCGGCCTTTACTCCATCAATTTGAGGAGATTTTCCAGATAAAGTAAAATATCTACCGACGGTCACTTTATAGAAGTGTTTTGCATTGAGATCAGTGACTGTCTGATATTGCATTGACCCTTTTCCGTAACTCCGAGTATCGCCAACAATAATTGCAACTCCTTCGTCCTGTAGGGTCTGCGCCATAACCTCTGCAGCCGAGGCAGATGCTTTGGAGGTCATGATCAGAAGAGGCCCTTGATAAAAAAGCTTTGGATCAAGATTTCTGGTAAATCGAATTTCATCACTTGCATATTTTGCGACAACAACTGTCCCCTTTTGTAAAAAGAGTCCCGCCGATTGAACTGCCTGATGCAAGAACCCCCCCGAATTACGTCTCATATCGATAATAAGCCCATTTAGCGGGGCTATCGATTTTAATTCTGATAGAGCGTGCCTTAAATCTTGCTCAGCATTTACCCCCTCTCCATTATCATAAAAGGAAGGAAGAGTGATAAAACCGATGATTCCTTCACCAAAAGACTCATACCCAAAACTTATCCGTTCAGCTTCTAAAGTGACCTTCTCTCGAGATAACCTAACAATCTCCTTAGTACCGGCAGGCCTCTGTAGGAGGAGCGAAACAGCGGAGTGAGGATCCCCTATTAATTTACTTAATAATTCTTTGAAACTAATTTTATCTGTTGATTGCCCATCTATCTCTTTAATAATATCCCCCAATTTTATAAGGCCGGAGGCCTCAGCGGGACTTTGAGGAATAATATAAGAGACAAAAGGGCCTTCAACACTTTCTTTCAACTGAATCCCCACACCACAAAATTCTTTTCTTAAATTTTTACGAAGCTCACCTGCTTCATCTGCACTATAGTACATTGTGTGTGCATCTAAACCGGAAGCAATAGCCTTTAAGACTAGTAAAGAACTATTTTTAGAAGAGAGATAAACCTCTTCATGTGAGGCATTCTTTTTTTCATGAAATTCAAAAATTTTTAATTTTTGCTCATTGCTTAATTCTGAAATACCTTGCTCTTTTGCATAAGAAAAAAGCCACCCCTCCATCTCATCTTCCAATTGCTTAAAGAGCTCTTTTTCACTTTTACAAAAAGAGAGGGGGAAAATTTCACCTTTTTTTAATTCTTTTTTCGATAAAAGATTCTTTTGAATCTGCTTACTCATTTTTTGCGTGCGAGAAATCGCCTTCGAAATTGTAGCATTCAAAACTTGATAGTGAGAAAAATCGCCAATTTGATATTTAGACGCAATTTCTTCCCAAAAAGAGGCCCCTTTCAAAAGAAATCCCTCAATTTCTGAGGCTAAAAGATATCTAAATTGTGGATCAGACCTAGTTAAATAATTTTTAAATGATCTTTGAGCAATCTTGGGCGAGAACGAATTTTCATCAACATGACATGATAAAATCTCTTCTAAAACAGGCCTTATCTCGTTAAGCCTTACCTCTCCAGCAAGCAGCGGGGCTATTAAAAAACCAAAAAGTATCTTTTTCACCAAAACTCTCTTTTTTCTGCAATCTATCACAGCTTCTTTTCATAAAAAAGGGTAAAAAAATAATTGTCACCAGATATTTTTTGCAAATAATATCGAGATGGGTTATATTCGCTACTACTTTTTTAGAAACTTCTGCAGGAGAAGGCATAATGCCAACGATCAATCAACTCATTCATAATTCGAGAAAACCTGTTAAGGCTAAATCGAAATCGGGAGCTTTGAAGAAATGCGCTCAAAAACGGGGCGTATGCTTACAAGTTAAAACCCAAACTCCAAAAAAACCTAACTCAGCCTTGAGAAAAGTGACACGTGTTCGCCTTTCTAACGGAATTGAAGTTACTGCGTATATTGGCGGAGAAGGCCACAATTTACAAGAACACAGCATAGTTTTAGTTCGTGGAGGACGCGTCAAGGATTTACCTGGGGTACGTTACCACGTTGTTAGAGGCGCATTAGACTGCGCAGCTGTAAAAAATCGGAAGAAAAGCAGATCCAAATACGGTGCCAAAAGGCCAAAGTAAAGAAACAGTGAAAAAGGTTTGTTATGTCAAGAAGACACAGAGCAGAAGAGAGAGAAGTTACACCTGATGCAAAATACGGTAATGTCGAGATTGCAAAATTTATTTCAAAAGTAATGCAAGATGGAAAAAAGTCTATTGCGCGTACTATTGTATATGATGCAATTGAAAAATTTGCCTCGAAAGTTGCAGCAGAAGATCACATCGAAGCTTTTGAAAGAGCTTTAGAAAATGCAAAACCTCAAGTAGAGGTTAAATCTCGCAGAATTGGTGGTGCTACTTACCAAGTTCCTGTTGAGATAGCCACAATCAGGAAGCGTTCATTAGCTATGAAATGGATCATCACTTACGCTCGGGGAAAACCTGGCCGTAATATGGTTGATGCACTAGCTCAAGAGCTTCAAGATTGTTACAACTGCCAAGGTTCTACCATTAAAAAACGCGATGACGTACATCGTATGGCTGAAGCTAATAAAGCATTTGCTCATTATAAATGGTAATCACACATACAAGAAGTTAAGAGGAATATCTCATGGCTAGATCGGACAAAGATAAATTAGAAAGAGTGCGTAACATAGGAATTATGGCGCATATCGATGCTGGAAAGACTACAGTTACTGAGCGTATCCTCTTTTATGCAGGCCGCGTTCACAAAATTGGTGAAGTACACGAAGGCGCTGCGACAATGGACTGGATGGAACAAGAGCGTGAACGTGGAATCACAATCACGTCTGCTTGTACAACTGTCTATTGGGACGACTGTAAAATCAACATTATCGACACACCCGGACACGTTGACTTCACAATTGAAGTTGAGCGTTCTCTTCGAGTACTAGATGGTGCAGTTGCAGTATTCAGCGCAGTTGATGGAGTTCAACCCCAATCTGAAACTGTTTGGAGACAAGCTGAACGGTACCAAGTTCCAAGAATTGCTTTCATCAATAAAATGGACCGAGTTGGTTCAGACTTCGCAATGTGCGTAAGAAGTATGAAAGAGAGACTTGGCGCAAATGCTGTTGCTGCTCAGTGTCCAATCGGATCTGAAGGCGAATTTATTGGAATGGTCGATCTTATTTCAATGAAAGCGATCATTTTTGAAACTGAGACAATGGGCGCTGCTTACAAAACAGAAGAAATTCCAAACGATCTTATAGATACTTGTAAGTTGATGCGTGCTCACCTCTTGGAAGAGCTTGCATCACTTGATGATTCTGACGAAGCCTTTGTAATTAAGGTTCTAGAAGCTCCGGAAACTCTTACTGAAGCTGAAATTCATTCTGCAATCCGAAAAGGGGTATGTAGCAATAAAATTTTCCCAGTACTTTGTGGAACAGCATTTAAGAACAAAGGATTACAACCTCTCCTTGATAACATAGTTAGATGGATGCCTTCACCAATCGATCGTGGAGTCATTAAAGCTCATGAAGTTGATAGCGATAATATGATGGAGCTTCAACCTAATGACAAAGAAAAATTAGCTGGTCTAGTATTTAAAGTAATGACAGATCCGTACGTTGGTAGACTAACCTTTGTAAGGATCTATTCAGGTACAATGACTAAAGGGACAGCACTATATAACTCGACAAAAGATAAGAGAGAAAGAGTTTCCCGTCTCCTTGAAATGCATGCAAATCAAAGAACAGACAGAGATGAATTCTATACAGGCGATATATTAGGTGTAATTGGACTTAAAAACTCAACTACAGGCGACACTCTTTGTTTAGAAGACGACGCGCTTGTTCTTGAGAAGATGCACTTCCCTGAGCCTGTTATGTCAATGGCTATTGAACCTAAATCTAAGCCTGACAGAGAGAAACTTTCTCAAGCTCTATCTTCTCTATCAGAAGAAGATCCTACATTTAGAGTAACAACTAATGAAGAGACTGGACAGACGATCATCTCAGGAATGGGCGAACTTCACCTTGATGTTCTCCGCGACCGAATGATTAGAGAGTTTAAAGTCGACGCAAGTGTTGGGGCTCCTGAAGTATCTTATAGAGAAACAATTACTAAAGCTGGCGAATCTGAAACAAAATATGTTAAGCAATCAGGTGGACGTGGTCAATATGCGCACGTTTGTCTCGAAATTTTGCCAAATGAAGCTGGAAAAGGGAACGAAATCGTCAACAAAATTGTTGGTGGTACAATTCCTAAAGAATACATCCCTGCTTGTATCAAAGGGATTGAAGATGGCTTAGCAACAGGTGTTGTTGCAGGTTATCCGCTAGTTGACGTAAAAGTTTTGATCACATTTGGATCCTATCACGATGTCGACTCAAACGAAATGGCCTTTAAAATTTGCGCCTCTATGGCATTGAAAGATGCCGCTCGTAAGTCCGGAGCTATCATTCTAGAACCAATTATGAAGGTTTGCGTAAGCACGCCTGAAGTCTCACTTGGGGATATAATTGGCGATTTGAATAGAAGACGCGGGAGAGTTCAAGGGCAAACAACTAAAGGTCCAATTACAGAAATTGATTCTGAAGTGCCTCTTGCAGAAATGTTTGGGTATTCTACCGATGTACGGTCTATCTCCTCAGGAAGAGCTAACTTTACAATGGAGCCAAGCCACTTTGAGCAAGTACCTAAGAACGTCCAAGAAGCAATTATGAAAAAATCTTAAACCGTTAAGGAGCTATTGAAAAGTATGACAACAGCAAAAAAACAAAAGATCCGCATTCGGTTAAAAGGCTATGACTACCGAGTAGTAGATCGCGTTACAAAAGAGATCGTAGAAACGGCGCAGAGAACTGGAGCAAGAGTTATTGCTATACCTCTTCCTACACGTATCGAACGTTTCACAGTACTAAGCTCTCCCCACGTTAATAAAAAATCACGTGAGCAGTTCGAAATGCGTACACACAAACGTTGTATTGAAATCAAAGATCCTTCAGCTAGCACAATTGATAAACTAAAAAGCTATACAATTCCATCAGCTGTTAGTATCACAATTTCTGCTTAGTCGTAAATATTCCTAAGGCACAATCTCAGTCTAACTGTCATTGTGCCTTTTTTTTTCAGCCGATTTGTTTTTTTAGAAATATAGAGCCAGCCTAGCTGTGAGACCTTGCATGTTTAAGGATGAAGATTGATTAATTATGATAGGCTGAATTGTTAACTCATTAGAAGTTTGAAGAATTTTTACTAAATTTGTCCAATAGTTAAATTCATACCCTAACGAAGCTGTAACTCCTAATGATTTAGCTTTAAGATTCCTCCCCCATTCTAAACCTAAATTGAGAATAAAATTTGGCTGACCATTATATATATAATTTGACCTTTTTACTTTAACATTTGTATCCTGAACATTTTCATCGTTATCACTAATAGTAAATGTATCGCTATTTATCATCTTTGTAGTTGTTGCATATAAAGCAAATTTTCCTACGCCATAGATTCTAAACCCATATCCCAAGTAATAAGTAGGCTTGATACTAACTCCCGCGCCAACACCGCTGACAATATTTTTTAAAATAACATAACTTTTACTTGTCCAAAGCGTTAAAAATTCATGTGGGGCTGTTGCATACTCAATAAATAACTTTTCACTAATCCATGCCAATTCAGGTGATATTATTGTTTTAAAACAAAAGCGTTTCGATATATACCATGTTTTTCCGATTTCAAAATCTAGATTTAAAAATCTATCCTTCTGTACTGCTGATGCACTGTCGGCAAGAACATTTGAATATGCCCAAAGGACAGCTATACTACGATCATTATCGAGTATTGAAATACTAGCTTTTGCTTTCTGATCAAACTGAGTCCATATAAACCCCACATCAATTAAATTATAAGAAAAAGTATAAAAGCCACCCACTCTAAACCCGGAAGTATAACCAAAACTAACATGCTCATATTTAATATCGTCTGCAAAAATCCCAAACGATGGATATACTGTGCTTTTTAGCTTTTTAAAATTTATAGCATAAGGAAGGGACTCTACTGAAGATTTCCAATATAATAATTCACCATATAAATTAATTTTTGCGTCAGTTGAAAAAAAATCTATCTCCGCATTTATTACAGGTTCAGGAATAACAGATGGAGAAACAACAGCTCCTATGTTAGTCATCTTTAAAAATATCAAAGCACTAGAAATTAGGTATTTGTTCATATTCACCTTTTAAATACTCAATTTAGTTTAATAATTGAAATCGTTGATGATGTTCCGAATGAAAATATAAATGGGAGAGTTTTTACTACGACCTGCAATGTAGAATTTGGTTTTATTACCTGAATAATTGTTTGAAGTATAAGAGGATTACCTTCCGCAATAGTATTTATAACAGGCCCTATAAAATTTTCATTTAATTTTAATTGGACCCCTCCGAAAAATCCATTTACTCCAAGTTGCACAGACCCCAAAGTAGCATTTGATGTTGTCAATCCAATATATTCGATAAAATAAGTCCCCGGTGTTTCAAACTGAAAGGTATTCATATCTAACTTTCTAATTGAAGATCCACTAGAAGTAAGAGCACCATTAAATGGCACCGGATCCCCTATATGAATAACAGCAAGCTCATCAAATAAATTTGAAGTAGCAAGACAATCCATACTCGATCCGCCTACCGCCCCCGTTGGACCTGTATTTCCCGTTACACCGGTAGATCCTGTGTTACCGGTCGGTCCGGTACTTCCAGTTACACCTGTAGAGCCTGTGTTGCCTGTCGCTCCTGTTGGACCTGTACTTCCTGTTATACCTGTATTTCCTGTTGGACCTATTGGTCCTGTGCTACCCGTCGCACCTGTACTACCCGTAACACCCGTATTACCAGTTACTCCTGCATTTCCTGTTGCACCTGTTGGGCCCGTATTTCCAGCTACACCGGTAGATCCTGTGTTACCAGTAGGTCCGGTACTTCCAGTTACACCAGTAGAGCCTGTGTTGCCTGTCGCTCCTGTTAGACCTGTACTTCCTGTTATACCTGTGTTTCCTATTGGACCTATTGGTCCTGTGCTACCCGTCGCCCCTGTACTACCAGTAACACCCGCATTACCAGTTACTCCTGTATTTCCTGTTGCACCCGTTGGTCCCGTATTTCCAGTTAGACCGGTAGATCCTGTGTTACCAGTTGGTCCGGTACTTCCAGTTACACCAGTAGAGCCTGTGTTGCCTGTCGCTCCTGTTACTCCTGTTGCTCCTGTTGCTCCTGTTGCTCCTGTTGCTCCTGTTGGACCTGTTGGACCTGTACTTCCTGTTATACCTGTGTTTCCTGTTGGACCTATTGGTCCTGTGCTACCCGTCGCCCCTGTACTACCAGTAACACCCGTATTACCAGTTAC
>CANJWO010000050.1 GCA_947478685.1 Chlamydiota bacterium | reverse complement strand
GCTTGTAGCCTTTGTTGTTCCACTTTAAAATTCTCCCAAGCCATAAAAACCTCATAAATTATTTAATATAAGGTTATTATAACATATTTTTGTAAAGTGTTACCTATGTTGGTGAATCAAAGTGTTACCCATGTTGGTGAACTGGACCATGCGTTTTCTCATACCATGCTGTGGTGCCCATATGCAAAAGTTGGTGCTGACGCCAACCGAACTGCCATTAAACAGACCAAGCTATACAACCCCATTAATACCGGAGTCGTTCTTAGAATAGCCTTGTCCGACCACTGTCTTTGCGTCTCTACGCCAAGATGCTCTCGTGTTTCTTTGAATGTGACCTCCATGTCTCTTGCTTATGATTATCAAGTTTACCAAAATTTTTAGGATTCATTCCTAATTCCCTGGACATCTGAATATGCATTTGAGAGAGGCGATGTCGTTTTTTTGCATCATTCCAGGGTTGTAGTTCTTTGGGGATTTTTTTATTCGACATACTCTCTCTATTTTGTTTGGACGAAGCTTTCCAAAGGAGAAAAGAGCGTCTGAATATCCTCTTCATTCAACTCGATCATTTTATTTTCTTTCCCTTCAAGAAGTCCATCAACGAGTTCTTTTTCTCTCTCTTGCATTTTTACAATTTTTTCTTCGATTGATCCGGAGGCGATCCATTTATAAACAAAGACAGGTTTAGTTTGACCAATTCGGTGGGCCCTTGCAGTTGCTTGATTTTCTACTGCCGGATTCCACCAGTAATTTGAACCAGGTATGCTGTCATGTAGTTTCAATCTGGGATCGATGCCAAGTTCTTTAATAATTTAAGATTAGGAAATTCATCCGCATATTTCTTATGTTTAGTCTCACAATTTTCAATCAAACGACTAATCGTACTTTGATCTCGATTAAGAAACTTTCCTAAAGCTGTCTTTGAAATACCCGCTTCCTCAACTCCAATTTTACAAATAATGCCACGAGCAACCGTAATATTTCGAGATTTGTCCCTCAATGGAATAAGTTCTTTCTTAATTTTTAATACATGACTGCATACCTGGTTCGAATCATGGTTCGAATCACTCTAACATACGTAATCTACGACAATAATATTTTTTTAATCTGTTTTATCAATCGGTCTCTGCGCAATTGAATCTATCCCTTTTGGCTAATCCAGTCGTTAAGCTTTCTGGATTTTGTGTCAAAACTGGCTCCAATGAGTGTGATGGGGCGTTTGTCAAGTTTGAATTGCGTGTGATAAGCTCTATTCAAAATTTGGTCGAGCGCTTCCCTGGCGCTTTTATTAATTTTGAATTCAAAAACAAAAATGTCCGTATCTGTTTTTAGAAGTAAATCCATACGACCACGGCTAGTTGGCACTTCAGCACCCACCTTAAACCCAAGAGTCTTAAGAAACAAGTAGAGCAGAGAGTGATAATAGCTTTCAACATCTTTATGAATATAATAAGGAATGGAATCGAGAAAGATGTTGAATACGTCAAAAAATTTCTGAAAATTGTGGTGTTCCAGATGCTTTGCAAGTTGATAGTATACACTTTGAATGTCAGAGGAAGAACTCTTAGAGAAAATGGGTAAGAGGTTGTTTAAAAAGGATCTGCGCACCTCTTCGTTGGGAAAGTTCAGGAGGTAAGTCTGGGTTTTTTCGTCAAATTTACGAATGGTTAGATACCCCGTTTGATACAACAGAGTATGAATATCCATAGAATTTATATCGTGAGTCTGCTCCAGTTCTTGACCTGCCGGTATGTCTTCTTCAAGAGTAAGAAGCGGAAAATTGCGTTTCTGCGCGAGTTTAATAGCCATGGTGGGCGTTCCTGTCTCAAACCAATAATCTTTTATCACGCCCGTCTTAAGAAAGTTCAGAACGGAAATGGGATTATAAACTTTAGGGGGTGAAGGAAATTGAGTAAAGGAATAGCCATTGTACCATGTTTTAAGCATAGAAAAAACCACTTCCTCAGTTTCACCTCTTTTTTGCGCCCAGTGCTTGATATTTGGGGTAAAGTATGCTCTGATTTCTTTTTCTGTGAGCCCAAGCAGATCAGCGCAATCCTCTCGAAACGAGAGCAAGTTCAAGTTGTTGAGGCCGGAAAATAAAGATACCTTCGTAAAGTGGCTTACCCCTGTGACAAATATAAAACGCAGGTACCGTTCTTGGGCTTTAATGTTAGCATAAAAATGATTCAAGAAGTCACGGTTGGCCTCTCCCATTTTAGGCTCATTGATGAAGCGTACGATAGGATGATCGTACTCATCAACAAGAATAACTACCGGCCCAAAACGCCTATATAGTTCTTCTACCAATGCATTAAATGTAGATTTCACAAGTTCTTTTTCTATCTTCTCTATACCATATTGCAAGGCAATCGCTTTTAATGTATCTATTAGAGACTTTGAGAGAATCTCCGGATTGTCAGATGAAATTGCTGAAAAGTCGAGCCGGATGATAGGATGTGGATGCCAGTCATAATCTGAGGAATCAATCCAAAGTCCCGAAAAAAGTTCTCGCTCTCCCTGAAATAAAGCTTCTAGTGTAGAAACGAGCAATGATTTACCGAATCTTCGTGGACGCGCTAAAAAACAACCGGGTTTCTCTTTGATCAGCTCATACAAATAACGAGTTTTATCGACATAAACATACCCGTCTTTAATTAGGTTAGGAAAATGTTGGATACCGGCTGGCGGCTTAGGGAGGTTCATGAAACCCGAGTTTACCAGATTTTTCAATTTACTTAAAGGTAAGTAAATATTTTAAATAGGAGGTCCTTTGAAATTAAGGTTAAGGATGATTTCCCCATCGTGAATATAAATATATGTGTGACTCTTATAAGGTAAGAGGTAGTAGAAATCAGCGTCCAAACCCACTTCTCGAAAAACAAGCTCGAGGATTGCTGAAGTTGGCCCATAATCATAACCAAGATGCACCCAAGCGGCACAGCTTTTCGTTTTTTCGAGACTCTGTAATAACTCTCGTTCTAGTGTACTAATAAAAAGCGATATTTGGAATGATGTGGGAACTGGATGATAAAGAGATCTTTTTTGAATCCACATGCCCTTCTGCTGTAAAATTGCACAAAGATTTTCTTCGTGCATTTCAATGGTTAGGAAAGCTCCATATAGCCTGCTGATTTCGAAGGCGAGAAAGAGCCGATTTTTTGTAGTATCCGGATAATGGATGACATATACAGGTTCCCCCTTTCCACTAAGGATTACAGAGCATGCGTTTTGTAGCGTTTCCTGGATTTTTTCATGAGAATATGCACTTTGCTTATCTTCTTGTATAAAGGAATTCGTGCTCACGCAAAGCACATCAAGAATTGGAAGCCACGCAAGAAAAAACATCATTGTAGGGGACGTTTTCAAATTCAACCACATCTGATTTTTGATAGATTTACCTTTTCATTTAAATTATTTTTCGCAGAACATAGTTGATAACTAGAACAAGAAAAATGATTTAAATGAAAAGGCAAAGATTTGAAAAGCAGGCTGGTTGAATTTGAAAACGTCCCTTAATGCCCTGTAATGAAATTTTTCAATACAGAGTAGCGTAAGCAAGCTAATTTTGACCAATCAAAATCTTTAGCAGCTATCGAAATTGTCCAATCTGGCAAATGGATGTTCGGTGTAATTTTTAATACAAGAAATGAGTCCGCATAAATAGCCGATTTCCATGGACCATTTGTGGATCACTCGCTTGCAAAAAAGTGCGATAAATTACAACAATTCTCAGTAGCTGAAAAGTCCCTGTGTTGCCTATAATATCAAGAAGTTAGCTGCTATTTAGAGGGAAAGGCGCTACGGACTCATAACTCGTGGGTCTAGAGGTTCAAGTCCTGGCTGCCCATCCCTCCTTTCAGTTTCATAAGACTAAAGTTGAATCATTCAGAGGAAGCTCCAAGTCATTTTCAATTGCACGGTCATGTTCACGATAAAAGACCTAGCAAGATCTTATCTAATCAACTCAATCTTTGTGTAGAGGTGTGGGATTATAAGCCTGTACCTGAAAGAGAGATTCTTAGCCTTTTGGACAAAGCATCCAAAAAATCTACCTTGCCATCTTTATAAAGCGGATTTTCCCCACTCACCTTCCCTGATCAAAAAGTATTGGTAAAGATTTTAATTATTTGATAGGCTGTTTCTTTATCTTTTAAAGGCCATTATGAAAAATCACATTTTTATGTTCATAGCATCAGTTTTATCAATTGGTCTCGGCGCAATTGAATCTGATACACAATTTGAAAACGACCAAGTCAGAGTTCTAAAGATCAAAATTAACCCTCATGAAGAAGTAGCTCTTCAACATGATGATTATGCCTCTGTAACGATCTCTTTTAAAGGTGGCACCCTTACACAAATTGATTCAACTGGAGTCAAAACTTCAATTAATTTTCCAAAAGGTGAAGCCATCTATCGTGATCCAGATCCTGAAGGCCATCTGCACACCACCATTAATGACACTTGTAAGCCTCTAGAATTAGTTATAGTCCAACTAAAATAAGAGGAGATTTATGCTTGAAAATGATGCAAAATAACGTATCGATTTCATAAGTAGCCTTATGGAGTGTCCAGAACATCTTTCCAAAGAAGATTGGGACGTTTGGCGTTTGGTAATAGTCCGTTCATAAAACTTCGCTATTAATGATTATATAATCTTAATTTTCCAAAACCATAACAAATTAATACCAAGTAGCATGTTGTTCATATGCCATCGGTACACTCTTGACTTTTGAGCTTCCTTATTAGATAATTGAAGCCCTATGTTTACACTTATGTTTAAAAAAGCCCACGCATACAACAACGATGTTATTTTCTACTTTGATGACTATGACCATAAGTATGTTGCACAAAACGGAAGTTTAGCTTGGCGGCTGAATAATCCAGGGCTTCTTCATGTCAGAAGTTTAAAAGAACATTCAAATATAGGCTCGTGCGACACATACGCGATTTTTTCATTTTCTGAAATTGGTCTTCGCATGTTAAAAAAATGGTTAAAATCAAAAAAGTCTTTAACTGCAATAGCCAAGTATTATGAGTCGTTACCTGGTAAGGTTTTTTTAAATGAGCTTTGCGAAGCAACAAAATTACAACCTTCTACAAAAATAAAAAGTCTCTCAAATGAGAGATTTCAGCTTTTGGTAAAAAGCATAGTAAAATTATGCAATTCAAGTTGTGAGGGATCTTTTGCTTTATTGCCAAAAATTTCTGCTCGCTACTATGCAGAAAAACCCGAATTTATAGAACTTTATCTTACTGACACTCAGAACGTATTATCAAAAGAAGAGTCTATTCAATGGATTGAATCGCATCGCCTTGATGCTGTAATTGTGCATAAAAATAACGGAACGTTATATCTTCGATCAAGACCTGGTCATCATTTAGACAAAATTCATTTTCTTAACAACGAATGTGAACCTGAACTTAAAATTGAAAATGCTCTTGAAATTCTTGGAGACCACAAGCCGGGGCAACCTATTTGGGGATTTATCAACGGAATTTGGAATGATGAAAAGCAAATAAAAAAATCTCTATCTTCTATTGTATCTGCGACAAATGGTGAGCAAGTCTGGGCGCTTCCCAATTTAACAAAATCCAAAATAAAAGATTTTCTGGAAATTCTACGGCAAAAAGACAAATCTGCTACGGTAATTGTAAATATCGCCGTCCAGTTTTTTCAATTACTAATAGACTTTTCAATAAAGCAATCAGATCCACCCCCAATAATCATTTTCACACATAGTCAAGGTGCTATCATTGCCGATCTAGCACTAAATATGCTCAAAAATTCTGAAAGACAAAAATTACGAATTTTTACTTTAGGTGGAGTCTCTCTTATCTCACACGGAAAAGCACACCCTGACTCTCATAACTACATCAGCGCAGCAGACATTATTCCGAGACATTTAGCCTTAGGCCTGAAATTAACTAATCTTGCCCTTAGACGTTACGAGGGTCAAAAAAAAGAATTAACCCAAGATCAAGTCATTGATACTCTAGTCGAAGAAGATATTGATAACGAATTAGAAACGCAAGATCCTCAAACCATACTAACATACAGCTCTCAACGTAAAGAATATTATCTAGCAGAATTTGAGAAAATTTCGAATGTAACTATTCTCGATCCAAGCGTTAATGCAACTTTTAATCGATATGAACATGAGTTAATAAGTCCCTGCTATCAAAGCATAATCCATGAACTTATTAAAAAATATCATCATGTTTTTTGTTAAACTCACCAAATTTTTTCTTATAATTTTTATTATCCTTTTAGCGATTATTTTAAGTTTTTATTTTCTATTTCTCTCTGAAAGCATTGTTGATCTAAAAAACGAACCTCATATAAAAGATTGGATAGGAAAAAAATTCATCATTAATCAAGGTGTTTTTATCTATCAATTTTATAGAGAGAAGAAGAATAAATATTTTATAGAATCCCTTCCAAATGGTGTTATTCCCCCATCAACCCTCCAAGAATTTTTAGAAAATTCTGAAAAATGGGATTACTTTAATAGCTCTTGGAGGCGACCATTAATGACTGGCACAGAATTTAAAATTACAAAAATTTATTTGCATAGAGTTCCACTCGTAGGTAGCTTTATAATCATTGAAGCTGTCCTGTTAAATGGAGATTATAAAAATCAAAAAGTTCTGGCAGACTTTCTCTTTAAATACAAAAATGAACCCTATAGCATCACTGGCTTTGATCGTAACATTGTTGCTATAGAATAGCCCATTTCCATGGACCATTTGTGGACCACTCACCTACAAAAAAAAGCGATAAATCACAACTGTTCGCAGTAGCTGAAAAGTCTTCTTGTCAGCTATAATATCAAGAAGTTAGCTGCTGTTTAGAGGTTGGAGCGCTACGGACTCATAATCCGCAGGTCTAGAGGTTCGGGTTCATGGTTGTCGCGTCAAGAACCGCATGCCTGGCACGAATCATATTTGTGAAGAGTTGCAAAAAGTTTCTTCCAGTCAAAAGTTCTGAATGCATCCAACCGCCCCCATTCCTTTGACTTAAATAGAACTGACTTTTAAATAATTATAAACCTATATTTAAGCGCTCAAGTAAAAAATCGGGACGATCACTTATAGCGAATTAAATTTGCATTGATAATTTTACTGCGTCTGTATCCCTTGGGTTCCATTCGCTTGCATCGCTCGTGTGAAAACACACGGCCTGCTTCAGTGCCGGCTAATGCTTAATGAAACCCAAAAGCACATACTGTGTAAACTTATCAATGTAAATTTAATTCACTATAATGGCAGCTGGTGAACAATTATTGCTTCACCTTTTTTTTCTAGAAGATAGGCCATAACTCCCGTTTTTGTAATAAGAGCAGCGTCCATACCTGCCCCATGAGCACCACGGATGTCTGTTTCAGGAGTATCTCCAATCATAAGAATTTTCTCTTTCGAAATATCTATAGGAAAATACTTTAGGGCTGCTTCATAAATAATCCTAGAGGGCTTCCCAACTAAATAGACATCAGCCTGTTGCTCTACAAACATCTGAGCAATGCTACCCTGGCGAACAACTGGACGTGGAGGAGATCCCTCCATCGCAAATCGATCGGGATTTACACAAAGTATCGGAATCTCCTGCTTCACTGATTGAATCAACGGTCTAAATATCTCAGGCTCTTCTTGATCTACACCGTCGACATATGGAATAGAAATGTAAAGAAAGTCAGCATCTTTCAAGTTATCTACTTCTCTATACTTTGTCCCTTCAAAAATTTGTCAGGCGACAGCGTAAAATGACCCCTTTGCGACACTGAAAAGTGACCCCCAAAGGAGATTTTTGAATACCATACATGATATAATATCTGTGACTGCATACCTGGTTCGAATCATTTCATAGCGATCGCTGTCTGAAAAAAATATTTCCTTCCTTTCATTTCCCCTCACCATTACATGATAAAAACATCCAGGACAATGGTGTCTTCTCGGTCTTGCCATCCTCACATCTCCTTAATTTTTGCTATAAATGGAAAAAATGATAAAAAAAATTTGATTTATTTTCAAACTGCATAACTGCATGCTTGGCACCAATCAGTAACTGCATGCTTGGCACCAATCATTTACCTTAAGTCTATGACTATCAATAAAACAGAGCAATCCTTCTATTAGAGTAATATATGAAATGAAATATTAAATTTAAAAGGATCTTGTATGCAAACCATAATAATTATAAAAAACACAACAAATAATAATGTTTTAACAAATTTATACGCCCAAAATAATATAATAAGTGCTTACAATATTCCATCACAAGAGCCTTCTACAATTTTGCCTGGAAGAACTTTAACGTTAACTGGAACTATTCCATCTGATTTAAATGCCTATTTATTTGATGGCACATATGCAACTTCTCCTTATTCTTTCCAACTGCCACAAATAGTTGGATCATCCTATGGATATCAAGTGAGTCTCAATCCACTTTCTATTAACAATTTAGACAAATGGTCTTCTTTGAACTCACCATCTAACTTTATTAATTCAGTAACTCAGTGCACAGAGCTTTATAAGTGCCTAAACAAACCAAGCTCTAGTTGTAGTTATTTTGAAAAAAATCCCTATAATCTTGCACAAGTTTGTAAAAGCTGTAACGAGCAAAAATTGATATGTGAGACTTTATGTTCAACATATGTTAGTACTAGTACTCAATATATTGAATGTCTACAAACATGCTGCATAAGATATCCTTGCCCAAATTGTGATAGCGCATGCAATCCCTACGAACCTTTGAGTAGCTTTTGCCAGGCGTCATGCGCTGGAGCGAGTACAATCAACCCGGTTTGTGGTCCTGTAAATGGCTCTAATTATAATGTGCCTGCTTCTATATCTTATAGCAATAATACATATACGATTGTTGTAGGAGGGTCAGGAGCCTCATACGGATCATTAAAAAGCACGGACAACACGGCTACTAATTCATTTATTGCAACTCAAACCGGACCTGCTTATTTAGACTTTGTTATTACTTTACCTTATTCACTATCAACTTTTTTTGGAACACCTCAAGAACCTCCTACTTACTTAGAAATTGATTGTAATGCAGCTCTTAATGCTAATGGAGACTATCCTTCTGTATTCGTAATCGAAACGGCTAGTTTACCTCCAGCATCCGGAGGTACTATTTCTCAAGGATCAAGTGTTTCGGGTACTATTTCAATAGCAGCGGGCACAGATACTTCGACAACTGTAATTAGTGGTCAAGGCTTACAAATGAGTTCAGGAAGTTTAGCATTAAATGAAGCAGCCACTGTACAGGTATTTTTATCAGGTGGAGGACTCAAAACACAAGTTGCTCAATTTGGGAATTTAGTGTATTTGAATAGTTAAATCCCTTTTTTCGTGATGAAGTTATTAAACAAATCCCGTTTCAAATGAAGCGGGATTTCTCTTTGTAGAAATACTCTTGTTTATTTTCTTTTTAGGCTGATCTCTGCATTTCCAGAGGAGAGGGACTTATAGTGCTTTAAATTTCGATTGATAAATTTTATAGCGAATTAAATTTGCATTGATAATTTTACTGCGTCTGTATCCCTTGGGTTCCATTCGCTTGCATCGCTCGTGTGAAAACACACGGCCTGCTTCAGCGCCGGCTAATGCCTAATGAAACCCAAGGGCACATACTGTGTAAACTT
>CANJWO010000049.1 GCA_947478685.1 Chlamydiota bacterium | reverse complement strand
TTCACATATGCGTCAAGATCATCTTCGGCTTTTTATCTGCTTGCATCGGGCCTGTAAAAACAGAGCCCTGCTTCAGCATCACCTAATGGTTGATAAAAAGGCGAAGCGATCTTTTAGCCTAAGTGAAATTTTAAATTTAAATGACTATATTAATCATTGAGTCGAATTCAATAAATTCATCACCCGAATTATCTGGATATAAATTTATGCCCCAAAGGTCTTCTTGACGTGATCCTTGATCTATCAGAGCAGCCTCTTCATCTGCATGAAGCTCTCCCCCAAGGAGCATAACGCCACGGCTAATGTCCACGACGCCCTTTACCAAATCACCAAAGCGCTCTTTTGCTAGCTTAGTAAGTTGTGATCTGGAAATTTTTGATTCAACAAACAACATAGGCACAAAATACCACCTTTTCGAAATAAAGTATCATGAAGCTTAAGTAAAAGCAAGAGACTAGAACTAAGTTGGTGTAATTCAGAAATCGAGCGGGTTAACTTCTTGATTCAAGAACTTATAGTGAATTAAATTTAGATTGATAAATTTAATTCACTATAAGTTTGCAATACAGCAGCTTTTGTCGAGTTTTGCCATGCGGTTTTCTATGTCGGTGTGGGAGATGTAGCAGATCATGATTGCGTAGGCTGCAAGTGGGATCATGCCGAGTGGTGATATTAGGCTTAGGTGGAAGGCAAAGGCGCCAAAGAGGGAGGCGAAGGTAAAGCGGAAGGGGCACGATCTTTCTACTGAGATGCGGTAAAGGTATGAGTAGGGGAGGATTACCAGGGCAGTAAAGAATGGGGAGGTGTATAGCATTGATGCTCTGCAAATATGAATGATGACAAGTGCTGTTTTGTAAAGTGTGGGATGACGATCGAGAAATTTTGAACCAGATAAAAAGACTGAATCACAAGAGAATGTTATTTGAGCTAGAGCAGATGTCATGCGAAAAAAATTAACACAATATTAATTTTATTGTCTATACTGCTTTGATGAAAATTATTTTACTTGGATTGAAAGGGGTTGGGAAGACAAGTTTTGGTGGAAAACTTGCAGATCAACTTAAGTGGCCTTTTTTTGATACAGATGAGGAGATTGAGAGAAGGTTTGGAAGGGTGCCGAGGGAGATTTTTTTGGATGAGGGGGAGAAGCGGTTAAGAGAGATCGAACATCAGGTGCTCAAGAGTCTTCAAGATAAGGGAGATTGTGTTATTGCAGTTGGTGGGGGTGGTTTTTTATGTCAGGAGAATCAGAAGATTTTAAGGGGGCTTGGAAGACTTATTTGTTTGCACATGAGCAAGGCTTCTCTTTTAGAGAGGTGGGATAAATGGCCGCCTATTTGTCAGACGAGAGAGGCATTTGATAGCTATTATGAAGAGCGAATTCAAAAACTGAGAGAACTCTCATGTGTTTGGATCGATGCGACAAGGGGCGATCTTTTAGATTTAGTTATAAGAGTGTGTGATGGCAAGTAATCGGTTTGGAAATATATTTACAATCACAACTTTCGGCGAGTCGCATGGGAAGGGGATTGGAGTTGTAATTGATGGTTGCCCTGCAAATATTGAAGTCTCGAGAGAAGATATTCAATTCGAGCTTGAAAGAAGGCGTCCCGGACTCTCGAAGCTGTCATCACCAAGAAAGGAGACCGATCAGGTTGAAATATTGTCGGGTATTTTTGAAGGGAGGACTACGGGGGCACCGATAGCCCTTTTTATTGCAAATCAAGATGCAGATTCTTCTAAATATGAATCTATCAAACATCTGGTCAGGCCAGGTCATGCGAATCAAAGTTATCTAGAGAAATATGGAATTTTCGATTACCGAGGTGGTGGGAGGGCTTCTGCAAGAGAGACGGCTGCAAGAGTTGCAGCTGGTGCTATAGCCAAGAAGATTATTTATCCTATGATCGTCCGCGCTGAGGTAGAAGATCTTGACAAAATGAAAGCACTTATAGAAGAGGTGATGGAAGAAGGGGATTCATTGGGTGGGGTGATTCGGTGTGAAGTGAGTCATGTAGTCAAAGGTCTTGGAGATCCTATCTACCAGAAGCTAGAAGCCCTTCTTGGTTTTGCAATGCTCTCAATTCCAGCGACGAGAGGTTTTGAGTTTGGGGCTGGCTTTGCGGCAGCAAAAATGCGAGGGAGTGAGCACAATGATTTGTATGGTAGAGAGGGAATTCTGGGTGGAATTAGTAGCGGAGCGCCAATAGTTTTTCGGGTCGCCTTTAAGCCTACATCGAGTATAAAAAAACCTCAAAGGACGACAAATTTAGAAGGAAAAGAAGAGGTGTTGATTCTTCCAGAAGGATCGAGGCACGATCCTTGCATCGCTCTAAGGGCTCCTGTAATTGTTGAGAGTATGACTGCGATTGTATTAGCTGATGCAGTTCTAATGAATCGTTGTTCAAAAATCTAATATCGACTAGCATGAACAAAATATTTTAAAGGGATATAATGGATCTTTTGATGCTTTCTCGTATTCAATTTGGATTTACAGCTACATTTCATTATCTCTTTCCTCCGATGACAATAGGGCTAAGTTGGATGATAGTGATTATTGAGGGGCTTTATCTAAAAACCGGAAATAAAATCTATAAAGAGATGGCCCAATTTTGGGTGAGAATTTTTGCCCTCTTTTTTGCAATGGGCGTTGCAACTGGTTTTGTCCTTGTCTTTGCGTTTGGAAATAACTGGTCGACATTTTCTAAGTTTGTAGGGGATGTCTTTGGGACACTTCTTGCGGCTGAGGGGGTTTTCGCATTTTTTCTAGAGGGAGGGTTTTTAGGAATCATGCTTTTTGGTTGGGATCGTGTTAAGCCTTGGGTCCACTACCTTTCTACAATTCTGGTTACATTTGGAGCTACGTTTAGTGCAATTTGGATTGTAATGGCTAATTCATGGATGCAGACGCCTGCAGGTTATAAAATTATTGGAGAGGGGGCAAATAAACGTGCTGTGATTACAAGTTTGTGGGATGTCTATTTTAATCCCTCATTTATAGACAGATTGGTCCATGTTTTATTAGGCTGCTGGCTTGTTGGGATTTTTCTAATGGTGAGTGTAGGTGCATACTACATGGCTAGAAAAAAGCATATGGAGTTTGCTAAATTCACTTTAAAACTCTCTCTTGTAACGGCGATGGTCGCGCTGATATTGCAACTTGTTTCAGCAGACTCTACAGCGAGAGGTGTTGCTAAGAATCAACCGGTTAAGCTTGCTGCTATGGAAGGAGTTTATGAGACTAAAGAGTACACTCCATTCACAGTTATCGGAATTGTTGATACAGAGAATGAGAAAGTTTATGGAATCAGCATTCCTGGGCTTTTAAGTTTTCTAACCTTTCGGAATTTTAAAGAGGCAATTCCTGGCCTAAATGAATTTCCAAAAGAGAATTGGCCTCATATTCCATCTGTTTTTTATAGCTATCACATCATGGTCTATGCTTGGTTTGGAATGCTCCTATATTCAATCATCGGGCTAATACTATGGTATCGCGATCGATTAGAAAAGGCGAAGTGGTTTCTTTGGACTACCGTGTTTTCAGTTTCACTTCCCTATATTGCTAATACAGCAGGCTGGTTTACAGCTGAGTTTGGAAGGCAACCCTGGATTGTCTACAACGTAATGAGAACGGTAGAAGGGGCATCACGGGTTGTATCAAGAGAGCAAGTCCTTGGATCACTGATTATGTTTAGCGTGGTCTACTCAATTTTATTTGTCTTATTTATTTTTCTACTCAATCGGAAGATTCAACATGGACCTGTTGAAGAGATTGCGATATTAAAAGAGAAGCATTACAAAGATATATTTTCAAAAGGAGCAGACCTATGACAATCGAAATATTACAACTTCTTTGGTACATGGTTGTAGGGGCAGCAGTTATTTTTTATGTAATGCTCGATGGATTTGACTTAGGAGTTGGCTCGATACATTACTTTGCTAGAACAGATAGAGATAGACGGATTTTTTTAAACTCGATTGGCCCTTTTTGGGATGGAAATGAAGTTTGGCTTGTCGTCATAGGCGGAGCTCTATTTGTCGGATTTCCGGAAGTCTATGCAGTCTCATTTTCTGGATTTTATACAATGCTCATGATCCTCCTTGCGGGAATCATTGCAAGAGTGTGCGGAATTGAATTTAGATCCAAACATGAGTCTCTCATTTGGAGGGCTTTATGGGATGGTGTCTTCTGTTTTAGTAGCATCGCTATGACATTTGGTATCGGTATACTTTTGGGCAATCTTGTTCAAGGTGTACCAATTGATTCAAATAGAGAGCTCTATTTCTCATTTTGGGCACTTTTTACCCCTTATACAATTGGAATTGGACTTTTGTCTATCGCCCTATTTGCGATGCACGGGAACAATTTCCTCATGATGAAAACAGAAGGTAAACTTCAAAACAGCTTAAGAAAAAAAGCCCCATTTTTCATCTTAACATTCACACTAATATTGATTATCATGACTCTTTGGACCTGGAAAGCCCATTCTTACATGGTTGTTAGATATTTAGAATATCCATTCTTTTGCATAGCCCCTATCCTCTTTGTTGTTCTTCTTATCCTAATGACAAAAGCTCTTCAAAAATTCAAATATGGACTAGCATTTGTATATTCAATGCTCTCCATCGCCTTTCTTTTTTCTCTCTTCTCTCTCGGAACCTTCCCGAATCTTATGATCTCTTCGATAGACAAAGAGCTCTACAGTCTGACACTTTTTAATTCATCCTCCTCTCAAACAACCTTAGAGGTTGCCTGCACCATCGCCGTTATAGGATTACCACTTGTTCTAGCTTACGGCTTCTGCCTCTACTACATCTTCCATGGCAAAACTACCCTCCACGACCATAGCTACTAATTGCAAATATTGCATTTGGTTGAGGGTGCAGCACAGTCTGTTGGGTTGGGTGCGCAATTACCAAGAGTACAGCAGTTTCCGTTTGTATCACAACCGGAAGTAGGGAAAGTTAGGTATGGTTTTGTCTCAGGGAGCCATCTATTTCGATTCGAAGCTCCTATGTTATTCGGACAGATCGGTTTTTCTGGTGTTGGCGTGCAAAAAGTTACTTTTTTTCCTCCAGGCGGTAGTATAGATGCATCGGGTCTTGATGGAAGAGCAACGGCTGGATAGTATGTTTCTGCGCATGTCATTCCTGTT
Source organism: Chlamydiota bacterium (assembly GCA_947478685.1). Taxonomy (GTDB): domain Bacteria; phylum Chlamydiota; class Chlamydiia; order Chlamydiales; family 2-12-FULL-49-11; genus VGMD01. The sequence continues at coordinate 5,426 of CANJWO010000049.1, read as the reverse complement.
GTGCAAGGAAGCTCACAATCGGTACAAGTTGGTGTAAATTGCATTTTAGCAATGTTGAATACTGCTGAACCCCATTGATTACAAGTGGGTACAGGAATGTAATCTGGTTGACCTTCAGTTCCATATGAAACTGGCGCACTACCTCCGCAACAACCATCACGCAGATCTCCAGCATTTGTTGGTGCAGCGGGAGGGGTGCAACAAAGTTTGCAACCGGCCCAATCAGGGTTCCAAGGGCCTGCCACAATACGTGTTGCTGTCATTGGGATGTTGTCTAATCCGTAAGTGTTTCCTGTCCAGCCGCATCCCCATTCAAGATCGTCTACGAACCATTTTACAAATCCGGGTGCTCTTACATTTGGATAGGTTCCATTCGGGTCTATTTGACCTGGGGCAGGATCTGTCCCTGAGTGAAAAAGGATAGAAAGTTTATGATAGTTGCCATCATTTAGATTAATTCCATTAGGATAAGTTGGGCTAGCTGGCATTTGCGTATGCATGGTGAAGTTAGCTCCACTTCCACCCCACTGTCCGCCCCATCCATTCAGCCTTCCCGTGTTGTTTGTGAAATTGTTAGAATAGTCGGGACAGGCTCCATTCATCTCGATATCAATTTCTGTATTTCGAAGAGCATTCGGTTCATAAAGAAGCTTAGGTCCCCCTGCTACTTCGTATGAAATTGCATGGTAGACCCAAAAAGCAAAACTGCAGCCTGTTGGATTTGCGGGTTGGTTAGGATATGTTTTGTCCATCATAGGCGTTACATTATCGGTCTCAAATACGTTAGCTATCCGTAACCAAATATCCCATTGTCCAGAGCCGTAGTAGGCATTTGACATAAGGAATGCACTCTGATCGCTGGTAGTTGTATCGCTGCTCAGGTTTGCTACTGTAAGTGCCATGACATTATTGATCCCATATTTGGTAGCTGCGACTGGATCTGGTACAATGTTTATTTTATCCATAGTTGGTGAAGTATGAAATGCATTCATCAATACTAGACCTTGAGGCCAACCAATTTGAGTTCCATCGCTAAGCTGCGCAGTTTCATTAAACAATATAGATTGAGGACAATCATCTGTATTAGCACTATTTGGCACCTGCCATATAATTGCATCCTGGGCTAAATCTGCTTGTGTAGTAGAGGGAGGAGTTGCAATCGTAGGGAACGGATTTTGTATCCCATAAATTTCTCCACCCTTAGCTTTTAATGTGACATTTTTTAAAGCGATTCGCATATTTACTTTAAATAGACTAAAGACAATATTTGGATTAATGGGTAGATCATCAGTTTTGAATGTAAAAGAGTAGGGAGAAAATGTGGTTTGGGGCAGGTTCGTGATAGGGAAATTTTGGAATGAGGCGGTACAGCCAACCTTACCTGTTTTGTCACAAACAGCGTCTCCGCTATCTATTGGTATCGTATAGGTCATGTCATAGATATCAACTGTTATTGCGTTAGACACATTATCATTTTCAAGTATCATTGCTTCAAAACTGAAGGTATATGTTGTCTGAGGTGCAAGTGAGTAGGATCCCATATAGTAACTGGAAATTCCAACAATATTACCCTGTTGAAGCTGTATGTGTTGACATGAGCAACTCTGCATCACAAAATAAGTGCTGACATCAGTAGGCAGGAGGGTAGTTGGGCAAAGTATATTATTTGCTATCGACGTATAGGGAGCTATTGCTGTGTTATAACAAACGGTACCCCCGGCGCAAGACCCGGTTCCCCCTTGACAGACCCCATGATTAGACGTACAAGTACCTGTGCATGGATCGCCTACATGTCCTGTATTTGTGCAAGCAGAAGCGTCACTATTCCCAGGACAGGTGCTAGAGCAAGTATCAGTGCACCAACCTGTGCAAGTCCCATTATTTCCATCCTTACAATTAAATGTCGGAGCTTGGCAAGAGGCGCCCTTGATGCCACCTTTACAAGTCACAACGGTCGCACAGTCATTGTTAGTACATGTTGTGGCCCCATCGCCAAGATAACATGCGGTAATTTTAGTAGCTCCATCTTCATAATAGTAACAAGGTTCTCCAACATGACCCACATCACTACATGTGCATGTGCAGTTCATTCCACCACCTGAATCCTGCTGTTTGCATGCGGGTGGAACAAAGACACAATCGCCTGTGCAAGTGCCGCCGCAAGTTCCTGCTGCACCTGTGTTTGTTCCTGAATTTGCGCAAGTAGCACCTGCTACTGAGCAAGTGCCGGTACACGACCCTGTTGTCCCTGCACAAAGATAGGCGGGATCAGGTCCGCAAGTTTCTGTGCAACTACCTTTACAACTACCATTACCAGTGCTGCAAACATTATTTGCGTCGCAAGTGCCTATGCAGGTGCTTAAACAACTACTTGTCCCATCTGAACAAACTCGGGCAGAAGCGCAAGTGCCAGTACAGCTACCTAAGCAACTACCAATACCTGTGCTACAAATATTATTTGAATCACAAGTGCCTGAGCACGTATTAATGCAATCGCCTGTGGCTCCCTTTCCTTGACATGTAATACAGTCGCCATTGCAGACGGGGCCGCAAGCGATCGCATCGGTTGTCATCCCAATTGCAGGTGGGCAAATCCAACCAGCTGAGGCAGTCCCTTGTGTAAGGGTCTGTACTCCCCAGAAATCGGGATTAAAAATTAAGTTGTCGCCTGGTTTAACGCTCCAAAATGGATCTGTATAGGGGAGTAGCCCTTCGACGAGCTGGGCATCTGCAAAATCCATCACTCCCAAAGTGTTTCCTGGGGCATTTTGTGGTATTTGAATCATAACAGTAATAGAATCAAATGCGGTAGCAGGTAGGGAAGTCCCAGCAGATTTTGTTTTAAATGGCAATTGAACAGGATCACCCGAGGTTCCATCATAATTATATGTGCTTGTAATGATGCTTTGTTCACCTGAGCCAATGATAAATGTGAGAGATGCTAGTTGCCAAAGGCTAGTAAGGCCGGAATAAGCAGCTGAATTAAGCCCTCCTCCAATTCCAGGGAGTCGTGTACAACTAATTGAGTCGGTAGGAGAACAAGCAATTGGATTTATAGGTGGATTCAATTGAGGAACTGGAGGAATACCACCAGAGCTCCCCTCATTCACCATAACTTGTTCAATTTGAGTGATTCCTAATGGTTGTGGGCCTGTTTTTGGAGCGTCTGGAGAGTTTGGGGCACTATTTCCGAAGATGGAAAAAACGGGTGTATAAGCTTGGTCATTACCATTAACTGCAGCGAGTGCAGGGATAGGGTTATTGGTTCTGAACCATATAGAGAATGAGTAGAGAGTTCCTGGTGAAAATCCACCTGGCGGAGAATAAGTATAATAAATTTTTGTATATAGTGCGGTGGCATCTCCTACACAACCGCAAGGAGATCCTGCAGCTGCAGGGGTTGTCCCTTGACAGACGTTGCCGGAAGGATTGGTACAAGCTGCACCTATGCAACAAAGACCTGTAGTATTACAAAGACCTGGGCAACTGGAAGGGGACATAGTCAAAGTCATATATTCGGTAAAAATGGGGATTCCATTTATATTTATTATTGGGTCATTTGAGTCGATAGAGAAGTTTTGTTTTACAGGTTGTGCGGGAGATCCTGGAGGAAAGCCTGGATTTAAGGTATCGGAGTTTCCTGCTACATATCCAACTTGCCAACCAGAGGTTGCTGTTGTCCAACCATTGATAAAGTTCTGAAAATTGGATTCTGTAGGCGAGAATATATTTGAGGGAAGGATGCTTTTGGTTGGCACTTGAATTGATACAGGGCTTGAAATATTTCCCCTTGTATAGTTCGGAAAAAATGTTCCCGCAGGCTGCACAGGAATCGTTGTGACCACAAATACGCTGTACCAATATAATGTGTTTGGTAATAATCCGGCATCAGCAGTCATTAAATCAGGAGTATTACTTGAGAGTAGTGAATCGCCAATATGAGTTCCGTTTGTAACATGGACAATTGAAGATCCTGAGTCACCAATGAATTGTGGCGCTTTTACAGCATTAGCTACGGATCTGCAAACAACATAGCCAGCCAGATTTCCACCAAGTCCACCTGCAGGAGGTGCCCAAGATAGACTGACTGAATTATATCCCGCAATTGCACTTAATGCTGTTACATGTGGGAGAGATTTTAAAACAGTCCAGTTGGAATCATAATATGTGTAATTTGTAATTTCAGCTGGCATAGTTTTGCTTCCCTAGGTTTTTAACTTGATCTTCAATAATTTGGGGGGTAATTTGAGTCTTGCTCTTTTGTAAATTTCGAATTATTGATTTTAATGTAATAAGATTGTCTATCACTTGGTTCTGAACCTTCATAACAGTTACATTTCGGGAAGCTTTTATTTGACGCGCCCTTGGATGAGAATGTACAACATGGTTACCTGGAAGTGTTTCTAATTTCAACGGTATCATTTGAGGTAGGTTCAAGATTCCCTCGATCAAATTTTCTTTAAGAGGGATATTGGGAAACTCAACACTATCTAATAGCCAATGAGGTTCAGTTCTTACGCATATCGTATTAAATGTGAGTTCGTTATCCACTTCAAATATCTTGCCTTCTGAATTTACTACACTATTTGTTCTAGCGCGATCTTGTCTTCCTGTTATCCAATTAAATATGAGAACTTTTTGAGCATGAACAAGATCGAGTTCTCTATCCAAATTTTCAGGCTCTATATATTTTTGGATAAGAAGAGGGTAGTATAAATGGTCACCCTTATTAACCTTAGTAAAGGCTTCTGTAATTTGCTCAATTTCTTTTGAATTATGAAGAATTACTTTTGTAAAAGGGACTACATCAAAGTTCCATATATGACTGATTTGATACATCATAAATTCACATTGCATTAAGTAGAGAATTGTAGGGGTAAAATGCTCAGGATGAGGAACCTTCATGCAAATATTACTATCACCAATTCTATAAATTTTACGATGAAGCCCATTGCCAATCTCTTTAAAATAAGTGGCATCTGAAATTTCCTGCATTAAATTATATGCAGGCAAGGTCTCTTTCGGTCTTGGTGAATTTGTTTGATTAAACATAATTTAATTAATTTTTTTTATTACAAACTAAATATAGCACATAATTAATTATGAATATACACAACGAAACTCAAAAATGGGGAAATTAGAGCTAATTTTTCAAGAGATTAGCCCGATTTAAAAAAAAAGAGTATTAAACAAGGATAGAATGATGGAAGGATGAAAAAACTAAAAAAAATTTAAAAAGGAATTGGTTCATCATCAAGTTGTGCTGCAGGAACAAAACTATCTGGATGCCACAGTCTTTTATAGTGAATTAAATTTACATTGATAAGTTTACACAGTATGTGCCCTTGGGTTTCATTAGGCATTTGCCGGCGCTGAAGCAGGCCGTGTGTTTTCACACGAGCGATGCAAGCGAATGGAACCCAAGG
>CANJWO010000048.1 GCA_947478685.1 Chlamydiota bacterium | reverse complement strand
TGCAAAAGAGATCGTCTCTCTATTACGTGAGACAGCAGACACCCTTAATAAGAGTGGCAATACAGACACAGATTTGATTCAGACTCTAAAAACTGCTGATTCAACACCAAATGGAAATACAGTCATTCTCTCTGGTACGGCTCTAAGCATTCAGAAAGCGCAGGAGCTTGTCAACTCAAACGATGTTGCTATTTATAAACCGACTGTATCAAAACCTGGAAAAGAAGTTGTCTTTATCCCAATCATAAATCGTTCTGCTAAAGAGGTCGTAGCAATTTTGCGTGAAACTGCGATGCTATTAAGCAAGACTAGTAGCACCGATATCGATGCTGATTTAATTCAAACTTTAAAAACAGCGGATTCGACACCAAATGGGAATACAATCATTCTCTCTGGTTCTGCACTTAGCATTAAAAAAGCTGAGGAACTCATTACCTCAAATGATACTCCACAAAAAATAACAACTACTTCAGATGTCTTTGTTTATAAGACCCATTACCTCTCGCCTCAAGAACTGAAAGCAACTCTTCTTGGCATCGCAGAGCATGCAAATAATAGCAATCCGAGCAATGAAACTACTGCCCTACTCAGAGCAGTTGATTCAATGAGGACAATTCCTGAATCAAATGCAGTCCAATTTGTAGCGCCTAGTCTGATAATTGCTAAGATTAAAGATATTATCCTTATTTTGGACGTGTCAGAAAATGCTAAATCACAAGTAAAGCAGCAATTAGGGACAAACTTTTTAGTCTATAGAGTAAAATATCTCAATCCACAAGATCTCCTCAATAATTTAAAACAAATTGTTAAGGAAGCACCTAACCAAGATTCGCTATTAAAAAGCATCTCTGGAGCTCAATATTCTGCTGGTTCAAACTCGATCATCTTTACTGGCAACAAAGCTGATCTCGATAAAATTCAAATTCTCTTAGAAAGTTTAGATCAAGGGACGCCTAAACCAGAAGTTATCACTAAGATCGCTCCAATAAGGCAGGCAGAAGGGTATAAGATCTACAAGCCATCTCATGTTCCGGGGACAGAATTAATTTCTATGGTGAAGAACTTTGAACAGCACCTAGTTGCCTCAGGTGTCACCGATCAAAATTTAGCCGAAGTAATCGACCACCTCTCATATCTCGATCGGACAAATACATTGATCCTTACTGGAAAAGATAGCGATATTGACCAAGTTGTTATTCTACTTAAAGAATTTGATACTCAAGAGACCGCGAGTGGAAAAGGGGGGAAATTATTTGAGTCGGGCGTCGAGACAATTGATGATACGGGCTTCCTTATTTACAAATTGCAGCATCAATCGGGCGTTGGCATTGTTCAAGCGCTAACTGTAATTAGCAGCGATTTAGGGGTTCAGACATCGCAAAAGAAAAACACAAGCCTTGTAGAAGCAATTAGATCAACTCAATGGATTGAACCCACAAATTCGCTCATAGCAACCGGCCAGCCGAGAGTGTTAACTAAACTAAGGGAACTCATTCAGAGTATCGACCAGCCTTTAAAACAGGTCTTTATTGAGATCTTAGTTGTAGAATCGAGCAATAATGACGACCTTGAATTTGGTCTCTCTTGGGGATCTCAAGGTGCAGTTCACAATAGATTCTCATGGGGCGGAGGAAACTGGAATCAAAATGATTCTAATGGAAGTGGCCTAGGTTTCCCTCAAGGATTAAATGGAATTACTGCAACTAATCTTCCAACAGGCCAAGACATTCCCCCTGTTTTAGGCGGTTTTCTTGGCGTAATTGGCGATGTGATCTGGCATAAAGGGAAATCGTATGCAAGCCTTGGCTCTCTTGTAAAAGCTTTTAGAACTGTCGCTACTATCACGGAAGTTCTTTCGCAAAAAATCGTCGCTCAAGATAACCAAAATGCAAAGATTTTCTCCGGTTCAAACATTCCCTTTACAGGCTCCCTTGTCACAACATCTGGCCTAAGCCAAACAACAAATGCCAACCTTGAATATCGAAATGTGGGGATCACTTTAAGCATTACCCCAATAATTGGCGATAATGATATTATTACATTAGACATTGATTATGAGTTGTCTGAGCAAGCAAACCAAGGTACTGGATCGGGTAGTAATATTACAAATACACAAGCAAATAGCATCAACGGGATCACCACCACAAAAACTAGCATGCAGACAAAAGTCCACATGCCGGATCGCCACTTCCTCGTTTTAAGTGGCACAATGTCAAACTCTACAAGCAGGATCAATAACGGCATCCCCTGTTTAGGTGGTCTCCCCTTGGTAGGGTCCGCTTTCTCAATGAATAACAAGGTATCCACAGTTCAAAACGTGATAATATTTGTGAAACCGCATATCATTAAATCTCAACAAATTTTCAGCCAAATTACAAAAGAACAAGAAGAAATTTTTGGTAATAAAAGCCAGACTAACCCTGAAGATTTCCAAAATGGACTTGAATTAATCCGCTCAGCAAGTGACATTGACAATGAAGACATTGAATAAAAAACAGCTATTTCTCCCCCTGCTTCTTCTTATTGCCTCATCATGCGCCCCATCTCAGGCTATGAAAAGTGACATGAAGCCGAAGATCGATTTTGCTATTCAAGACAAATATTTAAAACACCTATCACCTCTGGTAAATCAGCTTAGCGCTGAGGAATTGACTACAGCCTGGGGCAAAGAGTATCAAATAGGGCTTGCCTTTGCAAAAAGGCTCGATCTCTACCAAGCAATCACCTCTTTTAAAAGGGCCGATATTTTAATCCCTGAGTCTCTTGTTCAGAGAAAGGCTGAAATCCAATATCAGGTGATCAATTGCTACTACCTAGGCAAAAAATACTATGATGTTGTCGATTCGTTTGAGAATTCGGTTCTCGCAAATACCGATCGTAATTTTATAGGGTTCCACGATCTTCTTATTATTCTAGTAGACTCCTACATACAGTGCGAAAATCCTGAAAGAGCAAATTGGATCCTCAGAACGATGAAGAAATTTTATCCAAGAGATGCTAAGAAATTGGAATTAGCCTCGGCTATTTTGCATGCAGATCTCTTTGAAATGAAGCAGCTTGCGAATATTTCCGCCACTAAAACCGAGATCGACACTCTTATAGCCAAAATCCCTGTAAAAGAGGCGGGTATCACTTTAGTTTCAGACCCAAAAATTCTTACTACTATAGTTGACCAAGAGAAAGAGATTGCCGAATTAGAGCATCTTTTAGACTGTCAAGCTGCAACCGGCGACGTCTTAAAAGCATTTAATAAATATAAAAAAAACCCCTCCCTTGCAGGATTTCTCAACGCCACAATCCCCGGCCTTGGCTACCTATATATTGGCCAAAAACAATCAGCCTTTACCGCTTTTTGCCTCAACGCCCTCTTCATCTCCGGGGCTGGCTACTTCTTCTATAAAGGCAATGTCCCCGCAGCAATTATCACCCTCAGCTTCGAGACTGGCTGGTACTTAGGTGGCATTATTGGCGCTAAAGAGGGAGCCGTCCTCTATAATGAAAGGCTCTTTGAAACCCATGCACACTACCAAATGCGCGATCACAAACTCTTCCCCATCCTAATGTTGCAACATGGCTTCTAAACAAACTAATTTAAAAATAGTTCACCACGGAGAACACAGACTCGGATCATCAATGCAACGTATTGGTAATAAGAATTTTTTACCACAGAGAACACAGAGGCCACAGAGAAAAAACAACCAATTCTTTGCGCGTAGCGCCTCTGTGTTCTCTGTGCTCTCTGTGGTAAAAATCTTTCTTTTCTTCTCTTTCTCTACATTAATAGCAAATGGGCCGGGATATTTTCCACCGTGGGGAAAAGATAGCGAACTTATACTTTATCAGGAAGACCCCTCTCCCACTAAAAGGACCGACCTTTTAAGCATGGCCGCAGAACAGATTATCCTCTTTCATCAAAATATAATTAGTCCAGTAGATGGACCCAGAAGTCATTTTCGTCCGACAAGCGCTAGATATATGCTCTTAGCAATACGTCGTTATGGTTTTTTCAGGGGCTATATTAAAGGTTGCGATCGCCTCTTGCGTGAAAACAAAGACCCCTGGATCTATCGCACTCGTACAATCAATAACGTTATCTATAAATGGGACCCAACTTATACTTAGATTTCTATTTACAACTAAAATAAGCTCAATCTACAATTCCAATTTCTTAATCAAAAATTTAAGGTGGGATGAATGCTTAATTTAGGTCTGATATTTGGGATTACAAGTTTGTTTTTTTCTTGTTTTGCAAATCAATCACTCAACCAAGCTCAAAATCTCTCTTTTGAAATAAACACCTATGAGCTAGCTCATACTCAACTCTCCAATTATTCAATCGGTCACTCCAATAGTTCCTACGAAGATCTGATATCTCATATCAATTTACTAAAAAATATTGGATATGAAGCTCTTAGTCACAATAATCTTGATCTTGCTCAAGAGATTATTTGCTGTTTAGCTCAAGTTTACCACAGATTAAAATATCAATCGATATGCAGCTCAATTATAAGATATACAGAACAAGAAATTCAGAAAGAACGAGATGCGACTAAGGAAGAGTTAAATCAAGTCTATGGAGAAGTTTATGAAGCAGCACGAGAAGCAATGAATTTTCAGGCAGGCGAAGTGGCACATCATACCATTCAAGCAGGAAGCCACGATTTAGAGGCGTGGGATCACAATAGTGAAGCGAATCGAATGGAAAAAGAAAATAAAAAAGAAGACTAAATCACTAAAAAGGAGATAATAAATGGGCGAGCCAACAATGTATCAAACTCTGATTGATTACTTAAATATTGGAGGGATCTCTTTAGCAGCTGGATTTTTGATTGTATTAGGGTTAAAGCGATTAATGCCTAAATTAGTCTTTTTAAATTTTAAAACCGTTTTAGGTGTCGCTCTAGTTCTTGCTGGAATACTATTAATTGCCCGATTTCTGCTCAATCTTCATTAGCATCGGATATAGATGCTGAATGATCATAGACGGGTTCTTCCTGAGACTTGTGAGATTTTTCAGAGAAGCTGTATTTGGTACGTTTACGGGATTTGAGTTTGAAGCGGATAGGACATCCCATGTAGTCGTATGCTTTACGGAATTGATTGATAAGATAGCGGCGGTAAGTTTCCATAAAGAGTTCATGATCATTTACGAAGAGGACAAATTGTGGTGGTTTCATGCTTACTTGTGTGAGGTAGTAAATACGCAATCTTTTTCCGCTGATCGATGAAGGATGATTGGTATGGATTGCTCTTTCGAGGAATGTATTAAGTTCGCCGGTAGTTATCCGTCTTTGAAGGTTTCCGTAGACATGGAAAATATGGGTGAAAAGCTCAGCCACATTTCGCCCTGTTTTAGCCGATCCCAGAATAATTGGAATATGTTCTAGTACTGGATGGGCATGTTTTAAATTAATAAGAGCATGTTCCATTCGACAATTATCAATAAGGTCCCATTTATTCACAAAAAGAATACAACCTTTCCCTTGATCTTCAACGAGTTGTAATATCGTCTTTTCGTATGCTGTAATTCCATCTTGAACATCGATAACAAGAACGCAGATATCACTTCGAGAAATTGCCTCTTCTGTCCGTATTCTAGCAAACTTTTCAATCACTTCTTTTTCTTGCTGTTTTCTTTTAAGTCCTGCTGTATCAATGAATAAAACGCCACCAATCTGCTCATCTATTGTATCTCTTGTAGTGCCTGGAATAGGACTCACTACACACCTTTCTTCTCCAACAATAGAATTCATTAGGGTCGATTTTCCGACATTCGGTCTTCCGACAATAGCAACTTTTGGTATATTCAGCTCTTCATCTATAAATGGTTCATAATAAGTTTCCATTACCATTTCTAAAAGATCGGCAACACCATTACCGTGAGATGCAGAGACGGTCATCATGTCAGAAATGCCTAGTGAATAAAATTTTGACATTATCTGATCTGATCTCGATGTATCATCTACTTTATTGATTGCTAAAACGATAGGCTTTGTCTTTTTAAATAAAATTTGTGCAATCTCTTCATCTTGAATCGTAATTCCGATAACTCCGTCGACAACAAAGATGACCGCATCGGCTCTATCTAAAGCCGAAAGTGTCTGAACACGAATCTCTTTACTAAAGGCGATCACCTCTTGAGAATCGATTCCCCCGGTATCTACCAGTCTAATTTTTTTTCCGAAAACTTCCACTTCACTATAAAGGGCATCCCGTGTGACCCCCTCAATATCTTCAACGATCGATTTTCTCTCTCTCGCAATACGATTAAATAGGGCCGACTTCCCTACATTGGGCCTGCCGATGATAGCTACTGTAAAAATCTTGTTCATAGGCCAGCAATTATATATCAGTCAAAGATGAATGACCACATATATTTTATAATTATAGTTAACATAATTATTTGACTGATTAAATTATAAAGTTTATTAAGTAGATTATGAATCGAGCTTCTATTCTATTGCTTTTATTTTGTTATTCTTGCGTCTCAATGCCAAAAAAAGAGCAGACTCAGTCTCTAATTTATCCCCCATCCGGCCGTCTAATATTAGAAAAAAGTTTAAATGAGCCAATTTTTACAAGGGGCGATTGGCCGGAAGAAAATTGGTGGGAGGTTTTTGCTAGTCTTGAATTAAATGAATTTATTGAGGAGGCTCTTGCCAGCAACCCTTCAATTCAAGCGGTTCAGGAAAAAATTAACTTTGCAAAGCAGTCCGCCGTGATTGCGCGGTCTAAATTATTCCCCCTCATCTATTTCAATGCTACTGACAACTGGCAATACTTGAGTAACAACGGTCTTTATGAGTCACTTAATCCGACCATTCCAAGAGCTGGCGGTCTAATCGATCTAACCCTCTCTTTTACCTATGAGTTTGATTTCTGGGGTAAATATAGAAACATCTTTCATGCAGCTCTTGGAAAAGAGAAAGCGCAAGAGGCCGAATTTGCTCAAACAAAACTGATTGTAACAACAGCCTTAGCCCAAGTTTTTTATGCTCTTAAAACCAACTTGTTACGTGAAGAAATAACTAGTAAATTGGTAGATATTAGAGCAAAACTCCTCGCCCTTTCAAATCTTATGCAAGACAGGGCCCTTTTTTCAAAACTTCCCGTCTGGCTCTCTGATGAAAATCTCCAGGAGACAAAAAAAGAGCTTATCTCGCTCCAAGAAGAGATTGAATTTAACAAACACCTATTAAATGCATTGCGCGGAGAAGGGCCCGACTCCCCATTAAATTTATCACTCACTCTTGGTTTTCTTCCTGATAAAATCGAATTACCTGACCACCTTTTTTTAGATCTACTTGCTAGAAGGCCCGATCTTATGGCTGCAATTTGGAGAGTAGAAGCAATTGCACATGAAGTGGGCGCTGCTATTGCAGATTTTTTTCCAAATATCGACCTGACTGGTTTCACCGGATTTGAAAGTTTTCACTTCTCCAATCTTTTTAAGGGCTCAAGCTATACCGGCGGACTCTTGCCCGCTCTTCATCTTCCTATTTTTACAGCGGGTGCTATCAGAGCTAATGTTAGAGCAAAGAAGGCTCTTTTTGAAGAGGCCGTTTTCACTTACAACAATCTTATTTTACAAAGCGCCGAGGAAGTTGCAAACACACTTATATTAGTTACATCTGTGTTTGAAAGGGAGAGACTCCAACTAGACATCGTAGATAAAGCAGCCCTCCGCTATGAACTCTCAAAACTTTTAGCCTACCACGGTCTCGATACCGCTTTTGATACCCTAACCATGGAAGAGGAGCTCCTTAAAAAACAGCTCGAAGAATTAAATCTTCGCTACCTTCAATACGCATCTGTTATTAAGTTAACAAAGGCATTTGGCGGCGGTTACATATCGAACTATAACGTCCCTTTGAAAGCTCCGGAGGGAAATTGACCCAAAAAAAAATGACCTCCACCTACATCATCGTAATAGGTTCTCTTCTTCTTATAGCTATACTATATTGGTTTTTTATTTGGCGATTTTACAAATATACCGATGACGCCTATGTTGCAGGGAACCAAATCATCATTACCCCTTTAGTACCAAGCTTTGTTAAGGCAATTCATACAGATGATACTTTCCTCATAAAAAAAGGGCAGCTTATCATCGAATTGGACGATACCGATGCTCGCATACAACTTAACAGAGCCGAAGAAAATCTCGCTAATACAGTGCGTGAAGTGTGCCAACTCTTCCATCAAGTTTTTGTCTATAAAGCCGAAATTGAAATTAAAAAGGCCCTACTGATTAAAACAGAACAAGATTTTCAACATCGTGACAATGTTGTATTAGAGGGGGGGGTCTCTTTAGAAAATTATGAACATGCTGTTGCAGCCCTTCGCGAAAGCTTTTTCTCATTGCAGATGACTGAGGTTCTCTATTTCAAAAGTCTATCTATGGTGCAAGGAACATCTGTTCGGAATCACCCCCTTGTTCAAATAGCTTGTGACAGAGTACTAGATGCTTGGGTAGGACTCTATCGGTGTAAAATCTACTCTCCTGTAGAAGGCTTGGGAGCTCAAAGGACAATACAAGTAGGAAAATGGGTTGCCCCCGGCGACTTTCTAATGAGCGTCATCCCTCTCGATCAGATCTGGGTGAATGCCAACTTTAAAGAAACGCAGCTAAAGAAGATGCGTATCGGCCAGTCAGTAAAAGTGACCTCCGATCTTTACGGAAGAGGGGTAGTTTTTCGGGGAATAATTTTGGGAATACCTGGAGGAGCTGGCAACGCCTTTTCACTCCTCCCTCCACAAAATCTGTCGGGCAATTGGATCAAAATTGTCCAACGTTTGCCGGTTAGAGTAGGGCTTCCCAAAGATACCTTGCTCCGCTACCCTCTTAGAATAGGCCTGTCGATGGAGGCAACTGTTGACGTACATGATGAAGGCGGAGAAATGGTTCCTGAAACAACGGCAGGTTCCCCCACATATGAGACCCCCATCTATAGATTGGAGGAGATAGGCTCTAGCGCAGCCATCGAAAAAATCTTTGCAGAAAATTTCGATCCTAATCTAGAACCTTATAAAACCGATCCACTTCAACTATGATTAAAAATAATAAGCGCCTATTTTTTCTCTCAATTCTCGCTATATTTTCAGTTTTATTTAATTCTGCAGTCATCAGCATGGCCGTTGTTTACATCTTCAGCGATCTTGGATCCAGCTCTGCAACAGCCTCTTATGCCACTGTTTTCTTTGGGGTTGGAAATGTTATTACAATACCATTAGCAATAGTATTTAAAGAAAGAATAGGCATTCCAAAATTTTTCCTCATTTGCCAAGTTTGTTTTATTGCCTCAACACTCCTAGCTGGATTTGCTACAACGTACCCAGCATTTATTTTCTATCGATTCCTACAAGGTCTAAGTTCAGGGCCTCTCTTTATTCTTTTAAGTACCTTTCTAGTCTCTAAATTAGAAGACCCAGACAAACCTAAAGTTCTTAGATTTAACCTAACATCCTTTATTGTAGCCCCTATTATCGGAGCTTCCTGGGGTGGATGGATTGGGTATGACTATAATTGGCGACACATATTTACCATCAACGCAATTCTTATGATAATCATTACAGTCGCTTTATTTCGAGAACTAAGGCGATTTCCAGTAACAATTGAAAAAAAACCTTTCGATACAATCGGTTACATCTCATTTATTATAGGATTCTTTAGTTTATCTTTTTTTATCACCCTTGGCCAGGAACTTGACTGGTTTAGATCAAATCTCATGACAATAAGTTTTTTTACAGGCTTAATATTTCTCATATACTTTGTACTTAGAAGCCTAAATCACTCAAATCCTATCTTCGAACTAAAGCTTCTTAAACAGCCACTCGTCTCTTTAGCTTTAATTAATCTCTGGGTTCTTTTTGCCACTTATTCAGGAATGACCCTCATTCTTTCAATTTGGCTTACACTCTATGTTCGCTTCACTGTGATCTGGGTAGCTGTGGTTCTTGGAGTAATGGTGATTTCAACACTTTTACTCACTCACATTATGCGACACTATCTAAATACCCATAAAGTATGGATCCCATTTTGCTTAGCCATTATTTTACTTGGCATAAGCTGTTTCTACACCTCAAATTTTAATATAGATATAGACCTTGGAAGGCTAGCAATCTCAAGAATATTAGCTGGTTTCTCTTTTGCCCTTTTTTTACCCTCTCTACTGCATCTAATTATGCAAAATCAACCACCGGATCTCTCAATAAAGGCTCTAACTTTATTTCAAATTACAAGAGCCAGTTCAAGTGGTCTTGGCGCCACTATCTTCTATACAATCTGGATCAGACGACAGGTCTTTTTTTATGAAAGATTAGGGGGAGGCCTAACTGAATTCTCTCCCATTACAGACCAATTTTTTATTAGAGCAAAAGCATTCGGGCTCAGCAAAGCTCAAGCGAATCCCCAACTTGATGAATTTCTTACAGCCCAAGCAACCTCCCTTGCACTTAATGATTGCTGCTATCTCATGGGCTGGATGACCGTCCTCCTCCTCATTCTCTTCGTAATATCATACCTAAGACGAGATGTCCTCTACCGAGAACAACCTCAGATTTAGATGCCTTGTTCATAACAGTTTAAAGATCGGACGTGGGGTGTCACAGTTGACCTTTCCTTAGAACGACTCAGCCGTCCGAGACAACTAAATTACAACCGGTTAACCATAAGCATATTACGCATTTCCCTGCAGAACAAATAGTTATATGAATTTATTATAAAATCTTATATACTAATTACATATTAATTATAATTATAACCCAAATGAGGAAATCATGTCCGTCCATCTTAGCACTCTCTTAACAACCCTCCCTTATTTTGAGGAAATACTCTCCATTGATCATTTAAAGCATGATTTATTAGTTCAAGTAATTAAAGGGGTGCTAGGGCGAGAGCTTGCAGGAAACACCTCCTTACACGGAAAACCTCTCAAAATGCGCACAAAACACCGTAAAGAACTGGAGTCGATAGCTTTAACCGAACTTACTCTTCCTAGCTCCGTTCATATATCATTCATTGAACCTACTATATATTATATGTCTACTACTGAACGAGATGCGTGTGAAGTGGTTTTTAGAGACGGAAGGCCGATACGTAAAACTACAAGCGAACCTATAGACTTTTCAAAAGAGCAAGTTGATGGAAAAATTGGCTCTATGATGTATGTAGTCGATACCGATATGAGATGCTATTTCTATTCCAACCACGATGAAAAACTTGCCCACAGTTCTGTTGTAGCCGGCGGTTACGTATTATCTGCCGGAGAAATTTCGGGAACTCCCGATGGGACAATTACCGGAATGAATAACAAAAGCGGCCATTACAGACCTAGCGAACGCTACCTAAGGCAGGGTCTAGACATCATGCGTGATGCTGGAGCCATTATCCCAGAAGCAGGCATCGTAATCGTCATTAAACGTGGTCAACTCGACTAACCTATATCTGAGATTTATTAAGAAATGGTGCCAGGCATGCAATCATTGATTCGGAGATCCTTACGTGGGTCCTCTTCTTAAGCTTTATCTTCGGGTCTCGTGATAACAGTTCTTAATATATAAGCTTATACGCGTTAACATGTCCTTTCCTTCACCTTTAACAACGTCCTCGTTGTCACTTTCAGCTGGTTTTA
>CANJWO010000047.1 GCA_947478685.1 Chlamydiota bacterium | reverse complement strand
TTTTACTGCGTCTGTATTCCTTGGGTTCCATTCGCTTGCATCGCTCGTGTGAAAACACACGGCCTGCTTCAGCGCCGGCAAATGCCTAATGAAACCCAAGGGCACATACTGTGTAAACTTATCAATGTAAATTTAATTCACTATAATAGAATTTTCTATGAATTTCAGGCTATTTTAGATGAAATTTATTAAAAAATAGTTTATGACGGAATAGGTTAGACCGAATTATGCTGGATGGCTAAATGACAAAAATTAAAGAATTTAGGACTCTAGAAAGTAGCATATTGATTTTGCAACAAGAGGCAAAAGCTAAGGCTCTTACTATTTCTGAAATTTTGGGTGTTTTATCTGGCAAGGGTCGCCCTTTAGTTCTTATCTTATTGAGCTTACCTTTTTGTCAGCCTGTCCAAATTCCTGGATTATCAATACCATTTGGTCTTGCTATAGCCCTTATCGGGTTGAGATTGGTTTTTGGAAAACACGTTTGGTTGCCAAAAAAAATTTTATCGACAAGTGTTTCTGCACATACGATTAAGAAAATTACAGATAAAACGCTTAGCTTAGTGAGAAAAATCAAGCCCTGGATTCATTCAAGATTAGTTTGGATGTGCCGTAGTTCTTTTATGGAAAAAGGAAATGGATTTATTATTTTTATTTTAGGGATCTTTTTATCATTGCCCTTACCGATTCCTCTCTCTAATTTGACAGCAGCTTGGTCTATATGTTTGATTGCATTGGGAATACTCGAAGACGATGGTGTGTTTGTCCTTATCGGTTATTTAGTTTCCTTGCTAACTATAGCGTTTTTTCTTTTAATGGGGCTAACTGCAAAAAATATTTTTTAGGTCTAATGGGAGAGCGATTAGAAATACCATGGCATTCCTTTGGAAAAGAAGTTCTTTTCCAAGAATTAAATGCTTCTGAATCGGGATTGAATGAAAATGAAGTCGAAAAACGATTGAAGGTTTTTGGCTCTAACACATTACAAGTTAAGACGTCAGAAAATATTTTCACTATTTTTTTACGTCAAATACATAATCCGATTGTTTATGTATTGCTTTTTTCCATAGGTTTTGCCTGGATACTCGGTAAATTTACAGATAGTCTTGTTGTGCTTAGTGTAGTGATTCTCAATACATTAATCGGTTTTATACAGGAATATAGAGCGCATAAGACGATTCAAGCATTAACTTCGATGGTAGCGCACAAAACTTCAGTACTTCGTGAAGGGAGTGCAAAGTTGGTTCATTCATCACAGCTTGTTCCTGGAGATATTGTAACGTTGCAAGCAGGTGATTGTATTACAGCTGATCTAAGACTTTTTTTTGTTAAAAATTTAGAATGTGATGAATCGACTTTGACGGGAGAATCTCTTCCTATATATAAGAAAGTGGAGTCTATTTCTTCAGACACTATACTTGCTGAAAGAAGAAATATGGCGTTCAGTGGCACTTATGTTACTGCCGGGACAGGTCTTGGAATTGTTGTTGCCACGGGATTAAAAACGGAATTCGGTAAAATTTCTGAACTTGTAGAACAGGTCACGGAACTTGAGACACCCATGTCAATAACCATAAGAAAAATCGTTCAGTTGATTACTTTGGGTGTAGTAGTGGTTAGTTTGGGTCTGTTTTTAATTGGCTATATACGAGGTAGCAGCTTTTTTGATGCAGGGTTTGCTGCAATTACTCTAGCTGTTGCTGCAATACCGGAAGGACTCCCTGCAATTATCACAATCGCTTCTTCTATTGGAGTGCGCCGGATGGCTAGAAGGCAAGCTATTATTCGTCAATTGCCAGCAGTAGAAGCTATTGGCAGTACTAGTGTGATTTGCACTGATAAAACTGGTACGCTGACCTATAACGAAATGACTGTACAGCAAATTTGGACTCCATTAGGTTTTTCTTTTGTTTCAGGAGCTGGTTATGCACTTGATGGGCATTTTCAAAGTATAAATCCCTCTATTACCAATGAGGAATTAGAGGAAATATTAAGAGCTGCCATTTTGTGTAGTGATGCAACATTAGACGAAAATCCTAACGGTTTAATTCCCATTGGAGATCCAACGGAAATTGCATTAGTTGTTGTGGGAAGAAAAAAGGGGCTTATCGAAAATGAAATTCGGAGGATATGGAAACGAAAAGATGTTATCCCTTTTGAATCAGAAAAAATGTTAATGGCAACGTTGAACCTGTCGCCAACCGATCAACATTTTATATTCGTTAAAGGAGCTCCGGAAGAAGTTGTTGCAATATGCAAAGATTTGTCTGATCCGGAACAAATTCTAGTGCATGTGCAATCAATGGCTAAGGAAGGAATGAGGGTATTAGCGATTGCTAAAAAAGAATTTCAGAAATCTAACATACAATTAGATGAGGAGGATGTTAAAGAAGGGTTTCTTTTACTGGGATTTATTGGAATGATCGATCCCCCTAGAAAAGAGGTGTATCAGGCATTAAAATCATGTCGCGAGGCTGGAATTAATGTAATAATGGTTACAGGAGATCACCCTTTAACTGCTGAAGCAATTGCACGTGACTTGGGTATTTTAGGTCATGGCAAAGTTATTTCTGGTAAAGAGCTGGATCATTTTGATACAGACGATTGGAAAAAAGCTGTTATTGATACTCAAGTGTTTGCTCGAGTAGTTCCTGAACATAAATTGAAATTAGTAGAGACATTGCAAGAACTAGGTCATGTAGTGGCAATGACAGGTGATGGGGTAAATGATGCGGCTGCATTAAAGAGAGCTGATATTGGTATTGCTATGGGTATTAAGGGAACGGCAGTTGCAAAAGTGGCTTCAGGCATGATTCTAGCTGACGATAATTTTGCGAGTATTGAAGCTGCAGTAGAAGAAGGAAGACGAGTCCATGACAATTTAATTAAGGCTTTAGCGTTTGTATTACCAACAAGTTTAGGACAAGCTCTTGTCATTTTTTTTGCGGTTTTATTTTTCCCCATTCGGGAAGGGGGAATTCTTCATCCCATGTCTCCTATACAGATTCTTTGGATTAATCTGGTTGTAGCTGTAGCTTTATCTCTTCCATTAGCATTTGAGCCCGCAGAACCTGATATAATGAAGCGCCCGCCCAGGAACAAAAACGTATCTATTTTGAATGGATTTTTGTTAGTTAAGACTTTAACCGCTTCCATGATAATGGCTCTCGGTACAATTGGTTTATTTCTTTGGGAATATCAAAGAGAAGTATCAAAAAATACATTAGAAAATATTGCTGTTTCAGAGGCGCAAACAATGGCAGTAACAGTGATGATTCTATTTCAAATTTTTTATTTGTTTAATTGTCGCTCTTTTAACTCTATAGCGACAAAAACCAAATTATTTCAAAATCATTATTTATTTGTCGGGGTTGGCATTGTTCTATTAGCTCAGATTGCCTTTGTTTATCTGCCATTTATGAATAAGATTTTTAGATCCGCAAATTTAGATTTCGACGCTTGGATGATTTCATTTTTAGTCGCACTTTTAATCGTTCCTCTTAAGATGTTTGAAAAATTTATTAAAAGAGCACTATAAGCATTGTCCGATACTCAAGTATTGACTTGATTTTTTTAAATTAGTCACGAGAGACAGTGCTTGGATAAGAGTTATCCATTTTTGAAACACGAGCTGTATATACATCATTGGCAATTATTTAGAGCTACAGTTATTATTATTGTTGTCATTTTTTTAATATTAATAGCAATCTCTAATATAATTGCTTGGAAAGCAAGGGTGTTTGATAAATAAGTAGGTAGTAGTGGTGATATTAATGCAATAATAACCTCAAGAAGAGATGGCAGTTCTGCTGCAAGATACGGGATTACAGAAGGCTCTGAAAGAGTAAATTTAACAGAGTTAAGAAGATTCAGAATTTCCCCTAGCCAGGTTACTGGAGCTTTACCAAGACACGAAGGATGTACAAGATCTGCTTCCAAAGCCATTAAATATTCTAGCATAATTATATAATAAGCCATAATAGATCCATCTTGCTTAACAGCGGTATACGCATTAAGTGCATTATTTAATTCGGTTATGTTAGTTAGTAATTGGTATGTAGGACTTATTATGCGCTGAAGCTTAAATTTTGGAGTG
Source organism: Chlamydiota bacterium (assembly GCA_947478685.1). Taxonomy (GTDB): domain Bacteria; phylum Chlamydiota; class Chlamydiia; order Chlamydiales; family 2-12-FULL-49-11; genus VGMD01. The sequence continues at coordinate 7,740 of CANJWO010000047.1, read as the reverse complement.
ATAGTGGCAATTCCAGAAGTAGGATCTGAGGATGGAATTAATTTATTATAAAAAGCAGCTAAAGCACTGTTTAGCGCATTTACAGAGTCTAGACAGGCAGATGAAGTCATTTTTTTTAAATCCTTTATAAAATAATTATATTAAATATTATTGCTTAATAAAAAATTTGTAATTTCTTGAATATTAAGAGCTAAATTAAGCACTCCAAATTGAATGAGAGGGTTATTTGGAATTTCAGAAAATCTTCCCAATGTCTCTATTGACTCAATTAGTGATACTATTGGTTTAAGAGTGGCTGTAGCATAAGTGGAAACTTGACTCGCAGCGGATGAATTAAGAGTATTCGCAATTGATTCAATAGCACTAATGGAAGACATAACATTACTTATAGGTGTTATTAAATTTTGATTGCATGGGGTATATGTAAGTAGCTGTTCGAATTGCATTAAATAATCCAAGGCAACTAATACGTAAGAGAGGCACCTTCCACTATTTTTAAAACTTGGTAAAGCGGACATTAGTGTTTTGTTTGCTGAAGTAAGGGGGGCTAATAATTGATATGGAGGGCTAGTTGCGCCTGAAGGCGTAAATTGTGGAGTGATGGTGGCAAAGCCAGCGGGAGGTGAGCATGGAATTAACTCACTATAAAGAGTATTGAACTGATTGATTAGGCTTGTTAATGAGGCTGGTGTATTATTTGACATAATTTTTTATTTCATTTTTATTAATGATATCTTTCATTATTAATAATATCAATTCTTAAATTGATTGTAAGTTATTGGATACAAGTTTATTATAAAGTATTTTTGATCAGTCTGTTTTTGAAAATGCAAAAACGCAAGGATGACCCCGCAACTTCTCCGCAAAAGTTTTTGTTTTAATAGTCTGCTTATATAGAACATGTTAGAATAATGTCTGAAAAAATAGAGTGGAGTGTCTAATATGGGGCCAATATCATGTCATGATTTGCTGGATCAGCCTTATATCCATGGATATATACATGCAAAAAAAATTTCTTTATGCCAAGAAGGCGTGGATCTAAAACCAGATTTTTGTCAGTTTGGGGAGCAATATAGAGCACCTTCAATGAAAAATATTTTTTGTCATATAGGGCTAACTCTATTGCTATGGATGCCAATTGTAAATATTATAGTACATGTGGCTCTTAAATATTTTAGTTCCAATAGAGCTCATCGTGATAAAATCGAAAATGATCAACGGATGCTAACTAGTTAAGTGACAAATACATTCTTGTTCCTGAGGAAAGAGATACCGTATTAGAAATGGAAGTCTTAAAAGAGCTTATGAAAGCTCTTCCTCCAATGAAGGTTAAAGTACCATTTTATAAAATTCAAAAGGGTATGGCGCATTTTTGTTCATACAAGAAATTTTTTGAGAGGGTGAAAAAAGGGTGTTTGGAATGGCAAGATCCGATAAAGCTATCGGACTATTTAAACACCAAGATACTTCCTGATTTAAATAATCAGAGAGAAATAGAAGAAAATAGTTACGAGATAACTGTAAATATTCAAATAAAGGTAAAAAATTTAGAATTGGAGGTTCTTGATGATCCTCTCACTTTTGATTACCCAAGATTAGAATTTAATACGCCCGTAGAGCTTTCAAGTAGACAAGTAGGTAAACTCTCTATTCGCTCTGATACAGGAGTTAGTAACTTAGATGAGTATCGAGATTCAATATTTGAATGGACACAATGTCCAGGCTTAGATACCTATATTATTACAAGAAAAGAGAGAGCTCTTTCTGAGCTTGAAAAACAGTTTAGTGAATTGCAAAAGCGGAAAGCTGACTTCCGGAAAATGTGGTTAGCGAAATTCTGTTTATAAAAACTTGAATAAATTTAAAGCGCTATAAAATTTTTTAGACTTGCGGTTGAATTTATGGTTTCATTACACTAGCTCATAGTATTAGAAATTAATTATTTGAGGTTACAATATGATCAGTCCGAAATCCTCTTCAGCGCCTGCTGCTGGAATGGAACATGTTCAAGAAATCCGAAATAAATGTGCAGAATTGGAAACGCTAAGGGGTCGAGTATACAAATGTGCAGCAATTGCAATTGTTTCGCTTGCACTAACATTTCTTACACCAAGCGCTTACCCACTAGTAATAACAGCTTTAGGTATTATTGCTATAGCTTCTGCTGTTATAACAGCATTATTTTTCATCAAAGTAGTGCTCCTTAAAGAAGAGGTTGAGAACCCGTTTAATCAGATTTCTATGGGGTTAGCCATTGGATGTGAGGTGGGCAAGGTGCTTACTTCTGCCTCTGTGCCCAACGCTAAATAATAGTGATTCGAACCAGGTATGCAGTCATGTAGTTTTAATCTGTGATCGATGCCAAGTTTTTTAATAATTCAAGGTTTGGAAATTCATCCGCATATTTTTTATTCTTAGTCTCACAATTTTCAATCAAACGACTAATTGTACTTTGATCTCGATTAAGAAGCCTTCCTAAAGCTGTCTTTGAAATACCCGCTTTCTCAACTCCAATCTTACAAATAATGCCACGAGCAAATGTGATATTTCGAGATTTGTCCTTCGATGGAATAAGTTCTTTCTTAATTTTTAATGCATCACAGACAGAATCGATTATCTCTTTGATTGTTATAGCGAATTAAATTTGCATTGATAATTTTACTGCGTATGTATCCCTTGGGTTCCATTCGCTTGCATCGCTCGTGTGAAAACACACGGCCTGCTTCAGCGCCGGCTAATGCCTAATGAAACCCAAGGGCACATACTGTGTAAACTTATCAATGTAAATTTAATTCACTATAATAAGTCATTCTTTTGAATAGCATTTCCACTTTTGATAGAATCCACAAAATCGGCATCTCCAAAAACATATCCATCTTTAAAGTTTGCATGAAGTTCCATAAGCTCATCCTCATCTTCTATCTCAGATACAAATCTTGTATATTCAGACAACTCTCCATATTGATTATTTTTCAAACTGCATCACTGCATACCTGGTTCGAATCCCTCTTTTCGGGTAAGGATTGCTCCTTTAGGGGCGGGAGGCATTCAAGGAAGTAGGCATATGCTTTTTTATATGAGGGTAGGGCTGTCGGTGGAGGTGGCCATGGCGTGGAGACCGTTGTCGACGAAGAGGACGATGCCGGTGATTGCTGAAGCTTGGGGGGAGAGGAGGAAAGTGGCGGCGTGACCGATTTCGGAAGATGTAAGATCTTTTTGGAGGGGGGCATTCTCATGGGAGTAGTCGATCATTTTTCCGATGAAGCCGATTGCTTTTGCAGCGCGGCTCGCAAGAGGACCGGCTGATATAGAGTTGACGCGAATTTTCCACTTGCGGCCAGCTTCGAAGGCGAGGGTCCGGGTGTCACTTTCGAGGGCTGCTTTGGCTGAGCTCATACCGCCACCATAACCGGGGACGACTCTATTTGAGGCTATGTAGGTTAGGTTGAGGACTGAGCCTCCAGTATTTATAATGGGGCCAAAATATCTAATGAGGCTAACAAATGAGTAGGAGGAGGAGCTGATGGCTGAAAGGTAGCCTTCACGAGATGTTTCGAGGAGGGGCTTTTTGACTTCTGGCCCATTTGCAAGGGAGTGGACAAGGATATCAATTTTTCCAAAATCGGCCTCGATCGATTTAGCCACTTCGGAGACAGTATAGCCAGTGGATCCTAGATACCGCTTATTAGTTTTGGTCTCTTCTGGGACAGATTCAGGTGTATCATACATAGCGTCAATAGAATAGACTTTTTCAATTTGCATTAATGAGCCATCGGATAGTTTCCGGGATTCATCAAACTTTCCAGAGTCCCAAGACATTTGAAAAATTTTCATGATAGGGGTCCATGTGCCAATAACGATCTTAGCGCCTTCATCTGCAAGCGCATGCGCAATTGCCCAACCGTAACCTTGATCATCACCAACACCAACAACTAGAGCAACTTTCCCTTTAAGATTCTGACTTTTCATAGTTCACCTCTAATGAGAAGCATATAAAGGTGCAGATTATACTTCAAGATAAGGTATTGCGATGGTATAGTTATTAAATGAAGTTAAAAAGTGTAGCGGCATTTGAAAAACAGCTGCGTGAGGCAGCTCCGGATGGTTTCTCTAAAATCTATATGATTTTGGCGGCATGTCCTTTTGAAAGAAAGTATTATGTGAGTAAACTCTATAATTTTATAGCCCATTATAAGCCGAAGCTTCCCTTTCGAAGTGGTGAGGATGCATTAGAAATGGGGCTTTTTTCTGAAGAGAGAGTGGTCCATTTAGAGTCTGAGAAAGGGTTAAAATCTCTTCCTAATGATGTGATTGCTATTTTTTCAGGAGAAAAGTGCTCGCCCGCTTATTATAAAGAGATTGAGAATGATGTTGTCTGTCTTGATCTTACCCTTGAGAAGCCTTGGGAGAAGAAAGAGAGGCTTATCGAAGAGCTTCAAAGAATTGCAAGACATGGTCAAAAAAGTATTTTGCTGCAGGCAGCGAATCGATTGTTAGAACAGATTGGGAATGATTTTGCAGCTTTAAAAAATGAGCTAGAAAAGCTCCTTTTATATATCGGCGATCGAAAAACAGTTGAAGAAAAAGATATTGAAGAAATTACGAAACAAGAGAAAGAAGTGACAGCTTGGCAAATAGCAGAAGCTTTGGTGTGGAAGTGCAAAGGGGTAAAAAGGCAGGAGTTTAAAGATCTTTCTGAAGTTCTCGCTCTTATAGCTCTTGTGCGCCATCACATCTATTTAGGGATTCAGATTTGTAGGGAAGGGGAGCTACCCTCTTTACGAAAAAATCAAATAGATATCTATCTCCCTTTTTGTAAAAAAGTAGGGCCTCTCCACTTTATAGAGAGACTCCTTTTTTTATTTGAATGGGAAGTGAAAGCTAAATCCAGCTCCTTCGATCCAACACTTTTATGGGATTTATTGGTGATTCATTATGACACTTTACCTACTACCGAATTTGCTTCATCCAGAGGCTGATCCAAAACTTAGTTTTGTAATCGGATTAGAAGAAATAGTTAATCAATTGGACGGTTTTTTTGTAGAACATCCAAAAGATGCTCGCGCTTATTTAAAACATTTTGATTTTGAAAAGCTTAAAACAAAGCCAATGGAAGTTTTGGATAAGGATACGACAAACTTCGTAACCCTTCTCCAGCCTTTAATAAAAGGGGAGAAGTGGGGGATAATTGCAGATGTGGGACTTCCATGTATTGCAGACCCAGGTGCGAAACTGGTCTATGGTGCAAAAGATAAAAATATCGATGTAGTTGCAATTCCTGGTCCTTGTTCTATATTTTTAGCACTTATGTTATCAGGTCTTGAGTCGCAAACATTTGCATTTCAGGGCTATTTGCCAAGAGATTGTAATATCCAAAGATTGCCTGTACTGCAAGTCTTCATTGAGACTCCTTATAATAATGATAAGAGCTTAGAGAAGCTTTTAGCTATTTTGGTCGATGAAGATGTGATATCGATTGCGGCCGATTTAACTCTACCAACCCAGAAAGTTGTTACTAAAAAAGTAAAATGGTGGAAGGAAAACTTTAAGGCAGAAGAATTTTATAAAAAACCAGCTATTTTCTTGATCAAAACACGTCAATTTCTCTAATAGTAGAGGAATGGATGAAAAAAGCATTGTTATTATTACGGGCAGCGCCGGGCGAATAGGCTCGGCAGTTGCTGCAAGACTCGGTGTAGATCACAAAATTGTCGGCTTTGAACTTTTAAAGGCCATATATGCATCAAAGAATGAAGAGCTTGTCCCTGTTGATGTCTCTTCGGATGAAAGTGTAGCGCAGGCCTTTCTTCACATAAAAAACTTTTATGGGAAAAAGATTACGGCAGTAATCCATTTAGCTGCCTACTATAGTTTCTCTGATCAAAGGTATGACAACTATAAAAAAATTACAGTAGAAGGCACTCGAAGGCTTCTAGAAGCGCTTCAAGATTTTGATGTAGAGCAGTTTCTATTTTCGAGCACAATGCTTGTCCATAAATCATGTCCGATTGGAACAAAGATTACTGAAAAGTCACCGGTAGTGGGCTCTTGGGCCTATCCTCAATCAAAAATTGAGACAGAGGCGGTTATTCATAAATACAGGGGAAAAATACCGACTGTAATTTTGAGGATATCAGGTGTATACGATGATAAATGCCACTCAATTCCAATCTCGAATCAGATTCAACGGATTTATGAAAAAAAGCTTGAAAGGTTTTTTTTCCCAGGAAATATTAATGCAGGTGCCTCATTCATGCATATGGATGATGTTGTTGATGCGATTGTAAAATGTGTTGATTTAAGGAATGAGCTTCCAAAAGAGACTGTCCTTCTTTTAGGTGAAGAGAAGATGCTCAGCACAGATCAATTGCAGAGAAAAATCAGCAAGCTGCTTACTGGTAAAGAGATGAGAACTTATCGCATTCCAAAATTTGTAGCATGGATAGGCGCCTGGTTTTTGTGTCATATCCCATTTATGCCAAAACCGTTTATTAGACCGTGGATGATTCGCCTTGCCGATGACAATTACGATCTTGATATCACTAAAGCTAAGAAGCTTTTGAGCTTTAAGCCAAAACATTCGATTGAAGAGTCATTAGAGATTATGATTAAAGATCTTAAAAAAGATCCAAAAGCTTGGTACAAAATAAATGGTTTAAAATGAAATTATCATATTTAGTAATTATCTTTTTAGGGTTTTGGTTATTAGTTGTCCCCACCACATTCGGATATAGTCAGCAGATTCTTTCCTGTAGTGACCATATAACTGGTTTTATTTTTATCATTTGTGGACTTTTTTCTCTTTCTAAAAAAGGATGGCCTGCGATTTGGATTCTCCCTTGGATTATCTGTTTTGGAGGGATTTGGTTACAATTTGCCCCGCTTATTTTTTGGGCAAACGATCCGGTTATCTATTTAAATGATACTCTGATTGGCATTCTTGCAATTGGCTTTTCAGTTATTATCCCAAGATTTTCTAATAGTGATAAAGATGAAATTCCAGTAGGTTTTTCGCATAATCCATCAAGCTGGAAATTCAGAATTCCAGTTATTGCTCTCGCAGTTTTAAGCTGGTTTATTTCTAGATATTTAGCCTCATACCAATTAGGTTTTATTGATGTAATCTGGGACCCAGTTTTTGGTAATGGAACAAAACTTGTAATTACATCGAAAGTTTCAAAAGCATTTCCTGTTCCAGATGCAGGCCTTGGTGCAATGGCCTATACTTTAGAAGCGTTGCTTGGTTGTATGGGTGGAAAATCCCGGTGGCGAACTATGCCTTGGGCTGCAGCCTCATTTGCCTTTCTTGTAGTTCCAGTTGGTATTGTGAGCATTACCCTAATTATCTTGCAGCCGGTTCTTGTCGGCGCCTGGTGTTTTCTCTGTCTCATTACAGCGCTCTCCATGTTAATCATGGTGCTCCTCGCCTTCGGGGAAATGGTTGCCGTCGTTAAGTTTCTCCATCAAACCGTCAAAGAGGGTAAGCCCTTTTGGCACACCTTCTGGCACGGCGAGCTCAAGTAAAAAAAGAAAAATTTTCACCACAGAGATCACAGAGAACACAGAGGCGCTACGCGCAAAGAATTTGTTGTGGTCCGATCGGTAACATAGGTTACATTTGATTCACCAACATAGGTAACACTTTTATGTTAAAAAATGTTTACTATACCAGTAAGTTTATATCCGGTTTCTGATCGTTAGAGGGAAGTTTTAGGCTATAACTTATTTTCTGTCGGGGGT
>CANJWO010000046.1 GCA_947478685.1 Chlamydiota bacterium | reverse complement strand
TATAGCCTAAAACTTCCCTCTAACGATCAGAAACCGGATATAAACTTACTGGTATAGTAAACATTTTTTAACATAAAAGTGTTACCTATGTTGGTGAATCAAATGTAACCTATGTTACCGATCGGACCAGAGGCGCTGCGCGCAAAGAATTTGTTGTTTTTTCTCTGTGTCCTCTGTGATCTCTGTGGTAAAAATTCTTTCTGGTATATTAGTTGGGGGAGATGGAGGCTATCTCCTCTTCGGTGTCAATTACTTCAGAGAGATAGTGGCGGAGTACTTTTAAGACATATTTTGGAGTATTGTAGACTCCTGCTGTTGAGAATGCGATCTCTAGGCGAAGGTCGTCTTTTTGAGTTAGGGAGATAAGAGTTAGGGTAGTTGGGATATCATTTTCGACTTTAGGAATGATCCAAACAACAAATTGGTTGTTAAATAGAGTCACTTTCTCTTGGCTTTCAATGACATGAAAGTAGAAAGGGAATTGTTGTGAGAGCTCTTTTTCCTCTTCCGGTGTCTTATTTAAAAGATTAAATCGTTTAAGCAGTGAGAGATCAACTTTTACGATCCCATCTTGTAGGTGGTTTCCAAGGTCTGTGGAAAACTTCTTAAATAACTTCTCTAGTTTTTGCGAGGCAAACATTATTGGCATTCCTAAAAAAGGTTCCTTAGACCCCTTAATAGAAAGGTAAGTCTTTTTTTTAAACTCATTTTTTCTGGAATGTAAAAAAAATCTGCGCCATAGTCTATTCATGGGTCATTTGCGGGGTATATTCTTTTTTTTCTTGGGGTTGCAAATTTTCGTGTTTGCAAAATCTTTGGAGGTTCAAATTGAAACTCCGCATGCGATTTTAATAAATGCAAAGACTGGCCATGTCCTTTTTGATAAAAAAAGTAGAGAGAGTATCTATCCAGCTTCAACAACAAAAATAGCTTCGGTTCTCTATCTTTTAAAAAATGCCGGGGATAGGCTAGATGAAGTAGTTGTCTGTTCAGATGATGCGTTACGGATCGTTAGTGAGGAGGTTAAAATAGCCAAGGGCGATCTTTTGCCTCCGTATATTCTTGAGCTAGATGGCACATCAATGAAGCTGAAGAGAAATGAAAAAGTTGTGCTCAAGGATCTTTTATATGGAATGCTTTTAGCGTCTGGTAATGATGCTTCAAATGTTGCTGCTGAATACCTTTCTGGAGATGTCCAGACGTTTGTAAGAAATATGAACCAAATGTCAGAATCACTTGGGTGCAAGAATACCCATTTTACTAATCCTCATGGGTTGTTTCATCCTGATCATAAGACATGTGCATATGATATGGCGATTTTGACAAGGGAGGCTTTAAATTATCCTCTTTTTCGAGAAATGGTGAAAACAACTGTTTATAAACGTGATAAAAGAGTTTTTACTCAGAATAATGCCCTTCTAAAACCTGATAGTAAATATTATTATCCTTTGGCATTTGGGATCAAGACAGGCTATGTTAGAAAGGCTAAGTATAATTTGGTAGCAGGGGCCAGCAATAGTGAAAGGGAGTTAATTGCAGTGCTTCATAAAAGTCCAACTTCAACGCAAAGGTACATAGATGCTATTGTGCTATTTGAAGCTGCATTTTGCGAGCCTTTAAATCAAAGGCTTATGTTTTCAAAAGAGGAGACATCATTTGAGAAAGTGATTCCAAAAGCAAATAAGTCTGTCATTGCTATTATCAAAGAGGATCTCTATTTAAAGTATTATCCATCGGAAGAAGAAGAAGTTATTGCAAAATTAGATTGGCAGGAACTTCAGCTACCAATTGAAAAAGGGAGTCTTGTTGCTAAACTATCTCTTCTTGCTAAAAGAGACGGTAGGCTTTTAGCTGTGGAGGAATTGCTTGCAAAAGATCTGGTCTCTAAAAAATTGATTTATAGAATGTTAGATGGTACTAAAGGCTATTTTCTTCCTCTGATTCTCCCTCTTCTTCTGATAGGATTGGGAGTCGGTTTTGTCCTTTTAGTAAAAGGTAGAGACGAAGAAAGCCGTCCAACTTAAGTGCTTCAGGTCTTGCGTCTGTGACATCAGGTAATCCTAGAATTGATCGAATCATTTTTCGACGCCGTCTAAAAAGATATCTGACAAACTCTATGAACGGTTTTGGATCGGGAATTGGAAGCTCGGGTCTAGCAATCAATGAGAGTAAAACAGAGGGATCTTTTGGCTTCGGATAGAAACAATCTTTTGTAATAGTGAATTCAATCGAGGCTAGAAAATAAAAATTGATGAATATTGAAAATGCATTAGAGGGTTTCAGTGTTAAGATACGCTGGGCAAAGTCTTTTTGTACGGTGAGAAAAATTCTAGGAAAGAGTTCTATATGATCGACTAGTTTTTCAATGATGGGCGATGAGATGTGGTAGGGAATGTTTGCTATTACAATATAAGGTTTTGTGGGGATAAATTCGAGAAAGTCTTCACAGATAACTTTTAGATTAGGACTGCTTATTGTTTCAGCTAAAATGTCAGCATATTTTCTGTCAATTTCTACAGCAGTAACGTGAGCGCCTTCATCAATGAGGGTTCTAGTAAGTCCTCCAGGCCCCGGTCCAATTTCTAGAACGTCAGTATTTTGGGTGAGATTTGCTGTTTTTACAATTTTTTTTAATACGTTTGTGTCGACTAAAAAATTTTGCGAAAGAGACTTTTTTGGGCGAAGCCCCCTCTCATTTAAGAAAGGGATTAATTCTGATAATTTCCTAGGATCCACTAAGCGCAAATGGTTGGTAGTTAGCTGGAAACAGATTCTTCACTACCAAATCATCATTCAGGAATTTCTTACGTAGTTTTGTAAAATACTCGTCTTTTTGGATATCGCCATATTTTTGCACAAGTGTGTCATGAATCTGGGATGAGAGTTCTTCAAATGGTGGTGAGGGATCTTTTTTGTGCTCGATTGCGTAAAACATTCGATAAACAGTTGAGCCATCGGCTCTGCTTTTTTGTGGTAGTGGCGCTGAATATGTGTGTGGTGGGAGTGATTCTAAAAGTTGAAGAACTTCAGGGGCAAGATCTTTAGAGGCGACTGTGATCGGCTCTGAGACATTTAATGAGGTGTTAGAAGGGAGCAACCCGGTGAAACCTTTAATTTCTTGACTTGAGGGATTTTCTCCTGCAAGGAGGAGAATATTATATGCTTTTTGTGCAATCTCACCCTTCTCGTCAGATCCTCTTACAGAAGCCATTTTGTAGACCCACTCGTCCTTTAGAGGGAGTTTTGCAAGATATGTCACATATTGAGATTTAACTGTTTCCGGAGTAACATCTTGTAAAACTTTTGCCCAAATTCGATACCAAGACATATTACGGACAACAATTTCATCGCGCACAAGCTCTTTGGCATCATCATAACTTAGGTGGATTTCATCGAGCCTTTTAATGATATTAGGACCAAAGCGTTTGTCGATCTCTTGTCTTATATCGCCATCAGAAATATTAATATTGAAGGATACTGCTTCCATCTTGATGAGTTCGTTGTCAATCATCTCTTGAAGAGTTTGGCGCCACTGTCCGGAGTAATATTGGTAGCGGAGGAGATTAGAAGATAGGGCTTCAGGATGGTGTTCGTGTAAAAAAAGGTCCATCTTCTTCTGTACATCCATAACAGAAAATGTCTTTCCGTTAATCTTTACAAGAGGACGATTGTTCATGACTATTTCATAAGTTTCACTTTGCTGGGAAAGGAAACTTGGCATCTGACATACTCCATTAGTAAGGAGAAGAGATGAGGCAAGTAAAATAAATCTGTTTTTCATAGGCAATCCACTCTATCACAACTCTGGAGATTTTTCAAGAACAGCTGCAAAAAAACCATCTTTTTCATCAGGTTTGGGATAACTTTTGAAGAAAGGTTTAGTAGAGATGAGGTTATATTTTTCCATAAAGTAGGCGATTTGCTCTTCATTTTCTTCAGGGAGAACAGAGCAGGTGGCGTAGACAATTTTGCCTTTAGGATGGAGATAGGGGAGGGCAGACTCGAAAATATTTCTTTGATCAAGGGTGATTCTTTCCAAAACAGCTTTAGAAAATTTCCATTTCTGATCGGGATTTCTTCTCCAGGTTCCACTTCCGGTGCAAGGGACATCGAGGAGGAGCCAATTCATCCGTTTTTTAAGTGATGAGGGTAGATCAATTAGCATTTGAATATTTTGAATTCCAGCGCGCTTGAAACGGAGTTTGGCCTGCTCAAGGGGTTTTTTTCGGATATCGTGAAGGAAAAGTTGACCTTTACCATTCATTTTTGTAGCAATGCTTAAGCTTTTGCCTCCTGAGCCTGCGCAATAGTCCAGGACTTCATCGCCAGGCTTTGCTTCTACATATTCAGCAACCAATTGGCTAGCCTCATCTTGAATCTCAAAAAAACCTTGCTTAAACTCGGGGAGTTCAAAAAAATTAATTTTTCTATGAAAGAGGATCCCTGTTTTCGATTCCTTGCAAAGAGATATCGAAAATAGGGGTGCAAGAAGTTTAAATAGAGCCTCTCTAGTAATTTTTAATAGATTGACTCTAACTGTAATAGGTGCGGGCAAATTTGAGTTTAGGCAAAATTCGTTTGTCGCAGAAGCGCCTAGATGAGGGAGGAGAGTGTCATAAAATTCTTTAGGAAAACTCACTTTTTGGTGGGGTTCGAGTGCAGTTTTTCTTGACAATTGAGCTTTTGGAGTGTTTAAAAATGTCTCTAATCTTTTATCCCAAGTAAATGGCTCAGAAAGATTTGCGTCAATTAAGCCGACCCAGCGAACGAGTTCGTAAATGGTGTCACCTACAATTTTCCTCTCTTTGGAGCCGATCGCTTTATTCTGTTTTAAATAGTGGCGAAGCTGCATATCAAGCGGAATGCTAGGAGTTTCTGCAAAGCTAGTCAAAAAATTGAGTATATGATTTTGATGAAATTGAGTTACCATAGCCAAAAATCATAACATAATATAGAGAATAGGTATACTGAAGAAAATACACAAATGGGGAATTTTTACGCTAGAAGCCCCCAAATTTGAATTAGTCGAAGACGTTGCTGAGCCCGCATGCTATTTGCACTAGATAAGGGCGAAGGAAATTTAAAGTTGAGGGCTTATAGCAAAGAAAAAACCAATTTTTGTATTTTATTCGGGATAAGGGGTGAAAAGATGGGATTTAGGGTATTGGCAGGAATAGGGCGATTTTTTGTAAGTCTTATTTTTATCGCTTTGGCGGCGTATTCAATATTAAATTGGGATATTGCACAATCGGAGCTCTCTGGAGCTCTAGCAAATTGGGAGCTATATACTGGATATATTGAGGGGGTCTCTTTTGTGATTCAAAATCTTTTGACTGTTGTTCCGCTATTAGTTGTGTTAGGAATTATTTTACAGGTGTGCGGAGGTTTTTTACTCTGTTTAAGTCTTAGAGTTCGTTTAGGGGCTGTTCTCCTACTATGTCAATTTATACCGGCCACAGCGCTCTATTACCATTTTTGGTTTTTAGATGGGCCTGTAATGCAGCGGGCTTTGATTCTGTTTCTCAAAAATTTATCGATAATTGGATCACTACTTGTTATCATATCTCTTGGACAAGGGGAAACTAGTAGTGGCAGTTCTAAGGGCAAAGCTTCTAACTAAAGCAAGTATATTTATATTAAGTGGAGTGCTTGCGGCTTTTGGAAGGCCGGACCGAGGAGTACTGCTCCCGCTGTTAGCCTTTTTTTTTGGATATAGCGGTATTTTTTATATCCTAAGAGTTCAGAAAAGTGGCACATTTCGGCTTGCATTTTTTTGGGCACTTGGAGTTTTCTCAATCCAATTGGGCTGGCTTGCAACTACTCATTATCATGGGACCTGCATTCTTGCTGTTTATGCAGCCGTGGTTTTGTTATTTGCCCTACAATTTGCTCTAGTTTTTGGAGTTTATGTATCGGATCGTTTTTCTCTCGCTAGAGGTTTAGTTTTAGCATCGATATGGACAATTTTAGAATGGAGTAGGCTTTTTTATTTTTGCGGGTTCCCATTTAGCCCTGTGGGGCTTGGTTTAACTTTTGATCCATTGCTAATGCAATTTGCTTCAGCAGTTGGTATTTACGGGCTCTCATTTATAGTGATTTTCACCTCCTATTTGATGGCGTTTTTTAGGATAAAAAGTTTTGCTGTCTGTTTTATAGTCGTTTCGGTATTTGGATTAGCTCATATTCATTATTGGGAAAGATTTAATGTGAAAGATCCGTTTTATGATGTGGCACTGATTCAAACGGGGTTAACTGTTGAACAAAAAGAATCGATTACGATTAAAAAACAGTGGGAGAGAATCTTCGCATTTCTTGCTGCATCAGAGAAAAGCCATTTTGACCTAATTGTCCTTCCAGAAGTTGCGCTAACTTATGGCGAGAAAAATGTGCATCTAGAAATGGCTAAAAAGTTAGCAGACTTGTATCAGAGTGAAGTAGTGATTGGACTTATTGATGATGTATACAATGCGGCATTTTATATTACTCCTGAAACAGAGATGGTTGAGAGGTATGAAAAAAGAGTTCTTGTTCCAGTTGCAGAATACTTGCCCTTCTCATTTCTAAAACCATATTTATTGAGATATGGAATCACCTCATTCTTTGATGCAGGAAAAGAGGCTAAAGTTTTTGCAGGTAAAATTCCAATAGCAGTCTCAATTTGCTATGAGGAAGGTTTTTGCAATTTGATTCGCGAAGGGAGAGAGCAAGGGGGAGAGCTCCTTTTAAATTTGACAAATGATGGATGGTTTCCTTCTTCAAGGTTACATCAGGAACATTTCAATTTGGGTAAAGTTAGATCGGTTGAAAATGGAGCTTTTGTACTTCGGGCGTGCAATACAGGAGTTACAGCAGTGATTGATCCTTTTGGTAGAGTTATTAAATCGATGAAAGAAAAAGATTCTCAAGGGTTGTTAAATGAAGGAGTGCAAATAGCTCTAATTAATGGCTATTCGTATCCAACACTGTTTGCAAAATTTGGCAATACAGTAATCATATCGTTTTGCTGTTTATGTTCTCTTTTGATCTTCTTGATAAAAAGAAAATGTTTCAGTAGAGTATTATCTAGTATATAGGGGATGGAGTCGATTTGGTATTGCCATGTGAACTTAACGTTTTAGATCAAGTAAGTGAACTCGCATCTTCAAGAAAAGAGCGAACAATTTCTAGAGAGATCTCGTTTTCAGGAAGTGGACTGTTTTCTGGAATTCAAGTGAATATGAATTTAAAACCTGCAAAAGTTGGCTCTGGCATTGTTTTCCAGAGGATTGACCTCCCAGGAAAACCGGTTATTCCAGCTCATGTTGATTATATTTGTGGCACACCAAGATGTACGATTTTAGCAAAAGATAAAGCAATAATCCAGAGTGTGGAACATATTCTTTCAGCACTAGCTGCATTTGATATTGATAATCTTGTAATAGAATTAGACGGTCCTGAAGTGCCAGTGGGAGATGGAAGTGCTCTCCCTTTTGTTGAACTGTTGCAGAAAATTGAAATTCAAGAGCAGGGTTCTACAATTTCCTATTATCATCTGCCAAGGCCTATTTATTGGGCTGATGGGAATGTTCAGCTAATTGCGATACCTTCAAAAGTGCTTCAGTATAGCTACACGCTTACATATCCTGGACATCCTCTATTAAATGCTCAATTTCATACGTTAGTGATGAATAGCGAGCGCTATATAGAAGAAATAGCCCCTTGTCGTACATTTTCTCTTTATGAAGAGATCTTGCCTCTTCTAGAAAAAGGGATTATTAAAGGGGGAACCTTATCAAATGGGGTTGTTATAAAAGGGGTAGAAATTCTTAATCCTGATGGACTTAGATTCGCTAATGAGATGGTGAGACATAAAATGCTTGATTTGATTGGAGATCTCTCATTAATGGGAATACGGGTGGTTGCCCATTTTATTGCAATTCGGTCAGGTCATTTTTCTAATACCGAGCTTGCGAAGAGGGTTTTAGCTTGTATAAAGGGAGCAAATAACTAAGTATGAATAATCCAGCCGAACTTGATATCGATTCAATATTAAAGTGTCTTCCTCACAGATATCCTTTTCTGCTTGTAGATAGAGTGACAGAGATCGATTTAGAAGCTGGACGTATTCTAGGGGTAAAAAACGTTACCTATAACGAACCGTTTTTTCAAGGTCATTTTCCTGGCAATCCAATTATGCCGGGAGTGCTTATTATTGAGGCTCTTGCACAAATAGGCGGGATTTTAATGTTCCAAAAAGGGTACCCTCAATTAAAAGTTTTGGCAAGTATCCGAAATGCCAAGTTTAGACGTTTAGTAAGACCTGGAGATGTGCTCCAGCTTGAAGCATGGGAGATCCATTTGAGCGCTCGTGGAGGTAAAGTTAAAGGTGAAGCACGAGTGAATAATGAGAAGGCAGCCGAAGGTGAAATTGTATTCGGCATGATTTCTGAAAAACCGCCGAAAGTGCCAGAACAGTGATAAAGCGTAGGGATAATATGACAAAAATTCATAAGACAGCAATTGTTCATCCAGAGGCTAAAATAGGGATGAATGTCGTAATCGAAGCCTATGCAGTCTTAAATTCTCCTAATATTATTTTAGGTGATAATGTTGTGATTAAATCTCATGCCTATTTAGATGGACATGTGCGCATTGGCTCTGGGACGACTATTTGGCCTTTTGCTAGTGTTGGCAGTCAGACTCAAGATTTGAAATATAAAGGAGAGGTCACCTACGTTGAGATTGGGGAGAATTGCCAAATTCGAGAATATGTGACAGTTAATAGTTCTTGCGGTGAAGGGACAAAAGTGATCATCGGTAATCAATGTCTAATCATGGCATACTGTCATGTTGCGCATAATTGTGTGATTGGAAATGGGGTGATTATGTCAAATGGAGCTACGTTAGCAGGGCATGTTACTATTGGGAATCACGCAATTTTGGGCGGAGTATGTGCAGTCCATCAATATACGCGTATAGGCGACTATGCGATGGTTGGCGGCGGTTCAATGGTTGGGCAAGATCTTCCTCCGTTCTGTATCGGCTCAGGATTTCCTCTAAAAGTTGTGGGCCTAAATGTTGTTGGTTTGAAAAGACATAAGTTCTCACTTGAATTGAGAAAGCAACTGATTAGAGCGTACAGATTAACCTATCAAGCAGGTTATTCTTGGGATCAAATACGTGAGCAAATTCTAGAAGAGCTCGGAACAAGTGAGAGTTTAAATACTTGGGTCCATTTTTGTGATCAAACAGTCCGTGGTCTCTCTCCGCTCAGGCGTAAAAAAGAGATGAAAGCTGAGAATCTCGACTTTGCCGAAGTGTAGTTGCTAAAAAGAAAGAATCACCACAGAGGACACAGAGAGCACAGAGAAAAAACATGAATTTCTTTGCGCGCAGCGCCTCGGTGTTCTCTGTGATCTCTGTGGTTAAAATTTTTAAAAAGCATTTTGAATGAGAATTATTTTTTTTGGGACAGATGAGTTTGCTAAGGAGATACTTGCTTATTTGTTTGGGCAGGATTTGGATATTGTTGCGGTTGTGACAAGGGCAGATAAGCCGAAGGGGAGATCTTTGAAAACTGAGGCTCCTCCTGTAAAAGAGCTTTGTCTGGAAAAAGGATTTCAAGGGCCGATTTATCAACCTTTGAAGGCTTCTGACGAGGAGTTTGTCTCTTTTTTAACAGAGCTGAGTCCCGATCTTTTTGTAGTTGTCTCTTATGGGCAAATTCTCCGGCAAAATGTTCTCGATATTCCTAAATATGGGACGATTAACGTCCATCCAAGTCTTTTGCCTAAGTATAGAGGCCCTTCACCCATCCAAAGTGTTGTATTAGCAGGTGAAGTTAAGACGGGAGTCACAATTATGGAGATGGAACTTGCGATGGATGCAGGGGGAATTATCAAGGTAGTTCCGGCAGATATCCCCGAAGAGATGAGTTTTGGGGAGTTAGAAATTCTTTTAGTCGATCTTGCAAAAGATTCTTTACTTAAGGTTATTCAAGAAATTTCTAATAATCAAAAAATTAGTGCTACTCCGCAGGTTGAAAATTTAGCTACCTATACAAAAAAAATTCATGCTGAAGATAGTTTTATCGATTGGAATAGGTCTATAAAAGAAATTTGTAATTTTGTTCGAGGGATGAACCCGCGGCCTGGAGCCAGGATGTTTGTTCAGATGGATGGAAAAAAACTTCTTATGAAAGTTTTTGGTGTAAAGAGTGCCGAATATTGTGGTGGCAAGCCGGGAGAGCCTCTCTTCTTCAATAAAGAGCAGGGTCTTATCATCGCCTGCTCGGATGGCTCAGTAGGCCTTCAAGAGGTTCAGCTTGAGGGTAAGAAAAAGATGAATATTAAAGATTTTATCAATGGCTTTTCTGACAAAATAAATTTTATTTATTAATAGTCTCTTTATATTTACATTAATGTAGATTTACACTATCTTAATTGTGAAAAAACATTAATAGAGAGCGTTAATCTATGAGTACTTCAATAAATAAATATGCAGAGCATCCGTATGTAACGGGGTCTGATCGTTTTGGTGGCGGCGTTGTAGACCTCTCAATGAGATTTCTTGATGCTGCTGCTGCAGGGTCTCGAGTAGCTGGATATGAAGTTGCTGCAGGGTCTCTTGAGACAGGTCAGTGTGGTTTATGTGTAGTCTATGCCATAGGTGATGGTGCTGCAATTCCTAAAAGTGTAGCGAAGGTAATGGATGCTGCTTCGACGAGCGGATTTTCTCGCAATCTTTTTGAGCCTGTTAGAGAGCTTGTAAGAAACGCTTGTAGTCTTGTTGTCGATATTGGCTATGCGATTAAGTTGCCTGGAATAACAACCACACTTACAGCAAAGCTTGCGCCTTATCTTCCGTGGGGAGATGCCTTTGTCCATTTTAACGATTTGGGCAGTAGTGCAAAGACAGTGTATGCAAAGTATGAAAAAGGTGGGGACTCAGCTAGGATAGAAGCTTTAAAGAGAGAGGCTTTTCGCTTAGACCAAAATCAACACAAATGGGAAATAGCTAAGCACGCACTCTTAGGGGCTACAGCGCTGATTACTGCAATTGGTATGGCTCTTGGTGTTTCACTTTCAGCAGGGCTCATTTTTGCAGTTTCTATTACAGCATTTGCCTTGGCAATGTTTAGCCATTTTGCTAAGCAAGAGCATAACGATTTTCTCGTTGAAAACAAAACATGGTATGTTAAACCAGAGATTAAATAGGGAGTTTAGATATGAGTTTTTCAATAAAAGCAGCAGAGCCGACGTACAAATTTCCGAGTATTTCGGGTACGGAGATAAATGCAAAAGGGGAGGTAATAGATCGCCCTGTTGATGCAGAGTTAGGTTTTTTCCGTTCAACAGTCGGTTGGATGTCTCATCCAAAAACGATGTTTAAGTTTATTGCAACATGCGGCTCTGTAGGTCAATTATGGTCAGACTCAGCACATATCGCAGCAGCATCTAATGGCTTTAACGCAGCAGGTAGTTTGTGCGGTGCTTTGCCAGATGCGATTTTAGAGTGTTCAAGAGCGGTGGATGATGTTGTTAAGGGAAAAATTACCACAAAGACAGGAGCTAGCGCTTTTAAAAGTGTGGGAGATTTTGCTGGTCTAGTTGGCGGCTTAGAAAAGATGAAAATTATCGTTGTTTCAGCAAGTAATCTGTACATTATTGGTGTTATAAAAAACCTATTTTCTATTATTGGTGATCTATTTACTTTGGCCTTTGAGTCATCAAGGAAATCAAAAACTGACAGAATGCCTGTGGAAAAATTGAGCCCGGAATTAGTCAGTACATCAAAAAATGAACTTTGGGCAGGGCGAGTTAAGGCTGTTATAGCCTTAGCATTTCACGCTTTCCTTGCAATTGGGGCTATATTCCTAATCCCCCTTTCTCCGATAGCTGTTACTGTGGTAGCGGTCGTTTATACAATCAGTGCAACTGTGCACCATTACATGAAGACTCATAGAGACGACATCGAGAAGAGAACTCTTGTTAAACATGAATATGGAAGACTTGCTGTAGCTTCAGCTGCAGTATAGTATAAATTTTTATTTATCACTTTTGTTAGAAAAAAGCGTACAAATTGTACGCTTTTTTTATTATAGTGAATTAAATTTACATTGATAAGTTTACACAGTATGTGCCCTTGGGTTTCATTAGGCATTAGCCGGCGCTGAAGCAGGCCGTGTGTTTTCACACGAGCGATGCAAGCGAATGGAACCCAAGGGATACAGACGCAGT
>CANJWO010000045.1 GCA_947478685.1 Chlamydiota bacterium | reverse complement strand
TGTCAGCGTTAATTAGAAATGTCCTATAGTTGCGTTTTTTAGAAATGTCCTCTTTTAGAGGCCAAAGCAACCTAGGATAGGTGAGTTTTAGTTCCTCTATTATACCAAAAAAAGATTTGTTAGGCAAACCGATTGGGATTGCAAAGGGTGAGCCCTTTGCTGGGGTCTTAGGGGCAAAGCCCTTATTGGAGGGCCTCCATTCGGAATGCAAGGGTGGAAAACCCTTGCCAGGGGGTACGGGGGCGAGTAGTCCCCGCTTAAAAACCTTTCTCTTAGAACATGTTTAATTGGTGTCTGACACCAGATTGCCATTCTGTATACCTCATATTGTTATTGCGTTAAGTGAGTTTCGACTTGCATCTTGCACTCCTGTTCTCGCCTGCGGCGAGTTCCGCACCCCTCTATAGCGGCTAAAATCTTGAGGTCTATTAAATTTCTCATCTTAGGGCCACTATAGAGAGGCTCGTCTTATAAAAAACTAAATCTGTATCATGTCACAAGCTTTCCTAGCATGACGTTTCCAAGGGTACTTTTTAGATGGTATGTATTTTTTCTTTCCATCACTTATTCTTACAAGCTCATCTAGTAGGGCATTCAACTGTTTTGAATCCACGTCCCCCATCTGTTTTTGTTGCTGTGAGTAAGTTTTTAAAAGCAATTTCTTCCCCTTGTAAAATGCCTCAATTGATTCATCTTTAAATTCATGAATGACTATTCTTGCTTTTCTTAAAACGTACGTCTCCCGGTTTGTTTGCACTTGATAAATTGTATTCTTGTGTTGGAAGGTCAAATTTTTTGTTAGAGTTCGATTCTCTTTTATGATAAAAATACGCTTTAAATCATGCTCTGGGAGTAGCTCTCTGTGCGCATTGTTGGGATCTTTTGGTACAACTGCAAAACGGCTGTTAAAATCCTTAATAAAGGCTGGTAAAATGGCGTTAGCTTCTTCGGGTGTGGAAATCTTTTGAAGCCTAAGCTCCTTTACAAGACGATCTTGCAAAGTCTGATTGATTCTTTCTAATAGCGCCCTTTTGCTTGAGGGGTATTTGCATATATCAACTTAATATCTAACGCTTTCATTGCTCTTCCAAATTGAGTAATTCCATCTCCGCTTACAGCGTCTTTGTGATTAACCTTAAATACTCCATGTTTGTCAGTGTAAAGAGCTATCGGCCTACCGTGTATTGTTAGATGATCTTTCATTAGCTCAAAATAGCCCCACATCGTTTCTGTGGGCTCAAATCTCGCCACCATGATTTCACCTGTCGCATCGTCCACCGTGTAAATCAAAGAGCATTTGGCAGCCCTCCCTTCAAACCAGTCGAGAGGAGATCCATCCATTTGCATCATCTCACCCTTTCTGCTTCGCCTGTCTGGTATTGAAACACTCCTTTTTTCTTAAGTCTCTTAGGCCTCCAAAGCTCTTTTTCAATCATCAGTGTCCGCACGGTGCTAACTGAAATCTTTAGGTTATGAATCTCTTTAAGCTTCTCTTGAGCTAATGTAGGGCCAAAATCACCGTAATTGTCCTCTATTAGTCCTGTAGCCAGCTCTTTTAGCCCCATTGGAAGCTTATGGTTACCTGAAGTGTCTCTTTTTTTAGATATTAAGCCCTTTACTCCATTATCCTTATATTTCCTTACCATTCGTCTTATCTGCCTTTCGCTAACATTCAGAATATTAGCAGCTTCCGACTGAATAAGGCTTTTTTCAAGAACTTTTTGTATAATCTTTAATCGACTTAACTCATTGATAATCATAGAAATATCTCCTTTCATGTTTAGCACCTCCTAGGTTAATTAACCTTTTTAGTACCAAAAGCGGACATTTCTATTTAACGGAAATAGGACATTTGTAATAAACGCCTACATTAAAAAAAATAATAGTTTGTTTGAAATTATAAATATGATATAATTAAGATGTTTTTAAATAAATAGGTGGTATTTATGGATAATACAGTCATTTTGAACTTTAATAAAGTAGTTCACGAACTTAATGTAGCGCTTGGGATTGTTCCCCGAGATGCAATGGAAGAAGCAGTTGCTGGCGTTGCGGAGGCTCATCTACCTGCCGCTATTCAAGTTGTAGCAGAAAGAAGTAATTCCACCTTAAGCACGCTTACATCATATACGCAAGATGCTGATGCTGAGACTGATGCAATTACCCCTATTGGGAACGGTTACGGAGAGGTAGCTATGGTCAGAGCTGCTGCCACAGTCAACATAAACCTTGATACTCATCATCAAGCTGTACAAGAAGAAGCGATTGAAACACCTCGGCCAGAACCAAAAAAAGGGTGCTGCTTCGCCTGTTTCAAAAGTATATTTCGTAGATAATTTATCCTCTCGGGGCCTTCTCTTTAGAGGAGGTCCATCGGGTTCATTCCGCTCATTGGGGATTGCTCATCTAGGATTTTTGCAGCATCGGAGAAGGCTGCAGAGATAAGATCTTGGAGACCTTCGACATCTTTTGGATCGACGCATTCGGGTTTGATAGTTATTGATTTTAGGTTTTTATCGCCACCAAGGACAACCTCAACTAGACCATTCCCTGAAACTCCCTTATATTCAGTGTTTTGCATCTCTTCTTGCATCTTAGCAAATTGGTCTTCAAGCTGCCTTCTCTGCTTCTTCATTTTTGAAAAACCACTACCCATCTCTAAATTCTCCTAATTTTTTTTAATTGTGCCGCCAAATTCGACTTGAGCAAATCTTAGTATCGTATCGTGTCTTACAGACGGGGGCACTCTTTTTTCTATTACAGTTTCTAATATCTTCTCAGGCAACTTTTCCATTGCAGGCTCTACTATAGCAATTGGCACTGATATTGGCTTCTCTAAAGGATGCACCATAGCCCCTTTTCCCTCAAGTGTAGTAATTTTTTGAAGAAGAGCCTCTAAAGAAATTCTTTTTCTTGTTTGTAGTAGATGGAGAAGGATCATCTCTAAATGAACTCTCTTATACGTCGGTCTTGTTGATTGATGAATAAGATCGGACAAATAGTCTAAAATATGAATTAAATGACCCCTTTCATAGATGGCTTGACTTGAAGAATAACCTTTTTTTTCTTCCTCGCTTAAAAAAGCATCTTCTATTCGGAGGTGCCTCAAATGAATCAACATGAGATTGCGATAGTGTTCGATCAAATTTTCTAGAAAATAGGTGATGTCTTTGCCCGAAGAGAAAAGTTTCCCTGCAAACGTAAATGCAAACGTCAAATCTTCATCTCTAAATGCCTCATCAAGTAGAAAAAAATCATTTCTGCTCACAAAACCGAGAGTATCTAAAATCAAGCTTGATGTGATCGGACGCGCTTCTAAACAACTTAATTGATCAAAGAGTGATTCAGCATCTCTTAAAGAACCTTCACTTAATCTAGCAATTGTCGCAAACGCCTCATCCTCAACATCAATTTCCAGTTCTTTAGCGATTGATCTCAGTTTATTGATGATTGCATGGTTAGCAATCCGGGTCAGATCAAATCTTTGGCATCTTGATACAATCGTAGGTAAAACTTTATTAGGCTCTGTCGTAGCAAAAAAGAATTTTACATTTGCTGGCGGCTCTTCAAGCGATTTCAAAAGAGCGTTAAACGCCTCTTTTGTAAGCATATGCACTTCATCGATCAGATAGATTTTATAACGCCCTTTGATCGCTCTATATCCAAGGGTCTCATTCAAATTTCGGATATCATCTATGCCTCGATTCGATGCACCATCGATCTCGATGAAATCTAATGATCTACCTTCCATGATTTCGATACACGAAGGGCAGCTATTACACGGCTCACCCTCTTTTGTAAGCGCTTCACAGTTCAGAGCTTTTGCAAAAATCCTTGCTACAGATGTCTTTCCTGTCCCTCGAATCCCAGTAAATAGATAGGCGTGGGACGCTTTTTTTTGCAAGACAGCGTTCCTCAAGGTCGTAATAATAGAATCTTGTCCCGTAACCTCAGAAAAGGTCTTCGGACGAAATCTCCTAGCAATTGCCTTGTAATCCATATTTCGGTATTCTACAATAAAGGACAATCGAGTATCAAGAGATATACTGAGAGCGATTCAAAAAAATGTCTAGAAAATTCACAAAACGATTAAAAGAGCTCTCTTATGAGAGTAAATTTTGCATTCGCTTAAGTCTAGGATTTATTTTTGTCCTCGCATTTGCAACCTTTCTCCATTTTAGAGAGGTTTTAGTCGAAATGCTCGAGATCAACTCTAAAGCCACAAGCTACGTAGTGGCCCAGATCGATTTTGAATTCCCCGATCCTGATGCAACCATGATTATAAGACAGGAGGCTATACGAGATGTTGGAAAAATCTATAAAATTCCTGAAAATGAGATCAATCAAGCCAGATACCAAATGGAGTCTGAGCTTCTTGGACACCCCTATTGGCGTAAAGAATCAAATTCGACTTTTAATGAAATGTACAAAGCGTTAGATGCGACAACAGATGTTTTAACAAGCGCACGAGTCACTGATACTAGAACCTTAAAAAAACAGAAAGAACTAGGTCTTACCGATGAGAACTTTTATCTCGCAGACACCAAAGCGAACCAGCTTCCCTCAAATTTTTGGATTACGGTTAAACACTTGGTAGAGAAGCGGTATCCCGATGTCTCACCCGCCTCTCTCACTTTTATTTTAGATCACTTTGAAAAACAAAATTGGACCCTCGCAAGCGATATCGACTCTCAGAAAAATTTTAATGAGATCATTGAGGAGACTATCCCTCAAAGATTTACTCCTATTAAAGCAGGCTCTCGCATTCTAGACCAAGGGGAAAAGGTCTCCCCTAAACACATTGCAATGTTAAAAGCGATGAAAGCAGAAATTAGCAGATCGAGAAATCTTTGGACTGTGCAGACAATTTTAGGCTCCCTTATTTTCTCACTGATTATAACAATCTGCGCAGCTCTCTATCTAAAGTCACGTCATAAAGCTCTGTTTGAATCGGTTCGTGAGCTTGGAGTCTATATCACAATTGTTATCTTTGGCCTAGTTATTGGCAAAAGTGGCGAATGGGTTTTACTAAATTCAAGTACTCAATGGATTGAGTATGTAAGATATCCCATTTTTGTCCCGCTTGTCTCAATCCTCCTCTCTGTTTTGATCAATGAAGAAATTGCCCTTTTTACTACAGCCTATTTAAGTGTCGTCATGGGAATCGCCTTAGCTGTCGACCACTCCTCTTTTCTCCTAATAAATCTACTTACTGGAACAATTGGAGCCCTTTACTCCTCTCACTTGAAGAAACGAAAAGAGGTCTTCATGGTCTGTGCAAAAATGTGGCTCGCCTCTGCATTTTTGATCTTGGCCTTTAACCTCTTCCATAAAACCGTCTTTAGCCAGGCTATTTTAGTCGATTTTGCAACCACTGCACTCAACCTTTTTCTTATAGCTCTTTTACTAGCCTCTCTTACACCTATTTTCGAATCCTTCTTCAATATCATGACGGATATGACTCTAATGGAATTCATGGATCCGACAAACGTCCTTTTAAAACGCCTTAGCATCGAAGCTCCAGGAACTTATCAACATAGCCTCGCACTCGGATTTATCTCAGAGCATGTTGCTAATGCAATCGGAGCCAATGGCCTTTTCTGCAGAGTAACAACTCTTTATCATGATATTGGAAAACTAAATACACCCCACTATTACACAGAAAATCAAATGCTTATGGGTGGAAATCAATTCGATATCCATCAACTCCTAACTCCAATCGAATCGGCCTATATTATCAAAGCTCACGTACAAGATGGCGTAACACTAGCTTACCAACACAATCTACCTCAATCCTTTATCGATATAATCCTCCAACACCATGGAACAACTTTAATTAAATTCTTCTACGCAAAGCAAGTTGCTGAAATGGGTGGCAATACAGCCGACATCGACGAAAACGCCTTCCGCTATCCTGGCCCTAAACCTCAAAGTAAAGAGGCTGCAATCATTATGCTAGCAGATTCCCTCGAAGCCGCCTCCCGAACACTTGACGATAACTCCGAAGATACCATCCGTATTATGGTCGATCGGATATCCACCGACAAAATCTCCGATAACCAATTTGACGAATGCCCCCTCACTTTTCACGAACTCTCCCTCATCAAAACCAAATTCGTCGAAATCATCAAGGCCACTCATCACCTTCGGATCAAATATCCCGAAAATCTCAGTAAGAAGAAATAGACTATCTTACTTAGCATAAAATACATAGATTCAGCGCAACTAAAATTTCGCATAATTAACGACTTTAATTACCTCAATAAATATTGTGTAATTAATAGTTATTATGACGGAGTTTATTATGGACGCTATACCTGAAAGACCAAGCATCCCTCCTGAACCAATCGCTGAAGGGACTGATTTAGGGCAAGGCGCTTATGGCAAGGTAAGTGCAATGGAAGTAGCCGGCAAGATGAGGGCCGTAAAGATAGGTAATTTTGGACCTCTAGAGAGCCGAATTGCAGCACTCGCCTCAAAATATCTCCCTAAATTCATCTCATTTACCCCTATGGGAGGCTTAGAAGGACGCCTTGTCATGAGTCTCGCCCCTAGAAAACTTGAAAAGGCACCAACAGAGGCTCTACCTGTTGCCATCCGTCTGTGCGAAGCATTACATGACGTTGGCGAAAGACTTGGACAGCCAATCGTACACGGAGATATCAAAGAGGGAAATATAGTCCTAAAAGCAAACGGTGAAGTAAAATTAATTGACTGGGGCTGCGCAACTCCCGTAGGAACAATGCCCACCATTGGCCATGACGAATATGGAGAAGAGAAAGTTTTAGTGAGAGGAACACCCGGATACGCCCCTCCAGAAGCATACGGTGATGCAATTCCCATCACATCAAAATTTGACAGCTGGGCAATTGGAATGACCATGTATAAACTCCTCTCAGAAGGCAAATCCCCCTTCACAGGTCCATTAGATGCTGGCACAGCTACTGCAATGCTACTAATAAGTCCAACATCAAAAGTAAGATTCGAAAAAACCATTGAAGATCTACCTAGAGCTCCAGGCGTTCCCGAAAAGGTCTACACGATAATGGCTATGCTTTTGGAGATTGATCCTGAGAAAAGACTCACCCCTGATCAGGCTTGCATTCTACTAAAAGAACTTTCAAAACCCGCAGTTATATCAGCTCCAGGCTCATCCCCTACTCACGTTTCAGCCTCAACTTCACCCTCAACTTCACCCCCTGCCTTAGCTCCTGCTCGCGTTCGCGTTCGTCGGGATGGTTCAAAACCAAAAGGGGGATCTCCTGGAGAGGCCCCTCCAAAAGTACCAAAAAAATGGACAAAAGCCCCTACAGCCGCAGCTGCAGCAGCCCCCATACCTCACAGCGGAAGCACAATAAAACGCGATACGACACAATTCCCAAGCTTAAAAGGTTCTAAATCAGTGGATGCTTTATTAGTCGAGTCAGAACGGGTAGTCGACTTTGCAGCATCTTTTCTATCTCCTTCAGAAGGTGAAGGTGTAAAGCTACCACGGATTTAAATTTAAAGTGCAAAAGTAGGACTCAGCTTTTGCAAGGTCGATACAGATAAAGTAGCAGCTCAAGCAGATACATTGTTAGGAACAGACGCTCTCTAAATCTATAGAACGGATCGCCCTTTTAATAGCAGGGATGTAGCGAGGGGCACATGAGAGTGCTCTAACTCCGAGCTCGAGGAGCCTTTTGGTATAAAGAGGATTTGAGGCAATCTCACCGCAAATGCTGACGGGGATGTTTGCACCATGACCAATTTTGACAACGTGCTCAATCATTCGAAGGATGCTCGGGTGAGCTTCACCATAGCGATCACTTGTGAGAGGATTTGATCTATCGACAGCAAGTGTATATTGAATCAGATCATTTGTACCAATCGAGAGAAAATCGCACTCCTTGACCATCTGATCGCACATAATGACAAATGCCGGCACTTCGACCATACAGCCTATCGAAAGCACTCCGGGGACTTCATAACCCTCTTTTTCTAGCTTTAATCTCTCTTCATGAATGTGCATCTTAGCCTCTATCAACTCACCAATATCTGTTACAAGTGGCAACATTAGATGAACTTTCCCAAAGACACTAGCTCTTAAGATAGCCCTTATCTGCGTCGAAAAAAACTTTCTATGTTTTAGGAGAAACCTGATAGACCGTTCTCCAAGTGCAGGATTTGGCTCGTGATTATTTGCCGAGAGAAGCTTTTTATCGCTACCTATATCAAAGACGCGAAAGACAATTTCCATATTGCCAGCAAGCTGAACAAGTTTTTTGTAGAGTTGATACTGTTCATTTTCTCCAACAGTTTCAAGCTCTTTTCTCATATAGAGAAATTCGGAGCGAACAAGCCCAATTTTTTTAATTTTTGCCCGTTTTAGAAGATCTAAATCAGCTAAAGTCTCAACATTGGCTTGAACATCTATAATAGTACCATCAATTGTCCTGACTTCAGCCTCTTCCTCTTTCATCACATCAAAGCGAACGCTTTGACCACGCTGCTTTCTTTGATACATATTGATCGTAGTTTTTGACGGGTTGATGATTACGTTACCATAGGTGCCATCGACAATTACTGTGCAACCACCACTCACTTTTAAAGTATCGATCTTGATATTTGAGACGTATGGTATAGCTTTTGCCTTTGCAATCAAGGCTGCATGAGAGGTACTCCCCCCTATTTCTGTAATAAATGCTTGCACTTCACCAAGTGTTGCCTCTGCTGTATAAGAGGGGACAAGTTCATACGAACAAATAATACTCTGTAAAAGATTTTTCTCATCATGCTCCACCCATTGAGGATAGAGATGCTTTAAGACTCTGGCTGCCACATCTTTTACATCGAGTAAACGCTGATGAACTTCGGGATCGCTCTCATCTGAAAAAAAGCGCATATATTCACTGATAAACCCCTTAAATACACTCTCTCCATTCTTTCTCGAAGCTCTAATTTTGTCTTCGATCTCACCTGTTAAAAGAGGATCTTCAAGCATCTGAATTTGGGCACCAATGATACTCGCCCCTTCACTTCCGCCCTCTTCATGAAAAAGATCTTGTAACTCTCTCAAGTTCTCTTTACTTTTAGAAAGGGCCAATCTGTATCTTCCGATCTCTAATTCTATATGCTCATGCAAGATCTCATACTCGGGGACAACCCACTCTTCATTGTGATGAAAAACCTGAATGATCCCAATTGCAATTCCCCCACTGATGGGAACACCCTGAAGTCTTATCTCTTCACTAACAAGCGCCACTTTTTCCATTACAATAAATAAACAATAGGGATCAATACTATATCTTTTAATAGATTCCGGGCAACCCCCTTCTTTTTCTTGAGCTACTCGTCTTCCTCTTCAAAAGCTCTAACTGGGATCCGCTTTTGCCGCTTAGAGATAGCGTCTAACAACTTTACATTGAATTCTTTAGCCGAGTTATAACCCATCTTTTTGAGGCTGTAGTTCAAAACTACAGTCTCTAAAAGGAGGACAACATCACGACCCGGTTTTACTGGAAGAATATGAAAAGGAACTTTGACACTTAAGAAGTCTAAGTACTTTTCCTCCAAACCGATACGGTCATAGAAATGGGCTGTATCCCACTCTTCTAGCTTTACAACAACATCAATTTTTGCAGTTTCACGAATACATACTGCCCCATAAATATGGGCGACATTGATGATTCCGATCCCTCTAATTTCAAGCATGTGCCTTGTCAGCTCGGGGCCTGTTCCAATCAAACTCCCCCCCTCGCGCCTCTTAATAATAACTACGTCATCAGAAATAAGCCGGTGTCCCCTCTCAATCAATCCTAAAGCTGTTTCGCTTTTACCTACCGACGAATCTCCTTGAATCAGCACCCCAACTCCAAACGCCTCAACAAGAGTACCGTGGCAAGACATAGTCGGAGCAAACTCCTTACTCAACGCAACAGTTAACTTTTGAAGCACTTCGGAGGTAGTTAGACTAGTTCTAAAAAGACAAAGTCCCTTGTCCCGGCACAGTTCTAACATTTCAGGAAACGGCTTCAACCGTCTAGATAAAATGACCAAAGGCAACTCACTTGAGAAAATCTGAGAAAGCCTTCTCCGCCTAGTTTCAATCCCAAGCTCTCTAAGATACTCCATTTCAACGCGCCCAAAGACAAGAACCCGTTTTGAAGAGTGTCCCTTCAAAAACCCGGTCAACGCAAGACCAGGCCTTTCAATCTCGACAGCGCGAATAGACCGCTTTAACCCCTCTTCACCTGCGCAAAGTTCAAGAGCTAAAGCTTCTCGATATTTCTCGAAAAATTCACCAACACCCAACATGAAAATCACTTTACATGGTAGGGGCTAAAATGTATACAGTGAAGTATGGAATCCCACTTAAGTCGTAAGAAGCTAATAGTCATAGGCGGAGGCTTTGCAGGTCTCAATTTAATTCAAAGCCTGAAGAGGGCTCCCCTCGATATTCTATTAATAGACAAAAGGAACCACCATCTATTTCAACCGCTTCTATATCAGGTAGCTACAGCAACCTTATCTCCACGAGACATCTGCGTCGCTTTTCGAGAACTTTGTGCAAAACAGCAAAACACGACAGTCATAATGGGCGAAGTGGTCCAAATTGATAAAGAAGAGAGAAAAGTGATCTTAGGCAACGGAGACAGCTTCGATTACGACTATTTAGCAATTGCCGTCGGCTCTAAGCATTCCTACTTTGGTAACGACAAATGGGAGGCTTTTGCCCCAGGTATTAAGACCATTACAGACGCCCTCAAAATCAGAGAGCACATTCTCACCTCATTTGAAAAAGCAGAACGGCTCGACTCCCTAACAGAGACCCACAAATATCTAACCTTTGTAATCGTGGGCGGTGGACCTACAGGCGTTGAATTTGCAGGGACCATCGCAGAGCTAATTAACAAGACGATGCATAAAAACTTTCGAAGGATCAGAACAGAAAGGGCGCGAGTTTTCCTAGTAGAAGCATTCGACAGGCTTCTCCCCCCCTTCGATCCAAAGCTTTCCGAAAGGACAAAACTTGATCTTGAAAAATTAGGGGTCACAGTTCTCACAAACCATGCCGTCACAGACATTACAGCAGAGGGCGTCAGGCTAGGAGAGACCTTTATTGAATCCAAAAACGTTATTTGGGCCGCCGGAAACGCCATCCCCGCCGTTGTAAAAACACTAGGTGTCGAGCAAGACAGACAAGGCCGCGTCCTTGTAGAAAAAGACCTCTCTATTCCCGATCACCCCGAAATTTTTGTCCTGGGTGACGCCTCCCATCTAAAATCAAAAAAAGGGGTCCCACTCCCTGGAGTTGCAACCGTCGCAGTTCAACAAGGACGATTCTTAGGCGCACTCATCAAAGAAGAGCTCTCAAAAAAACACCCCCCTAAACACCGCCATCACGGATTTAAATACTTCGATAAAGGGAGCCTTGCCACAATCGGCACAGGCAAAGCAGTCTGCACCATCGGAAAATTCAACTTCACCGGCCTTTTCGCCTGGTTCATCTGGGCCTTTGTCCACATCGCCTACCTCACCTCTTTCCGCAACCGACTGAGCGTCACAATTGAATGGACCCTCCACCACCTTACTGGCGCCCGTTCCTCTCGCATCATTCACTCGACCATCGATGAAAAACTCCCCAAGCGCGAAACCTGGTAAGAGCTCTCTTTACCTACCTCTATTCAAATTACAAGATTGTAGACCTGACACCACATACTTAGAATCGATAAGTAGCCAACGGGGTTTAAACAATTAATTTGTCGAATCCGAGAAACCGACGTCTGACCCTCATTCCTCATTCTGTTACTTCAGTTGATAAATATCATATAATTAGTGCATAATATTAATATATGAACTTTTCTTTAACATCTCATAGTCTCGGTTATAGTATTAGATTAAGTGATATGGCAGTTATGGCTCTTACAGGATTTTCCGGTATTCCCTACGCTAAGCGCCATTGGAATTTATTAGATCAATCAAGACACCCTTGTGGTCAATTAGCCCTAGCCATTTTAGAAGCACTTCCACTTTTAGGTGGATTTGTAGCACTAATTGAACGCATTGTCATAGCCGTGCACAAACATTTTAATAATAATACCCCCCTTCCTGCCTCATCAAGAATCCCCGAAACCCTTGATAAAAGCGTAAAAGTTAAGCCGCCTATGGCTACCCCACAAAGACCCTCTCCTATTCCCTCTCCTATTCCCTCTCCTATTCCCTCTCCTGCTCTCTATGCTTGTGCAACATTGCCTGTTGCAGCTCCGCAAAGAGCGGCGCTAACCCTGGATGTTTTTGCAACTTTAAGTGAAGAAAATAGATGGCTTTGCCTTCGAGGACTACCAGAGGATGCGCGGATAAAAGCAGGACCCTATGCAGGAAAAACAGCATTAGACTTTGAATTGGATCGCATAAAAGAGCCGGGGGGCTTTGCATGCAGATCAGTTTCACCTGCTGGCTACCTATTGCCTTTCTACCAGACTGGATTTATTGTTTCAGTGGCTGAAAGAGATATTGCATTGTGCCAGCGAAAGAAAACTGGAGAAATTACCCCCTTTTTGGGAACCAATCAGTACACCGGCTTTGGAGATCGTAAATTTTCGGTAGAAAGAGATGAGCATGAAAAAGAACAGTGTGTTGTAGAAGAAAGCGGCGATCCTTCATCAAATCTACTATTTCGAACATTTGACGAGTTTAAGAGGCACAAAGATGAAATATATAATTATTCTCCTAGTCAGCCCCTGAGGGCATGGACAGATAGATCTATTGGGGGTGATGAATTTGTAACCACCATCTGTCCTGAACGCATTATCGGCATATTTTACTCAATCACTCATCCCAGATCAGAACTTACCCCAAATCAAGCTGAAAGTTCTAAGCGAATCCAAATTGCTTATCAGAGAGTATTTGGAACCCAGCTACCTATTTATCATTATGTAGGATCTAAGTTTATCCAAGATTAAACGTTCCTTTAACCTCTTTCTGCAACAGCGCAAACGCCATGCTCGAATGGTCCATCGACCACCTTGCCGGCGCCCATGCCTGCAGCATCATATAGTGTTTTAAATTTCGATTGATAAATTTTATAGAGTCTAGCTACTTTCAGTTGAATCCATTGTAAAAAAATTTTACAAGAACCAAACTAGCGTTAGGAGGCTCGGCTCGCCTCCTCCGACCTCCAGCAGCTGATCTGTCTGTGAAGATCATTTTATCTGCTTGCAGATAAAATTATTGCGTTGCAGTC
>CANJWO010000044.1 GCA_947478685.1 Chlamydiota bacterium | reverse complement strand
TACGGCCTGTAATCTTTCTGTCTACGCTTAACTCAAGTTGTTACCTCCTTGCTTCCAAGACTCGATACGGGTGGGTGGGTAGCCCTTTCCCGAGCACCATTTCAGGTGCTTGTTAATAGAGCGCCTCGTGGCGCACCAGGATTGCAGACCTGACCCCATTTTCTGACCCCATTTTCTGACCCTTTTAGAAGCCGAGTCGCGATTTGGCCTCTTCGAGGGCGGGGATGATGCCGTGTTCGAAGGAAGAATTGGCAATGATGGTTGCGTGGCGCATGAGGTCTTTAGAACCCGTTTTCATTGCAATGCTTATGTCTGCTGCTTGAAGAAGAGGGATGTCGTTATTATCATCTCCAGCGGCGATGATGGGGCAGGTCCAGCCACATTTTTCGACTATCTTTTTGAATATAAGACCTTTATTAACATCTTTGTGGGTAACTAGTAAGATTGATAGAGAGGAGTCGACGCTATCAGAAATAAGGGAACTTGTGATCGAATCGATGTCTGACAGCTTACCTTGAATTTTTTGGAGGGCGAGAGGGTCGCCTAGGCATTTAATTAGAGGGAACCTTGTTTGAGGGATATCTTTAAGTCTTTTAATTTCAACCCAATCTCCTGCGGATATCCTTTTAAGTTTTTCAAGATATGCTAAGAAAAAGGGGCTAAATTTAGTTGTTCGATAATAACAGAAATCCCCCTGTTCAAGGCCAGAGTATATAAGAAAGTCTTCTCCGAAGTGCTGACAGATACCATCTATAGAATGTGCGGCAGATATAGGGAGAAACGTCTGAAATACAATCTCCTTTTCGGGCATCTTGAGCACTTCAGCCCCATTTTGGACTGCTAGATAAAATGGGAAGTTTATCTTTTCAAGGCTCATCATAGCAAAAGAGAAGGTTCTTCCGGTCAAAAGGACTATCTCCCATCCACTTTTGTACAAATTTTCCAGATAGACCACTACCTCATCCGGTATTATATGCCGCTCATCTGTAAGGGTCTTATCTATATCTGATGCAAACACTACTTTCGCCATATCATTACATCTAGACTATAAAAGAAAAAAAAGCGATAAGATACCTATGAAGTGGCTCTATTTTATTCTTTTTCCTATGCTAGCCTTTGCAGCTGATGTACTTCCCCAAACACAGCAATCTGAACCTGTTGTAACCGAAGAGGTTGCGCCAGAGACTGAAGAAGTTGATCCAGTTCCATCGTCTGACATGTATCAAAAGCAATTTTATCGGACGCTCATCCTGACGTTAATTATCGTAGTCGGCTCACTAGCTCTTATTTGGTTTGTCCGCAAGTTTTCAAAAGACCGCCCTTTTCAGGCAAATCACAAAAAGAATATCAAAATTCTAGAGCGTAGACAGATTAGTCCAAGCACCTACCTCTATCACATACAAATTGGCTCAAAACAGAT
Organism: Chlamydiota bacterium; assembly: GCA_947478685.1. Lineage (GTDB taxonomy): Bacteria > Chlamydiota > Chlamydiia > Chlamydiales > 2-12-FULL-49-11 > VGMD01. The sequence goes on along the minus strand of CANJWO010000044.1, from coordinate 12,465 downwards.
TGTTATCTCTGAATCTAAAAATGAGGTCAGGGTAGTTGCAAATCTCGATTGGGATGAGTCAGAAGTCTCGACCTAGACACAAAAAGGGATAAGGGGAAAAATCGCCCATTTCGCGCAGGGACACTCCTTAGCTTTACTAATATTAACATCATCATAATTATCACTTTGAGTTATTATGCGCCACTCTCCATTATCGATATTCAGCACCCATGGTTGCATACACTCTGCCATATAAAATGATTCCAAGCACTTTAGGAAATTAAAACTAGGATCTTGTGCCTTTTGCATTCTAAGCATATGCCTATATTCATTAACAGTAACCCCTTGATTAAGTTTAAGCACCATAAAGCCAATTCTCCTTCTCGCTTTAAATGGATCCATGCAAAATCCCCCTGTAGCTGCAAAAGCTATTCCGATGCAGTAAAATGCCACCCTAGCAATATTCTGAACTTCTTTCACGATAGTTTTAATCAAACCACCTACAAGTCTCAATAGAATATCGTCATAAAATGTGGCCAAAACATCCCCATTTCCAAAATTATCCAGAAAATGAAAGATCGATTTAAAGAAAATTTGCGTAGATGTAATTAGTAGTCGAGTAGTATAAAAAGTTTCGCGAATTATAAAATCTATAGGGATTGCTAAAACTGTAATTAAAAGGCATTTAAACGAAACCATAGGTGGCTGATCGGCCCACATAACCTCTCTTGATACTTTATTTAGCCTTCCAAAATATTCTTCACCTGTTTGATTAGAGGCGTACCTGATATAAGTAAAGTTTTTCCAAGTATGTTTCTCTACTGTCTTTTGCTCCTCTAGACTCAACCAAGGGGAAAAGATTTTATTTGAAATGCAATCCATAATGTTCTCCAAAAGAGCAGTATATAATCGATCTATAATATAGTTAGAGTGAAATCTAAAAACTACTCTGTTTTTTTCAAAAGCTCAGAAAGGGTCTTGCTTTCAGAAAGAATTTCCCAATCTTTCTTATCAAAATTGTATACAAGTGGCTGCATGCACGGAGCTAAATAACAGAGGGGGAACTCACTATCATAGGGAAGATGTCTATAATCGTGATAGGAAACATCATAATTTAGATGCTTCGCAATCAGACCAATTCTACTTCTCGCTCTTAATGGATCTACAAATGCGCCTCCAATTGCCGCTAAAGAAATTCCAGCTCCATAGAAGGTCGTTCTAAGAATATCAAAACATGCGCTTGCTGTATCTTTTACAAGTCTAAAAGGTGAAAAAGAGGCGCAAGTTAGATTTTCTAGACTCATTAATGCTAATTTCTTTACTGAAAGACAATTGCGACAGAAGATTTCAGCAGGATTTCCTACAAAACCGATCACAAAACATTTACTAGTGATAATCCATTCGGGATCAATCCACATTACCTCTTTTGTTTTAAGATTAAGTCGTCCCGTAAATTCTCGTTCAGAGTCTTTTTCGCGATACAAAATATAAACAAAATTTTCTTTGCTATGCTTTTGAGCACCCTCTCTCTCCTGACGACTTAGCCACGGAGAAAAAACTGCATATGAAACGTAATCTGTAAAAGCTTCCATGCAAACATTATGCAACAACTTATTAAATCAAATCAATCATCCAAAGTAAAGTGTCACTTTTCGCTATATTTTTCCCTAAAATAATGTTTAAGGGATTGAATTTTAAGGCGATTTTGTGATAAATTGGGATGAGCGAAGTGGAGGGTTTAACCTATGGAATCACCTGTATTAGATAGCACTCAAGTAAGAGGGTTATATGAAAAACAAATCGATCATGCATCAGAAGTTAGTGAAGCAACTGATTATGATCCAATAGCTCTTCTCTCTAATTTGCGGGAGAGGCTCTATGTTCTTAAAAAACATGCAGAGGAGCAAGAGCTTAAAGAAGTCCCAATTGATGAAGAGCTTGGCAAGCTAATTAAGAGCTGGCAGGGTTTTGTAAAAAATAGCCCAATCACTGATTTAGACCCTTTTCCGGACTATATTGACTCCCCTTTTATAGCCACACGCGACATTCCCGAAATCCTTGATAGAATTGATACGATTAGAGGAATCAAAAAACCTAGTATTTTTGAACCATCTTCTAAAAAGGAACCTAATAGCAGATTGGAGTATATTGCCCTCTTTGATAAATATAGCGACCTGCAGTCAGGGGTACTTGACTCACTTGGAAACGAGGAGACCGCTATATATGAAGAGGTAAAACATTGTGATTATCTACTTACTGAGCTCTCAAAATTAGAATCGGAAGCTAAGGCAAATGGGAAGGATACCGTTATTCTTGATGCCGAACTTCAGGAGAGAATTCGAGAGTTTGAAACAACTGACTGGCCAAAAATTAAAGCTAGAAATAAGCTTGCAGAAGACAGAAATCCATTCGATCCAAATAAAGATTACTCATCTATAAAAACAGATGATATCAGCACTATTAAATCAAGAAGCTCTCTTTTAACTAGCCAGCTCAATCAAAATCTCTCCCAGAATGTACGCGAAATTGAGAGGATTACACGGAAACTAGGACACCTCATTGAAGTGGTCTCTCACTATAATAACAGAGATTCTTTCATTGACAGATGCATCCGAGGGCAGACACAAAGGTAACCTATGTCACTCTCAAAAGAAATTCTCCACTCCCCTGCGATTGAAGAGGTCTTAAAGTCTCTACAAAGCAATTTAGAGTCAAATAATGGGCTTCTACCAAGCCAGTTTGAAGAGGAAGATATCACCCTTCTTTATGAGCTTGCCTTCAACTTATACGGGGCAAATGATTTTGAACAGGCGGGTGAGATTTTTCAAAGGCTTGTAATTGCTAAACCCTTTGAGCCAAGATATTGGCAAGCATTTGCCTCATGTTTACATATGCAAAAAAGATTCGAAGAGGCATTAGTTCCATGGAGTATGTGGTGTCTGATTGATGACAAAAACCCAAATCCTCACTTTCATGCAGCCGAATCGCTCTTTTCACTCGGCGACATCGGAGAAGGGCTTAAAGCTTTACAGGCAGCTGAAAATCGCGATGAGAAAGGCGAATTAAAAAATAAAATTGAAGGCCTTCGCTTAGCCTGGAGGGAACATGTCTCGAATTGAACCTATTGATCCCCTCTCAAGAATTGCCCCCATTTCCCCGATTGCCCCCACAGAATCTGTCCATAGAGATCTCCCGACATACTCCGCCTCATCTCCTATCGCATTTTCAAGTGACTTATCATCCAAACCCAGCTTAGCACCTCCCGATAGTTTTATTAAATCTGAAGGCAAATCAATTGCACTGATCTTAGCCAACATTCTGAATCGTCTAGAATCGTTTAAACAGAAATTTCAAGAAATTCTTGATAGAGAGATTGAAGATGCAAATAAAGTCTCTCAAATCAATTTAGAAAAGCATGATGCTATCGTATCTGATCTAAAAGAAGTGACTGAAAAAAGTGATTATTGGAGTTTTCTTATTAATGTAGGCGCCTACTTAGTGGGCGCAGCTTCCATTGTTTTGGGAGCGACACTCCTAGTTCCGGCGGCTTCGACACTAGCAATTGTAGCTGGTTGCTCGATGATTCTGTCAGGATCAGCCTCAATTTTAGGAAGCATTCTCAGTGAAATGAATACACATCCGCAATTAGCTACAGTTTTAATGGTTACAGGCAGCGCTCTCGGTTTAGTAGGCGGAATCACCGGCGCCTTCCTAGGCATTACCTCTATTACTAACAATATCGTTAGACTTGTAACTGCCTCTCTTAGTGTCGTTACAGGTAGTGCTGAGCTAGTAAAAGATAGATACCTATGGCAGGCAGCCGATATTAAAGCTTCTGAAGCTTTAATAAAAAAAGCTGACGAAATCAACAGAGCTCAGCTCGCCTCTATGGGACAAGATTTAAATTATTTTGAAAAAGAGACCTCTTGCACGACCACAAGTTTAATTGTGGCTAACAGGAGACTCCAAGCAAGTACTAGAAAAATTACAGAGCTATCAGCTTAAATAGGAGATTATTATGCCATGTATGATTGATCGAGCACACTCATCAATGGGCCACGTTGATGAAGTAGTTACAATGCAAAGATCCCAAACGCGCCGCCTTTTAGAAGATGAGATCCAATTAATTAAAAAATCTCATGATGAAGTAAACGACGCTTATACTGCAAAAGAATGGGGTTATGTAATTAGTGCTGCCGGCGCTCTTTTTAAAATAGCTGCAGGACTCTTTGGAGTCCAAAATGCCGCAGGACAATTCGACAAACTTGGAACTACACTTACTGGAATTTCTACACTTCTAGAGCAAGGGGGACACTCAAAAGTTCAATGGGATGAAGCTAAAATTACCAAATTAAATGGTCTTTTAGAAATCCTCCGAAATGAGCTCCAAAACACTCAAGGTGACGAGAGAGAACTGACTCAAAAATTGGACCAAATAGAGAAAATGTTACTCGAAGCAATTAGAGCTCTGGAAGAACAGAAGGCCTCTGCATTTAAAAAAGGGTAGCAGATATTAGGTAAAATTCTTACTATCCGGAAAAGGGAGTCTCTTTTCCGGGTATGGTTACTTTTCTAAATCAGTTTAAATTTCTTATATCTCTTGGCGAATACATCTCCTTTGTTGTCCTCTCATTTGGCACCATTTTTCGAAGATTACCTAGATGGTCCCTCATAAGAGAGCAGCTCTATTCTGAAGGTGTACTCTCCCTCTCTGTTGTATCCCTAACCGGATTTAGTACAGGGCTCGTTCTCGCCACTCAATCCTACTATCAACTTAATAATAAAGGACTTGTAGGCATTACAGGCTTAATGGTTGCAAAAGCAATGCTGACTGAACTTGGGCCGGTACTCACCGCTTTTATGTTTGTTGGTAGGGTTGGAGCTTCGATCACAGCTGAACTTGCCACAATGAAAGTGACAGAGCAGGTCGATGCGATGATTTCAATGGCGGTTGACCCGCAAAGATATCTTGTTTCACCGAGACTAATTGCCGGACTCATCATGCTCCCCCTCCTCACAGTATATAGTGTTGTATTAGGAGTATTTGGTGGCTATCTGATAGCAGTAAAATTTTTTGGGTTAGCACCAACCACATTTTGGGACCCCATTCCGATCTATGTAGTTCCATTTGACTTTTGGATCGGTTTTGTCAAAGCAGTTGTCTTTGCCCTCCTCTCTGTAACTATTTGCTGTTATAAAGGGATGCAAGCAACAGGTGGTGCTAAAGATGTTGGCGAATCGACCACAAAAGCTGTTGTTCTCTGCTATGTTATGATTCTTATCCTCAACTTCCTTCTAACCCTCTCCTTAAATATTATGAGGGATGAATTCACCAGGTGGTTTTCATGATCATAATGAAAAACGTCTATAAATCGTTCAATGGGAACCAAGTATTAAAAGGATTGAATTTAGAGATTCCCAATGGAGAAATTTTTGTCCTTCTTGGAAAATCGGGATCAGGGAAAAGCGTTATCCTGAAGCATCTCATGGGATTAATGAAGCCAGATAAAGGCGAAGTGCTTATTGATAAGGATGATATGTCAAAGCTCTATGGACCTAAACTCTATGAAAAGCTAATGGATGTAGGGATGATTTTTCAAATGGGTGCCCTATTTGATTCAATGACGGTCGCTCAAAATGTCGGCTTTTATTTGAAAGAACATAGAATGCGTGGTGGAAAGAAAATCCAGCATTCCGATATTAATAAATTTGTGTCTGAGTCTTTAGAAAAAGTCGGTTTAAAAGGGACGGAGGCGCTCTATCCTGGAAGTTTATCAGGTGGCATGCGGAAAAGAGCCTCAATAGCAAGATGTGTTGTCTATAAACCTAAGTACCTTTTTTATGATGAGCCAACCACAGGATTAGATCCAATAACCTCACAAACTATTGCAAAATTAATCGTAGAACAGCAAAACGAATTAAAGGGGACAACATTAGTGGTGTCACATGATATTGTAACAACTCTCGCCATTGCTGACAGAATTGCACTAATCGAAGATGGGAGAATTGAGATCATCGCCTCACCAAGAGAATTTATGAAACATAAACACCCTACTATTTCTGTTTTTAATGAAATGATTGGTGGAGATTTAAGCTTAATAGGGAAGCTAAGAAATGGCTAATCAACTAAAAAATATGCTTATCGGTCTTTTTGTGATCATTGCAAGCTTTCTTATCATTGGGATCATACTTTTTATAGAACCAAGCGTTGGAGATGGAAAGCAAATCATTAAAGTCCGCTTTAGCAATATCAACGGAATTAATGTAGGAACACCTGTTACCTACGCAGGGAAAACAATTGGTGAAGTTGGCGACATCGCCCAAGTTATTGCTGCTAGAGAACAGGCAGTCAATGAATTTGGCCAAGTTTACCCATATCTTCTTACTTTAACGGTCGATTCTAGCTATACAATCTTTTCAACCGATGAGATCACTGTTCAAACGCAAGGATTACTCGGCGAAAAATATGTTGCCGTTATTCCAAAACCCTTAAAACCAGGACAATTAACTCACATCATCACATCAAAAGATCTCCTTTATGCCGATGCAAATGATCTTTTAGAAAGTGCCATGAACGAAATTTCCCTCCTCTCGCAAAAAATTGAAGGAGCTCTCGATGTTATGGTTAATTGGATGAAAAAATATGGTGATAATTTAGGATCCGCTATTCATTCTATTGATGTTACAGTGTCTGCAGCAGGAACTACTCTAAAAAACTTCAACGATCTAGGCATTATTTATAATATTAAAGATGCGATAAGAAATTTTGCAAATACCTTTGCTCAAGCAGATCAGACATTCTCAGAGCTGAGACATGATGCATTTTTTAAAAACCTATCCTCTATTTCAGCTAATGTAAAGTATGTTACTGGAACCCTAAAAGATGGGAAAGGGACGCTTGGTAAAATCATTGAAGATGATGGCCTCTATCTTCAAGTCAATGCACTCATGATGAAAGCCAATCAATTGATCACCGATATCAATCAATATGGCCTCCTCTTCCAATACAATCACCAATGGCAAAGAAATAGAACCAAACTTATGAGCGAAACCGCACGAATCAAAGATGCAAAAGCATTTCAAGCTTATATGGATAGCCAAGTTGCCGGGATTAATACAACTCTTGAAAGAATGTCCCTTCTAACAAATAGACTTTCTACTGAACAGCTTGCTGATACACCTAAATTTCGTAAGAAATTTAGTGAGCTAATGCAACAACTAGGAAGCATCCAAGACAATATTAAGCTCTACAACCAGGAACTTTTTGATTTGCAAACGACTGGGGGAGCTTGTGAATAAAACTCTAGAGTTAGAAAAAGGCTCACTTTTAATTGCGACCCCTACTGTTACTGATGAACTTTACAAGCAAAGCGTTGTACTAATTTGTGAATACACAAGTTATGGATCATTCGGCCTTATTCTCAACAAGCCTTATCAAATGGAGGCAAAACATCAGGCCGCTGAAATGGATGAAATCGTCCATCTAAAAGACTCTCTCCGCATAGGAGGCTCCATGCAACAAAATCAACTGATGCTCCTTCATGCCTCCAATAAACATCGTGATCAAACACTGAAAGTTGCTGATGGGGTCTATCTTGGTGGTGATTTCCCCTTCTTGCAAGAGCTCATTAAAGAGGAGCCTGATTCAAGCCTTCTGATCTGCTTTGGTTATACAGGCTGGACCGCAGGCGAATTAGAAAAGCAGTTCGCTGATGGTCTATGGTACATCTATCCAGCCTCTAAATCATTGATTTTTGACATCCCTCCAGACAGACTTTGGAAAGAGACTCTCAATTCTATGGGAGGCACCTACAAAAACATCTCTATGATACCGAGTGACCTAACACTAAATTAACAACTTCTTTATAAAATTCCTTTACGATATGTTAATATAAAATTATAATCCCCTCCTTTCTAATAAAAAAAACCAAGGAGAATATAATGGATTGTACAGTAAGACACTTACCTCAAGCAGCAGCATCAAGTTTACCACGATTAAAAAGTCATTTATCAACCCCTCTTTTTAATCCTGAGATCAAGATCGATCCGCCTTTTCTGATATCCGATAAGGAATATACCCCTTTGATTTCTAGAATCGTGACGTTTTGGGCAGAGAAAGAACCTCTATTTACAAGAGATATTAAGCTAATTTCAGCAGCTACTGTATTAGATCCATCGAATAACAAACTTCATACACAAAATCTAACAGTTTGTGAACAATCCAATATAGAGTTACAAGGTTTCCTAGCTACATTAGAAAAAACAGCTACAGTTCTTTGGAAATCTTTTGCTTTCTGGGACCGTATTTTAAAAGATCCTGATTCAGAACTTTCTACAATTGCCGCACAAAAAATGGCGGATCGGCATGCTAAACTCAGAACGATCGAATCATTACAATCGCACGTATTAGCAATATCAACAGAATATAATGATAAAGTGAAGACTTATCAGAATACAATCGCTGAATACAAATTATCTCTCCAGAGAGAATCTGACATTGCTTTAGCAGAAGCTCCGGCTAAGGCAACAGCAGCTCCTTCGGAAGTCCACTTAGCAGCTCGCGCTGATTCTCCTGTACTTGTACCAAAACCTATTGATACTATGCCTGCACCTGGATCTGCACCAGCGCCTGCACCCGGATCCGAAACACAATACAAAGGTATTGGATGGGCTGCCTTCTGGCCATTTGGTAGTAAATAGAAATTCTATATAGAGGGAGTGAGAATTATTATGACTTAATCACTCCCTCACCTCTTATTAAATTTATCAAGGAAAAATTCATGTCTGCTTTAGCACTACCAAGCACTTTATTAGCAATTGATATAGGCACGACTCTTGGGTTGCTTGAAGAGCTAGAAGGGATTAAAGCAACCTCTAGCTTTTACAGAAGTAAAGCTTGTGGAGCTCTTGAAATAGGCTCTGATTTTTACTCTAAGAAAGATATACGCCTTAATTTAAAGCGGAATGAACTTGTTGCCGCTTGGAAAGGTGTAGCCCTACTTCTTGGCCATCCATTTGTAAATGAAAGATTTAATGACACAGCAAGAGAACTTTCTCTTCTTTGTAGCACATTAGATAATAAGGGAGGAGCTTCACTTAAGGACAAATTTCTACTCGGGACTGTTGCATTAACAGAGAAATTTTCTTTTAGCACACTAACTGGACTCTTTGCAGATAAAATTGGAGAGCCGACCCAAAGAGAATTTTCTACTTCAACTGAAGTAGATTCGCACCAAGTTAAATTATCCCGTTTCTCTTGGATCTTTGCAACAGTCGATCCCGAGCCTTCTGCTGAAGCCATAACAATGATCCCCCTTCATGAAGTTCCCGAGATAGATCTTACACCAAAAAAAGATCTCTCCCCTCAATTTGAATCAATTCGTGCTTATTGGAAAATTATTAAACCGATTTTTCGTGATAATGTGACTTGTCTTCTAAAAGGAAAAGTTAGAGTCTCCTTAGCCATTAAATATTCCGAGTTGCGAGCAAGTGAAGATTGGGCTCCTCACATAAAAAATCTTAGCGATACAGAAAAATTTCTCATCCCTCTAAGAAATTTTCAAAGCACCCTCATTAAAGCTACCGAGCTTTTTTTTAATGCAACTAATGCTTGGACTACAATTTCAAAGCTATACCACTCAGGAATTGATACTATTGCTGAAGCTGCTATAATTGCTGCCTTTGATAACCAATGCTACTTAAAACTCGCCTCGATGAAAATTCGATTGGTATCTCTGACCACTTTAATTGATGATAGGGCACGGCGTTATAAAGAAGAATTTAGTAAACCCTAATCTATTAGACTTATTCTACCGCTTTTGTATAATGACAATAGTTCTTCCAATTTGCGGGGGGAACCGCCCATTAGCGACTGCCCCTAAAGGCAATCGGCAATAGTCCTAGTACTCCCGCCCCTTCTAACTAAGACCAAAAACTTTTAATTCTTTCACTATTTTGGTTCGATTCATTTCGAGCTCTCCACTTAATACAGAGAGCATACTAACGCCTCGGCTCATCGCTCTATTGTCGACAGTTCTTTCGCGGATTAGGAAGGCGCGAAGGAAAATTGTGTTGAGGAAGAGTTCTTTTTCATCTTCTTTCCAGTCCGAACCAATAGAGAGTAGTTTCATAAAGGCATAAAAACTTGCAGCAGCAATAGCAGAAGTGTCGATACTATCCTTAGCAGAAAAAATAACATAATCTGCTTCACTAAGCTTAATAAATTTTAAAATTAGAATGTTATAGAAAATTTCTATGTAATCGAGCCTGTTTTTTCTTGAAAGCTCCTCCTTTTCACCAAAAAATCGGATATGAATCCATTCAATGCTGTCATTCACAAACTTAATTAAGCTTTCTCTTTCATACTCTTTAGGAAAATAATAGCCGCAATTTTCACCGCTTTTTACTTGATCGAGGAGGGTTTTTTTGAATTCTTTTGCGGATGAAATTTTCAAATATTCATCTGACTGGGCATAATAATCGGTCTCTTTTGGAATAGTGATAACATCGATACAATTTGTCACTTCGGCATTCTTTTGGAATTCCTCTAAGGCATGAGATCTAGCAAATTCTTTCCAAGAGGTTCTGTCTTGAAAATTAATTAAAAGAAATTTTTTCTTCTCCTCCTTGGCATAACGCATACAACCTAAAAATTCACCAATTACCACAGCTTTATCAATCTGTTTTTGATGAAGGGGTGCCGCAGAAAGAATGAGCCCAACCTCTTTTTTGCCAACATCTAATGAGCACAAAAATAAAGGCATATCATCTTGCATATAGGGATCAAATCCATGGACCTCTTCACCATGCAATATATCAATCACTTTAAACAGAGGTCCGCTTGGGAATTTTTTAAGTTCACTATGCAATGCTTCGTGATCATCTAATACTTGATTCCATAATGATAGAGATGCAACCATCCCCTTTTTCTTCTCCCTACCAATAACTCGACTTAATAGAGAAAATGAATCACTATAATCGGGTTTATTCATATAAAGAAAAAAGCAGAGTTTATGAACTATATGTAACAACTCTTTAAAAAACGGATCTCTCTCACCTGCCAAAGTCTCTATTAATTGTTCATACTCAATGCTATCTAACACTGCTCTTAAATACTTACGAAAATCTTCAAAATAGGAGATTGAACCTTTTCCAACCTTACGAATTAGAAGATTATGCGGATTAGCTGCTAAAAGAAGTGCCGTAATAGAATGATAAAAAATTTGGACAAAATAGTTATCTCGAAATTTTCCTGCTTTCTTAATCCATTTATCGAGATCTCCTTTAATCTCTCTTTTTAAAAAAAGGGCCGCCTCATGAGCCATTCGATCTTGGAGGATTTTGATCCTAAGAAAGGGGTCATCTCCTGAAAGAGACCCTATAATTAAATCAAAATCGGCAACAAGACGAATATGACGAATAAGATTCTTATTGTAAAACTTTGAGCCATCCTCCTTTGAAATAAAGAAAAGCTCATAGTCTCGATCTTTTGTTACTGTTTCAAGATCTTTCAAACCTCTTCTTTGGATGTCGGCTGCATCAGCTTCTCCTGACCATTCATCATCCCAATCCTCCTCAGACTTAATAACTTCCTCAAAGCGCTTTAAAATCTTATGCTCATAAAAATCGATCAAATCCTTAAACTCTTTAGATTCAGACACCCCTTTCTTGTCTTTAAAGAGCTTAACACACTGATCCACCTTCCCGGCAGCTTCCGCAGCAAGGGCAACGATCGATTTTACCCCCTTTTGAATCTCTTTATCCTTAAGCTGGGTACCCTCTTTTTTATAGACATACTTCAAATAATTGTGCACTGTTCTGAACGTATCCTTCACAGACTTAATTGTCTTCTCTTCGTTCTTTAGATCTAGCCAATGACTTGTCTGCAAATGAAGCACACTATCTACCTCTCCCTTATCATGCCCAAGCTCTTCCAAATTAAGCTCAGCCATGCTAGACAGATTATCAACTGCTTCCAAAATGCTAGTGTTTTCTAATAGATCATCTTTTTTCATAACGAGCCCCAAATACCTAATTCCAGTATTAGGGACTCTCTTTTTTAATAATCAATGCGTTTGTTAACTTTAAAGAGATATGCACATACTTAAAAACGCTGCAACATATTGGTAATAAGAGTTTTTTACCACAGAGGTCACAGAGGTCACAGAGAAAAAATAACAAATTCTTTGCGCGTAGCGCCTCTGTGCTCTCTGTGTCCTCTGTGGTAAAAAAAATTCTACTCTTTAATAATAAGCATGTTGAAAGAAATCACTTGTAATAGCCTTCTAAAAATTTCTAAAGCTCTGATCTGTGCTCTATAGTGAATTAAATTTACATTAATAAGTTTACACAGTATGTGCCCTTGGGTTTCATTAGGCATTTGCCGGCGCTGAAGCAGGCCGTGTGTTTTCACACGAGCGATGCAAGCGAATGGAACCCAAGGAATACAGACGCAGTAAAATTATCAATGCAAATTTAATTCGCTAT
>CANJWO010000043.1 GCA_947478685.1 Chlamydiota bacterium | reverse complement strand
GCTTGTAGCCTTTGTTGTTCCACTTTAAAATTCTCCCAAGCCATAAAAACCTCATAAATTATTTAATATAAGGTTATTATAACATATTTTTGTAAAGTGTTACCTATGTTGGTGAATCAAAGTGTTACCCATGTTGGTGAACTGGACCAGATTTTTCACCACAGAGAGCACAGAGGACACAGAGAAAAAATAGAAAATTTTTTTGCGCGTAGCAACTCTGCGGTAAATCTCATTTTCTACTAACAGTCAATTACTTAGAATTTGATGCCGATTTGGCCTGAGAAGACTTGGTCATTGTAGTGATTGCCGATTTCAGCATCGTAACTAGCTGTAATATACGCACGGTCTTCACAGAAGTTTGCTGTTAAGCTAGCGCCTGGAGAAAAGAGGCTCCGATTAGGGAAGTAGCCCTCTGTTGTGAAGACGAGATTGTCGACATCATCAAAGTTTGATACGTAGTTTTCACCATTAAAGCGCTCTTCTAATACCCAGCTTAATTTAATATCGGCAAGAAGAGTGTTACGTTTAGAGACTTTAAAGCATTTTGCAAAATTTAAGCCCAGCTCGTTTCTAACCATTTGCGGAGCTGTAGAGCGGACATCAAGATTGAAAACTCCAGCGTTTTCTTCTTGGAATCGATTTTCATGCTGGAGTATGTAATCAACAGAATCAAAAAGTCTTAATTTGTACTGTTTAAAAGAAAAGTTCCAACCTAGATCTAGATGAGCTAAAAACTGCATTCCGCTATGTTCATTAATTGCAGTTTCATCAGCTCCTATAAAAACGATATTTCTAGCCGCTTTATAGGTATTCCATCCCGTTAGCAGTGAAGTGTTCATGAATGGTCCATTACCTATAAATGATCCATAAACGCCCACATAACCACTATAAATATGCCCGTTACCTTGCTCTTCCTCCCAATGAATAGTTGAGGAGGTTCCAGCTCCCATAAAGCCGATATAACCTGCATTTAAGAAGTTAAAATCGACTCCAATTGCCCCGCCACCTGTCTTGCTATGATAGCCAATTAACGGGTTTGAATCCTCTGTAATTGATGATTGGTGCAATGTGCTATAAATTCCATCCGCCCATAAATAGGTGCGCGCTTTTCTGTTTTTACAATCATCTAAAACATTTTGAAAGCGGAGACTAATTGCATCTTGAACCCTGACTCCATTATTTTGCTGAACAACTGCAAGCCCCTTTAATTGAGCAGGAACCATTTGAGCATAAGCTTCATTTAACTGCCTATTATTCAGATAAAAGAGGTTATTTAGTGGATCGGTCCAAGAGGCAATTCCTTGTTCACTTATACTGTCTAAAACTCCCGCTACGTTGAACGCATTTGATCCTGCAGCAACTTGTTGATAGTTTAAAACATTTAGCAATAAGATGAGACCAAAATCCGAATAGACGAGCGATCCTGAGGCTCTCTCAACATTATAGTCGACGTAAGTGTAGGTGCCAGTAAACGGATCTGTAGAATTAATAATTTCATAGACTGCAGTAGTAGGGTAATTCCCTGCTAATGGGACCACTTCTAAAGTGGTGTCACTCCCTATTGTAACTGTTCCAACAACAAACAGACCATCTGATATAGTCGGAGTTGTTTCAATTTCTAAGGTCGAACCAGGCAATTGTGAATAGGGACCAATAATTACTGTTGTTCCAATACTGTTACCTGGCGCCAAAGTACCATAATTCATCACATTTCCTGCAATAATCCCGTTACCTTGAAGTCTTGCTCCTGCTCCGACAGTGACTGGAGAAGTAACGGAGCCATTAATCGCAAGAGCGCCTGAATTAATAGTTGTAGAGCCAGAATAAGTGTGCGCCCCTCTTAAATCAAGGAATCCGCTCCCCTCTTTTATAATTGCTCCAGTTCCTGAAATCACCCCTTCATAAGTCAGGTCATTGATATTATCAATTGTCAATGCAGCTGAACCTAAATCAACATGGCCACCACCAGAAATAACTGAAATCCTATGATCATATCCGTTAAAATTCAAAGTTCCTGTCGAATCCGAGTCAAAGCAGACCTGCGAATTCGGTGAAAATACCGATTCTCCCTCAATCTGTAAAGAGCCTCCAGTAATAATAGTTGGGCCGCTATATGTATTGCCTTTGCTAGAAAGATGCACTATACCGGGGCCTGATTTGGTAAATCTGCCCGATCCCATCAATGAACCTGAAATAGTCAAATCAATATCGGAACTAATTGTTCCTGAGTTAATTATATTAACATTTGTGGTTAATGTAAAATCTGAGCCTGTTGCTGCCAATGTTCCATTATTTAGATTAATTTGGGATGTGTTACCTAGATTGGTATCTGAAGTGATGGCAATAATTCCGCCCCCTAAAACTTCGGTCGTTCCCGTGTAAGTACTGTCGCCCGTAAGGGTCAATACCCCTTCTCCAGCCTTAACTATACCACCACTTCCGGAAATCACGCCAGCATATGTGGTGCTTGAGTTGTTGCCTCCAGTAGTCAATGTTGCCGAACCCAAAGTTACGAAACTACCCGCATCTCCACTTAAACTCGCAATGGCATTATCATAATTATTTAAATCTAAATAACCTCCAGATGAAATTGAGACTGCTGAATTTGGAGAAAACGAATTTGTTGTCAACGCTTGCAAACTGCCATTATCTATTCTTGTAAGACCTCCATAACTATTATTAAAACCAGCAACTGAGAGCGTTCCTGTTCCTATCTTTCTGAGGCCACCTGCATAATTTATCGAAGAAATTGTTCCGCTATAAATCGTATTAGTTCCATCTCCAAGAGTAAGTGTTCCAGCCCCGAGTAAGACCTCTCCACCTCCGGAAATACTTAAAACTGTATTGTCATTACTTCCTAAATCAAGAGCCACTCCATCTGCATTTCCTAAGACTACTGCTGAATTAGGAGAAAATGAATTAGCTCTATTTGATAATATTGTTCCTTCATTTATAACGGTTGCACCACTATATGTATTATTTATTCCGGACAGAATTAAGGTTCCCGTTCCTTGCTTGACAACTTGACCAGATCCAAAAAATGTTCCAGAAAAAGTTGAATTCCCAGCATTGCCAAGGGTCAATGATGCTGCGTCTAAGGAGACGCTACCTGCTCCACTTAAGTTTGCAACTGTAGTGTTATAATGGTTAAGCTCAAATATTCCATTAGGGTTAATCAATAGACTAGAGCTTGAAGAAAAGGCACCCTCACCACCTACTCGTAGAACTCCACCGTTAATTGTTGTCGTTCCACTATAGGTATTATTTGTGCCGGTTAGAGTGAATATGCCAGACCCCTCCTTTATTATCCCCCCTTTTCCAGAAATACTACCAGAATAGCTTCTTGAATCAGAATTACCAAGAGTCAATGTCCCTTCACTCAAAGATAGGTGACCATTGCCACTTAAATTTCCAATTGTATTGCTATAATCATTTAGTTCGAGAAGTGCTCCAGAGGCAATCACTACTTCTGAGCCCTTTGCAAAAACATTGACTCCACCCGCCTGAATTGCACCATTATTAATAGTAGTTATTCCATTATATGTGTTGTTACTGCCATAAAGAATAACAGTTCCTAGTCCCTGCTTTGTAATTCCCCCTGATCCAGAAATTGCACCCAAGTAACCTGTAATATTACTATCTCCGAATGTCAATGTCCCTGAACCGAGACAGACATTTCCCCCTAAAATTCCCCCACCACTCAAATTTGCAATCGTGTTGTTAAATCCAGAAAGATTCAGTATCGCGTCAGATGCGTTTGATAAATTCACTTCTGATAACGGGGAAAATGTATTTATTGATCCCGCGGCGAGTGTCCCCTCATTTATGACAGTCATCCCTGAATAAGCGTTTAATCCTGAAAGTTTTAAACAACCTGCGCCTATCTTTGTTATACCACCACTACCATCGATTGCTCCAGCAAATGTAGCGGCCTGTTGATTTCCTCCAACAGTTAGTGTCGCATCGCCTAAGCTAACATTCCCTCCACCGCATAAATTACCGATCACTGTAGAATAACCATTAAGATCAAGAACTGTTCCTTTACTAAGACCTATAGTAGAATTTGGAGAAAAAGCATTTAGGCTTCCCGCTTTGAGACCACCACCATAAATATTAGTCGTTCCGTTATAATAATTTGAACCCGAAAAAGTTAGAACGCCTCTCCCCCTCTTGATAATGCCACCATCTCCATTAATCTCCCCGGCAAATTCAGCGCTTAAATGATTTCCACCAAGGGTCAATGTCTCACCACCTAAATTAAGACTACCACTACCACTTAAGTTTCCGATTACATTACAGTAACCATTAAGATCGAGAATTGTCCCTGAACTAAGCTCTATTCCCGAATAAGAGGAAAGAGCATTCAAGGCACCTGCCCTAAAAATCCCACTATTGACAATTGTAGTTCCGCTATAGTTATTGTTTATTCCATCGAGCCGAAATATTCCAGAGCCTTGCTTGATAACTCCCCCTGTTCCAGTTAGTGAGCCCGAACAAGCTAAAATCTCTGCCGTATCAATCGTTCCTTGATTTGTAAGAGTTATATCTCTAGCTGTACTAAAAGATCCAGAAATGATCAAAATTCCATTATTTAAATTGATTGGAGCAGAGGCACTACCTAAGTTAAGATCACCGCTTATATTAATTGCTCCACTTCCGGTAATCGTTGTTCCCCCGGAATAAGTGTTCGTACTCGAAAGAGTTAATGTTCCGGTTCCAGTTTTTACGATCGATCCATTTCCTGAAATCACTCCATTATAAGTTGTAGTTGAATTGTCACTACCTATAGTCAAAGTTTTATCACCTAATGTGACATTCCCGCCTGAATTACCCCCGCCAGCTAAACTGCCAATCTCAAGATCGCTCCCATTTAGATCAAACACTACTCCTGATGCATTATCGAGGACGATCGCTGAATTATCAGCACATAATTGAAATGCAAGAAGGGCACACGAGACAAACACTTTAATCTTCATAAATTTCCATATACACTTCATGAATCAAAAAACCTACAAAAAAATTAGAGTAGCCACCAGTAGGCTAGACTTAAATATATGGAGGTAGTGATTGCATCGACTAACATAAGAACTATCGGCCCTGAAGCAATTTTTGGATCAAGCTTGACACTTTTTAGACCAAAAGGGACTAAAACGCCTATAATAGCGCTTACTATGACTGATATGGTAATTCCCGTGCCAATTACTACTGCCGGACCCCAGCCATCGCCCCATAAAATTGCAAGCGATCCGATGAGTAAACCGCATGAAATTGCGACAAGAATAAATAGTTTAGACTCCCTTCCAAGATAGGATCCAAGTTTCTTCCAAAAGTGCAAATGTCTCCCCATTTCATGCATGCTTTGTGTCATGGACTGCATTGCAATAGACTCAGAAAGGGAGAGAACAAGGGGTATAAACATTGCGAGGACAATTGCTTTAAGTAGGATAATTTCATAAAAATTAGATATCACAGCACATAAAATGCCTCCAACCATATTACATAGCATCCAGGGTGCTCTTGTAAAATATTTTCTCCATGTTGATTGTTTTTCATCCTCGTCTAAAATAAAACCGAGGGTTTGAAAAACTTGATCTCGCTTTTTGGAAGTATCTAATTCAATCGATTCTTCAAAATAATTCTGCATATCAATCACACCAATAAAGCGACCATCCTGCACGACAGGTAGTGCTAATAAATGAAATTTTTGCATGAGCAAAAGTCCTTCCCTCATTGTATGATGACTCTGCAATGACTTGATTTTTGTATTTAAAAGTGAGGCAATTGGTGTATCTGGAGAACTTACAAGTAAATCTCTAGTGCTTACAAAGCCTAAAAGCCTTTGATTAGCATCCACTACATAAAAATAAAAGATGTTTTTATCGAGAATATGAACTCTTCTAATATGATGTATTGCTTCGTCAACTGTCTGATGCACAGTAAGTAATGCTTCTACTTTCTTTGCTCTTCCATCAACTGGGTTATCAAGTTCATCTTTTCTCATATTATCTCCTTATATAGTATTGGATTAAATTGATCAAAATTTTTAAACTGAATCTCCATCAGATTTGTGTAAAGTGAGTGGTTATGTCTTGGGAAGAAGTTGCATATTCGTACGATAAAATTGTTGGGAAAGATGGCCACTACTTTCATCAGCATGTAATTATGCCTAATTTATCCAAGCTATTTCATTTTGAAAAATATGAGTCCCCAAAACTTCTTGATCTTGGATGCGGGCAAGGATTTCTCCAAGAACACCTTCCAAAATCTGTAAAATATACTGGTGTTGATGCTTCAGCCTCTTTAATTAACCTAGCAAAGCAAAAGCGAAAAGGGACTTTTGAAGTTCACGATTTAACAAAACCTCTCTCCCTAAAGGAAAAAGAATTTACTCACATAACTATTATCCTAGCTTTACAAAATATGGGTCCTCCAGAAATTGTTTTAAAAAGCGCTAAAAACCATTTAGCAAAAAATGGAAAGCTCTCCATTGTTTTAAATCACCCCTGCTTTAGGGTTCCAAGACAAACAAGCTGGGGTATCGACGAGGACAAAAAAATTCAATATAGGCGTATTGATAGATACCTAACTCCCCTTGTAATACCTATATCGATGTCACCCAGTAAAAAAGAGGATTCGGAAATCACATCCTCCTACCACTATCCTATGTCAACCTATATTAACATCTTAGGCGATCTATCTCTAGGTGTTACCCACATGGAAGAGTGGATATCAGATAAACAAAGTACTGGAAAGTTTGCTAAAATGGAGAATAGAAGTAGAGAGGAAATTCCACTATTTTTACTTCTTCAAGCGAGCAATTAATATGTGCGGCATTTATGGTCATATCAAGAAGGGAAGCAAGACAAACTCAGCAATTGCTTGCATAGACGGCCTTAAAAGGCTTGAATATAGAGGGTATGATTCTGCAGGTATTGCGGGTATCCATCAAGGAAAGATTGTCTCCTACAAAACAGTCGGAAAAGTGAGAACCTTAGATAGAGTTGTTCAAGATAACAATCTCGATCTCAAAATGGCAATCGCACATACTAGATGGGCAACACATGGAAGCATCACTGAACTAAACGCTCACCCTCACTTCGATGAAGAAAAGGCGCTCGCCCTTGTTCACAACGGAATTATTGAAAACTATCAAAAAATTAAAAAAACGCTCACCTCAGCTGGAATAAAATTTATTTCCGAAACAGATACTGAAGTGATTAGCCATCTCATCTCCTTTCATTATAATGGAGATATAGCAAAAGCAGTCGAAAAGACACTTCCTGAATTAGAAGGCTCATTCGCAATTGCACTCATTCACAAAGACCATCCAGACAGAATCCTTGTAGCTACAAGGGGATGCCCACTTGCAATTGGTGTTTGCCATGATAGTAAAGACATCTATATTTCTTCAGACAGCAATGCATTTACCGGCAGATCATTAGATGTTTTTTATCTCCATGATGATGAATATGCGGTTGTAACTGAAGCAACTATTGAAGTGTATAATATGGCTGGTATCAAATTAACTAAATCACTTGAAGTACTCAATTTAGAAGAAAAATTTATCTCAAAAGATGGCTATGAACATTTTCTACTAAAAGAAATTCACGAGCAGCCCCTCTCAGTAGAAAGGGCTCTTCATGGACGGCTAGATTTCAAAAATGGGACCGCTAATTTTGAGGAACTCTCTCTATCTGACGATCTCCTAAAAAAGACAACCAGAATTCTAATTCTAGCTTGCGGTTCATCATACCATGCCGGATGTATTGCTAAGCAGATCTTTGAATCCTTAGCTAAAATTCCAACCGAAGTTGAAATCGCCTCTGAATTCAGGTATCGAAACCCTATCATCCTAGAAAACACGCTAGTGATAGCAATTAGCCAATCGGGCGAAACAGCTGATACATTAGCAGCTGTAAAGGAGGCTAAACGGTCTAACTCCCCCGTCATAGCTCTTTGTAATGTAAAACGTTCATCTCTTTCAAGACTTGCTAAATCAACATTATGGTTAAACGCAGGCCCTGAAATTAGCGTCTGCTCAACAAAAGCATTCACAAGTCAACTCTCTCTACTTATGCTACTTGCTCTCAAGATTGCTAGGACAAAAGATCTTGATCTAGCTGGTGGAAAAGCATTTCTCTCCCATATTGAGAATCTTGGAAAGCAAATATCTGCTGTTATTTCTAAAGCGCCAGAATTTAAGCTTCTTGCAAGTAAATACGCCTCATTTAAACAGTTTTTTTTCATTGGCCGCAACTATATGTATCCAACTTGCCTCGAGGCCGCATTAAAATTGAAAGAGATATCCTATATAAACGCTTCAGGTTATCCTGCAGGAGAAATGAAACATGGCCCAATTGCTCTTATATCTAAAGACCTTGCAACGGTAGCCTTCTGTGGAAACGTTCATACATTCGATAAACTTCTTAGCAATCTTATGGAAATTAAATCGCGAGGCGGTCCTATTCTAGCCTTTGCTCCTGAAGGCTATAATGAAATATTAGGAATTACCGATGATGTCATTTTTCTACCAAAACAGATTTCAGACCCTTTTGCACCAATTCCATATTCTATTGCAGGACAGCTATTTGCATACTACATCGCCATACTTCTTGGCACTGATATTGATCAGCCCAGAAATCTTGCTAAATCGGTAACTGTAGAATGAAGACCTTCATCAGCCTAGCTATTATCCTCTTAGTTTTTGTCTTTTTCCTCCCTAACCTGATATCAACAGAAATCGGAAATCGATTACTTAACTTGATTCTCGAAAAGAAGACAGGTATTCAGATCGAATCAGCAAGTCTCTCCTGGACAGGACCACAAATTTTTAGTGGACTATCCTATATAAAGGAGAAAAAGAGAGTTACTGCAAAAGAATTAAAAATTCAAAATAGAGAGTTCAACCTAAAAAATCTTGATATTTGGCTTGTAGGACATCATATTAGCGGGGATCAGATCTCCTTATCCATCGAAGGAGATTATTCAATCCCCCTCTTCTCCTTCAGCTTCGAAAAAGTCCAAATTCCAAATATGACCCTAAAGCTCGGGAAAATGGTATGGCAAAACTTTGGTGCTGTTAGGGATCTTCTTTCCATTCTCCAGCTAAAAATACCCACTGATGCCGATATCCCCCTTTGGTTTCAAGATAGCCCAGCAAGTATAACAAATGGCATTCTCCATTTTGAAAGGACCGAAGTTCTCCTAGATAACACCTATGAATTTGCTATTTGGAATAATATCGATCTAACAAAAAAAGAATTCAACCTAACCCTCGGAATCCCCCAAAGCACCATCCAAAAAGTCCTTGATATCCGAGGAATACCAAAAGATTTCACAATCCCTATGCGACTTACAGGCCCCTTTAACAACCCATCACTCCATAAATCGACAGCTCTTAAAACAGTCGCAACTCTCCTCCTTCTTCAGAAGCTTCCTCTCGCCCCCCTTCCTAAAGTAAAAGCCTCACCTCCAGCCAGACGTCCCTTCCCCTGGAACCAATAAAAATTATCACATCAAACACTCCTATAGTTTATAATAATATTATAATTAAATTAAAAATAATTAATTATTATAAATAAAAGGAATATAAGATTATGACAGCACCAATCCAACCACCCGAAGTGATCACAGCTATTCTGAAACAAATTCAGACGGGTCAACTAGCAAATGAATTAGCTACAGTTTACCCAGACATCTTACAAGTAATTTTAAAATCAGGGCTTGATAGTACTACAAAAAACAATATGACTACAGCCTTAACAAAGGTGAATAATCTAATGCTAACATTAAATCAAGGGGTTGTCGGAACGGCTATCACTTCATTAATTGCTCTGATTTCCTCTATTGGACCGAAGACTACCGCTCCCGCTCCTGTTACTGCTCCTACTCCTACTCCACCTATTGATCCATACGCTCCTGCTAAATAAATTCCCTATAGTGCTACCGAGATGTCAGGACAGCTGTAGACATCTTGGATAGCGTGTAAAAGTTTAATACCGTCTTTCATTGGCTTTTGGAATGCTTTCCGGCCAGAAATTAACCCCATACCACCTGCACGCTTATTGATAATAGCTGTGCGC
This sequence comes from Chlamydiota bacterium, assembly GCA_947478685.1. Lineage (GTDB taxonomy): Bacteria > Chlamydiota > Chlamydiia > Chlamydiales > 2-12-FULL-49-11 > VGMD01. Next base: position 4,647 of record CANJWO010000043.1, on the reverse strand, counting down.
ACAGCATCTCGAAGATCGTTATTGCCTGATGCACCACCAGAATTGATAAGACCTGCTCTACCCATGTAACAGTTAGCAACTTGATAACGGGTTAGGTCGATTGGATGGTCAGATGTAAGCTCTGTATAGACCCTTTCATCTGTCTTACCAAATTTAAGAGCTTTAAACCCACCATTATTCTCAGGAAGTTTTTGTTTAATAATATCAGCTTGAAGTGTGACGCCTAAATGGTTTGCCTGACCTGTCAAGTCTGCTGATAGGTGATAATCGATACCATCTTTCTTAAAGGCGGGATTGCGTAGATAGCACCATAAAACCGTTGCCATACCGACTTCGTGAGCAATTTCAAATGCATGTGCAATCTCAACTATTTGGCGGGCACTTTCAGGTGATCCAAAATAGATGGTTGCCCCAACAGCTGCTGCCCCTAATTCATAAGCCTCTTTAATAGTTCCAAACAAAATTTGATCATGCCTGTTCGGATAGGACAAGAATTCATTATGGTTAATTTTACATATGAATGGAATCTTATGGGCATATTTCCTTGCAACGCTTCCAAGCACTCCAAATGTACTAGCAACTGCATTACAGCCGCCATCTATAGCAAGCTTTACAATATTTTCTGGGTCAAAATAGATAGGATTCGCCGCAAAAGAGGCTCCTGCAGAATGTTCTACCCCCTGATCTACTGGTAAAACTGAGAGATATCCAGTGCCTGAAAGCCGGCCGTGGTTATATATTGCAGTTAAGTTTTGTAAAACACGATTATTACGATTTGAAGGGAGAAAAATCCGATCAATAAAATCGGGTCCAGGCAGATGGAGCAACTCTCTAGAAATCTTACATTTTTTAAAATCCATTACATATTCGAGTTCATCACCCAAAATCATCTCAAGCTCTTGAAAAATCATATTTTATCCTTTTTTCTCTACTATATAGAACTAATTCGATTTTTGCCAATATTCCTGAATTTCTTCCAAAGTTTTTCCTTTTGTTTCAGGGACAAAGAAGTATACAAACAGAAGAGCCGCGATGCTCATCACTGAAAATATATAAAATGTCCCATCAATTCCTATCAGTTCCACTAGAAAAAGAAATGGCCAGGCAACCACAAGAGATGCAAACCAATTCGCAAAAAGGGAGAGTGCGACTGCCTTTCCCCTAATTTCTAGCGGAAAAATTTCAGCAGTCAGCACCCAAACAACAGGACCTAAACTAATTCCAAAGAAAATGATATAGAGAACCAGCCCCCCTATTGCAATAAAGCTATTAGAAAAAAAGACCGCAAGTAATAGAAGTGAGCCGATCATCCCAGGAATTCCGATAAGAAGGAGCTTTCTCCGTCCCCACCCATCAATTTGTGTCATTGTAAAAAGAGCAGTTAGCACGTTCAAAACACCAAGAAGCGTTGTCGCAATGAGCTTATTGCAGAGATTTGTAATACCTGCATGATGGAAAATTTCAGGGGCATAATAAATGATCGCATTTATCCCTGTAATCTGTTGGAAAACAGATAGTAACACACCTATGATGAGAGCTTTTTTCAAACCACCTAAAAAAAGTTTTTTAATAGAAACTTTTTTTTGCTCTACTTGCATTTTGGACTTGAGCCAAATCGGGCTTTCAGGGATGTAGTAACAAAGCAAAATGGCTAAAAAGGCAAAAACAGCACTAATCCCTAGGGCAATTCTCCAACTCTGCATTTTGAATAGACATAGATTCGTCAGATATGAAAATAATATTCCAAGGGTAATTGCTACTTGAAAAAGTGAGACCATTTTCCCCCGATATCTTGGTAGTGCCATCTCAGCAAGATATACTGGTACTACCATCGAAGTGATGCCTATTCCAACTCCTACTAAGAACCTGAAAAAAAGGAGTTCCGGAAACGCTTTTGACATTACAGAAAAAAGACTTCCTCCAAACAAAAAAACTGCAGAAAGAAAAATAGCTTTTTTTCTCCCGTAGCTATCGGCAATAAAGCCCCCGCCTAGTATTCCACACATAGCTCCAATAATTACAAGGCAGACCACTAAGCTCTTAGCAGCAGCAGTCATATCAAACTCACCTGCTAGAAAAATCATAACCCCAGAAGCGACACTAATTGGATAGCTCAACAAAACCCCAAATAGTATCGCTATGCCAAAAACTGCTAACAACTCTCTTTTCATATTGATGTTCACCAAGTTAAGTAATTCACACAATTAGTAATAGACAATTTCCCTAATTTCATTATCAAAGAGTAAAGATATAAAGGGAAGAATCTATCTAGCAAATCAAGGAATTATTTTAGGTTGCGACAAAAAGAGGAGTGGCCCCTTCCTTTATAGTGATGATGGAAAAACTATCTTCCACAACAAGGCTGACTAACCTATAGCGTTTTAAATTCACCTCTGCTCTCGCTGACAAACGTCCACTAAACATACCCTAAGGGCATTATAGGAAAATGAATTATTCCTAAAGAAAATTTAAAATTTCCTTACAAAATACTTTAAAATAGCGCATTATTTTTGCATGAAAAAATTATCCAATGACCTGCGGTTACATTTAGAAATACCTGCAAAAAAGACAAGTTGAATTTGAATTGGCATAATTAAAAAAAATAATTTATTCATGCTGATGGAGTAAATGTGACCCACATATCAATATCAATTAAACCCCTAAGTTCATCCATTTTGTTTTCTAATAATGATACTAGCTTTTCAATTGGGGAGGCCGGAGAAAAGATATCTCCTGTCATTAAAAGCAAGAGTCTGTTTAGTGTGAAGCATCTCACGGATTTTGTCGCAAAAAACTATATTAAAGCCATGAGCTCAGCTAGTTGCGTTTGTAGAAAAATAAGGGGATTTACTCTTAAAGATAAAATCAATCCGATTCCTGTTATGAATATTTTTATAAAAAATATATCAAACCTAGCAAGTAAAGCATTAAGGGTCTTCATTAAGGGTAATATCAAAGATCATGAAATAATCTTGCCATCAGGAAATAAAATTACCGGTGAAATGTTTCTTAATTTTGATTTGTTTAAGTACACAGATACAAAAAACTCTACTCAAATATTTTGGGAACTAAACTATGCAGCTCAATCTATTCGTATAAGTAGAATAGAGTATGATAATGTGGATTTAGTTATCAACAATGGAAATGATGATTGGATTGAGAGGCTAGATACGCTGAATGATTGGAAAAAAGTTTCCCTTCTTGTACTCATTCTCTATTTTGATAATAAGACTGAGCTGCCTCAAGTCATCATTACACATATGGTGGCCTCGGCGAAGATTGAAAGTAAAAAAACACCCGCACATATAATGAAATGTAGAGTTGTTAAAGCAGAAGATATGCCTAATTATCTTTCTAGATATCATTTTCCACCTTTTGCAAACCTTACGGGCTACGTAAATCTTCGTTTTATTCCCACTCCTACTGGTGAGTTTAGCGCTCGACTTCTGACTACCTACACTAACCTTTCTGGATTGATCCGAACTGTAATTGAACTCGATCTAAACAAAGATAATAAAAGCTCAATGTCTTTTACTTGCAATTCTGCAATAGATGGTCGGACTGCTGGAACTAAGATGAAATCTATTGATTCCAATAGCTACACTTTATTACATCCAATATTTACTTTCCAATTACTGAGGGCAGCATCATCGGTCAATACTACATCATTTGATTCCCATATTTATATGCTTGGGTACAGCTATAAAGCAGGAAGTCTTCTCTATAAGAGTAAACGCCCTATCTCTGTGATGTCACCGCTAGTAGATGGCGCGCCTATTTATCCTTCTACTGAGGGGCCGCTTCAGTATGATATGCAGTTTCATGATGTCAACTATCATATGCTTGTCGAGTATAATAATCCTTATGTCGAACTCATGTGTAGTCTTGCTATATATTTTAATCCATTCAGAACTAAAAGATTCTTAGATGCGAAAAAAAACGAAATGTGTCTTAATGTCGCAAAGCATATTGTTGATCGTGAATATCTAAATTCACATCTAGGTTTGGAATACGCTTTTTGGCAGGTCATTCTGAGTTCAGGCTGTGAAGGTCTAAATGACAGCATTGAGATAGGTTCTGCATCTTACTCACTTGAAGATTCAAGGAAGTTTTTTAAAGATGCATTTATCCCCCTTCTTAAAGAATTTTTTACATCTCACCGCCACGACATAAAAAATAATTTATTTGACATTCCTATAGAGCGACTCTACAGGACCATATTTAAATCTTTAGATGACCATTATAAGACCGTAATAGATGAATTTTCCGTATATATCAAGAGTCTCAAGGCTTCTAAATAAGCGCCTCTGTTGATGCATTATTAGATGTTGATGAAGTCACCATTTCCGCACCTATACAAATGCAGCTTCATGCAACCGGAATTTCATCTCATTACGCTACTCTCCATGGCCGCAACTATTTAGTAAGACCAAGCATTAACACTAAAGATGTTGCAGAATCCATCCGCCGATTGAGTAACCGCATCCCTGACCCTTTTACTTGAGAGGGTAGAAGAGCCGATCACTCAACTCTCCCCCCATTAGAACCCACCGTGCCCAATTAAGGCAGTGGGCTCAAGATAATACCGTTCACCTACTGTGATATTAGAACATCCGATGGACTATTCTAGCTTCTGGGAGCGGATTT
>CANJWO010000042.1 GCA_947478685.1 Chlamydiota bacterium | reverse complement strand
TACACAGTATGTGCCCTTGGGTTTCATTAGGCATTAGCCGGCGCTGAAGCAGGCCGTGTGTTTTCACACGAGCGATGCAAGCGAATGGAACCCAAGGGATACAGACGCAGTAAAATTATCTAATAGCAAATTTAATTCGCTATATAGTCATTTAAAAATAAAATTTCACATATGCGTCAAGATCATCTTCGGCTATTTATCTGCTTGCATCGGGCCTGTAAAAACAGAGCCCTGCTTCAGCATCACCTAATGGTTGATAAAAAGGCGAAGCGATCTTTTAGCCTAAGTGAAATTTTAAATTTAAATGACTATAACAAGTTGCATAGCATCATTACTGGTCGAAGAATCTCCTCACTTTAGTGAGGAGATCGTTCAAGGGGGCTTTTTACTTAGTCTAAGTGAGACTGATTACCAGGCCCCACATACATGGCACTATTCCAGAAACTGTCATGGAACTCAAACCAGTCATAACTCTTGAAGTAAGAGAGTCTATAGAAGAGCTCATACAAGAACGTATATCTATAGTAGGCATCCGCAGGATAATCCGGAATTGCAGCTGGTGCTGGAGTAGGTGCTACAGGTGCTATGATACGCTTTCCAAATACAATTTTAGAACATCCTGTAACAGTTAAAGTGCCTCCATAGAAAATATTCTGCATACTTGCATCACCATTTTGAAGAAAAATAGTAGCATGCCCAATTAAACTAAGGTTTCTTCCTACAATGATGTCAATACCACCATTCTGACCACCTGAGTCTATGATTGCAAAGTTTGGAACGGCGCAATCTCCTGTCATAGTAAAATCTCTTATAACCTCTGCTACAATCACACCATTACCCGTCCTTACATAGACATTTGCAGGCCCGTTTTTTCCTGATGTCATAATCATATCTCGCCCTGCAACATGAGTAATATCGCCATTACCGATAATTTGAACATTAGCTTCTGTCCCCAATGTGTTTGCTCCATTAACACCACCTAAATAGGTAATATCTGAAATTGTTTCGATAAAAATATTACCATTTCCGCCAACCAAAATCTCTGCATATGAATCAATTCCACCGGCACCACCCACAAGATTTACATAATTGGGAGGAGAAACTGATCCCACAAGAATATTTCCATTTCCAACCACTCGGAGATTTGCAGCAGCGTTATTTGCGCCTAGTATATACCCCCCTCTAAAGGTAAACCAAGAATTATTTGGGTTATTTGGGGTTGTAAGTGCATCAATTATGATATCTCCATTCGTTGCTCTAATTTCAGCGACTGCATTCTGGTTTGAGCCCCCTTGAAGCATAAGATTCCTCCTTACGAGTCCCTTAATTGCAGGGACAATCAATCCCCCAACTGTAGTATTTTGAGTACCTTCAATATACGCGCTGCTTAAACTCGCAGTACCGCCTGTAATAATGGCGTCTCTACCAATATTAAATATACTGTTCCTACTTGTTATATAAGCTGAACCTGAAGTACTTGTCCCTCCTGTAATAAAAAGATCGCGCACTGTAGTAACGCTAACTGCCCCTAAATTACCAGTCGAGGCAATATATGCCTGATTACTTATACCGCCAAGTCCCCCTAGAAGAGTTATATCCTGAGCAGAAACCGCAATTGATCCATTTAAACCCCCTGAAGAGACAATACATGCACTATTATTTGCACCTGTACTACCTCCACTTAGCGATAACCCACCCGTTAGGTTTATTACAATATTAGATAAACCACTTAAGCTACCAATGTAAGCCGGATTTCCAGACGAACAAGATCCACCTAAAATAGTCAAACTCGTTGGAGCAACAGAACCACCAATTTGAACACCTGCACTGTTGATAAATGCTTGAGAACAACTATTTGCACTCACCAGCATAATTCCAAGACCACCACTTATCATATCAACTGTTACACCGGTAGCTTGAATTTCTGCATTTGCTCCAGAAGCAGCACCTGCCTCTAAAAGAAATAGATTTCCAAACGTAATAGTCTCTGTACCACTTAGAGTAGATAGGCTTGCTGAAGTGTTTGCTAAATTTCCACCATAAAACGCAAGAGATTCAGTAGCAGTTGCTACAATACTTCCACTAGTTAGTTGGAATCCTGTCGGCAATTGAGACGAACCTGTTGATGGTCCAATATTAATAGCGAGACCAGTAAGAGCTAAAACTTGATTTGCTGGATTAAAACTTCCCGTCATCTGACCATAATAATTGACTTGAACCGTATTTAAAGCGACTAAGCTCAACATGGCACCACTTGTCCAAGTAAAATTATCGTTAACAATAACATTACCCAAAGAATTCGAGCCATTTGCAAAAACAGTTAAGTTACCATTATTTAACGCATACTGTAAAGCTGCAGTGGTTATTATAGGAGAGACGTTTACTATAGTGTAAGAAGGTGGAGTAAAATTAGTTCCATAATTGGCTGCCCCACCCACTTCTATATTAGGAGCAGTCACTTGAATTGTTCCCATTGTAGAGCCTGATACATTAACATTGGCATCCAAACCTAAATAACCCCTTGAAAATATGCCAATTGCTCCACCTGTCCCAAATGAACTATTTCCTGTAGATTGAATGTTTCCAGCCGAATTCGTACCGACAATGAGAAGGGAGTTATTGGAAAGAATATTAATTGTTCCTCCTGTCCCCGAAGTTGTCGCATTAGAAATAATTTGAGATGTCGAATCAATATAGAGATTCGAAGTTGGACAAACAGAAATAAGATTCCCAATAGTAATTGTTCCACCACCTGTGGTAGCACTCGATGCATTAAGTAGAGCTCCTGTCTGAATTGAAATTGTCTTGCCATCAATTGTAATAGGACACCCTGGAGTCAAAATCGTCCCTGAAATCTGAACAGCTCCCGAACCAAGAGGACATAAAGAACCGGCAACACTTACAGCCACTAATTTTACTGATCCACCTGAATTACAAGAAGCTAAGCTTAATTGTCCTGAGTTATCCAGATTTATTGCCAAGGTATATGGATTAGCATCGGCCTTTAATATAATATTTTCCCCAGTTACAGTTCCGGTATCATTCACCCCTATACCTAAACTACCGGGCGTTCCATTTGCTTGAATAAATATTCTATCATTAGATGATGGCTGTACAAGAATATTAATCCCTGCTCCAAGAGCAACCGTATCTGCAGATGAAATGCTTCCAGAGTTCACCACTCTAAATCCAATAATAGTAACATCACCATTTAAAGATTGTATAGAGCCAGCATTTGTTGCTGTTGTAATCGAAGAGCCCGCAAATGTCATATTAGGGTTATTAATAGGATCAAAACTACTAGCCCCACCCACTAACTGAAGGGTCGATGCTAGGAAAGAACCCGCAATAATCTGTCCCGTTGAACCAACCGTGATACCTGATGGATTGACTAAATAGATATTTCCAACACCACTACCAGCTGTCGTCATAGTACCATTTAGAAGACTTGCACTCCCTCCGGTAACCGTATTCAAAATATAATAGTCACCAGGCAAATTAGGACTCTTTTGAAACGTGAGCATCTCACCATTATTACTTGAGAATTGATTCCAAGTGATTGCCGTAGTATTTGCCGTCGTGGTAACAACGAGATTAGTAGAGCTTCCACTAACAACAAAACCACCACTATCCAAAGTTGGTCCCGTAGGATTTGCTACAAGGCATGAACTGAAAACTAAACTTGCATAAAGAAAATGACGCGCCATAATAATAGTACTCTTAGTTATTTTATTTTATAAATAACAGAACAACTATTATTATGATAACTAATTTTTTTAATTATACATTTCCATTAAAAGAGTCTTGATATATCTTGAAACGTTACATAGACAAAGAAAACAATCATCAAGACTACAAATGGAAGGATAATTTTCTCCAACATCTTAGAGGAAATCCTCCTTCCAGTAATCCACTCATATAAGGAGAAACAAATATGTCCTCCATCAAGAACAGGTATTGGCAGGAGATTAATAATACCTAAGTTGAGTGAAATCAAAGCCATCCAATAGAGAGCCTCCTTATAACCTATACCCAAACTTTGCTGCACCACTTTAACAATTCCTACAGGACCTGAAAGCCATTTTGGACTTAGTGAGCCACTTACTAATGAGGAGACCGTTTGCCAAATTTCTACAACTACATCTTTAAAAAGCTGCAATGGCGGAGGATTATAAACTACTAATTTATCTACAATTGCGGCGCCCACAAAAAGATATTCCGGAGATTTTACTGTTTGAGTTAGGCTTCTGATAACCTGAGATTCAAAATCAACTTTCTCCTGTTGAGATACCGCTTTATATTGCTCTAATGTTTTAGGTTCAATTGGCTCTAATAGGAATAAATTGCCTTTAGCAGGCGTACTATTCACAGTTCCAATGTTATCTGTTAACTCTTTTAGATCGCTCCAATTCACCCCTTCTACAAAAGCCTTATTAGAATCTGTCCATAAAATTTTCAGAGACGTTTGATTTCTGTCGACCACGAGGTTAATTTTATTTGTCCGAAGCTCTTTAAATATCTCAAGTCCATTTTTGACAAACTGTCCATTAACAGCTATAATATGATCCCCTACTTCTAATGGATTATCTAAACCAGGAACCATATAGTCTCTAAACTTAGTAGTTTCATCTACTAAATCTGAATCGATGTAAGAAAATTTCCCTTTAACAGTTCCGAGTACATCAATTTCATATGGAATAAAGAAGAGTGGCTCACCCGAAATATTCGTCCCAAGCGCCCGTTTCCAATCTAAAAACTCATTTCTTTGGGATGCATCCATTTGTAGATCGCTTAGAGAGTCTCTTGGAACTCTTACGTGAATAATTTTTCCATCTCTTTCTATAGTTAAGAAAACATCGCCCCTATTCACAATCTTACTTAATTCAAGAGCCGAAAAAACAGCCTCGCCATTAGCCCAAACTACCCGGTCCCCTTTCTGAATTCCTGAATTAAAAGCGGGGGAATATTTGCCAAGTTTAGGATCAAATCCATCAAAGATTACAAAATTAGCAGGTACTGCACCTATAGTTTTGATTCCCTTTAGAACTCCGCGCATTTGATAGGATTGTAAGTTATACTGATAGGGAATTTTTTGATTTGTAAAATAATCAACCTTATCTCCCTGAATATCAATTGTATTACCTTCTGCAACACCGCCAGAGATTAATTCCTTAAAGCCGGTGAATTTTTTACCGCCATATTCAGTGATCGTATCGCCGGGCTTTACCCCTTTCTGCATAAGTTCAGACTTAGAATCTACCCAACCGATAATATTAGTAAATTCTTCAAACCGTTTCTCTCTGCCGCCAAGCATCCAAATCGCTGTAAAAACAAGGAGGGCAAAAACAATATTAACTAGTGGTCCTACCACCGCTACTTTAATCCGATCCCAAGGGCGCTTTCCGTAAAATCCATCTTTAATTAGATAGGGCTCGACACCAGCCTCTTTTTCCATTCCAGAAATTTTTACGTAGCCACCAAATAAAAGGTAGCAGACTTGCCACTTTACCCCATCTCGCATCCACGTATATATAGGCTTACCAAATCCTATACTAAAAACTTCAACGCGCATGCCGACACGTCTTGCGACAATATAATGTCCAAGCTCATGGATGAAGACCAGAAAACTAAGGCCTAACATTGCTAAAATAATATGTAACATATCAAAATTCATAGTTTTACAATCTTTGTGCCTCTAACCTAGCTTCCCTATCTACCTCTAATAATGTGTCTACGCTAGTAACGTGGAGCACATTATGGCGACCAAGGAGGGTCTCGAGCTTTTCCGCAATACCTAACCAGCTTAACTCACCTCTACAAAACCTTTCAACTAATACCTCATTTGCCGCATTTAAAACGCAGGGCAAACTCCCTCCAATTCTTAAGGATTCATAAGCCAATTCAAGGCAGCGAAATTTTTTCTTATCAGGTAAATAAAATTCAAATTTACAACATTTACTGAAATCAAAGGGACTTACCTCCCTTTTTACCCTTTCCGGATAGGTTAGAGCATATTGAATTGGCAGCTCCATAGATGGAAGATTCACTTGTGCCTTCATCGAGCCATCGATAAATTCAACGAAACTATGTACCAAGCTTTGGGGGTGAATGACCACATCTATTTTTTCAACAGGAAAATCAAAGAGCCACTTTGCTTCAATTACCTCAAACCCTTTATTCATAAGTGTTGAACAATCGATACTTACTTTACTACCCATCGTCCAAGTCGGATGATTTGAAGCGCATGCAACAGTAACATTTTTTAATTCTTCATCGGTATAGTGTAAAAAAGGTCCGCCAGAGGCTGTTAAAATAACTCTTGAAACCTCATTCTTATCTTCGCCCAAAAGACATTGAAAAATCGCACTATGCTCACTATCAATAGGAAACAAAAATACATCGTTTTTTTTGGCGAGCGACGTAATCAATTCGCCAGCTGAAACTAGCACCTCTTTATTTGCCAGGCCGACCCGTTTTTTTGCTTTAATTGCCTCCATCACAGGCAAAATCGCCATTGATCCGACAACCCCTACAATCACCGTATCGATCGAATGGTAACACGCAACTTCGCATAGTCCCTCGATTCCACTGACAACATTCCACATCGGGCGCCGTCTCTTTAATTCTTTGGCCGCCTTCTCATCAAACAGACAAACAATTTCAGCTCCCACCTCAATCGCCTGCGCCTCGATTAAATCGACATTACTCTTTGCAGCCAGCCCCACTACCTTAATCTTCTCACCCAAATGCTTAGCCACATTCAAAGTCTGCTTGCCGATCGACCCTGTACTTCCCAAAATTGATATTCTTTTTTCCATATGGGCCCTAGGCTACACCTCCCTCAACTAAAAGTCAACCCACCTACCATTTTTAACTAAATTATCTTTGACAGAAACAAGATCTTCATATACTCTTGTTGATCATGTATGCATTAAGATCGACTTCTTCTACAGTAACATTTACAATTCCTCTTGATAGCGCTCCTATTGATTCTTTAGGACCAGAGGGCGTAGCTCACAGCATTCTCGATGGCAGGATTAGGACCTTTAGCATTGCAATTTCTGTCTCAGATACCACATTAGATCTTTTTAAAAAAATAGCTGACGAAGTGTTGTGCCCTATTAAATCGTTATCAATAGAATGTATATGGTTCATGAATAAAGCATTTAAATCTTGGAAATCCAAAGAGATAGATAGACTTCTAATGAATTGCTGCAAACAGACTATGGGCGCCTATCTACATAATCTTTCGCAAGATAAAACATTCGTTTTTTCTGTAACCATTCTTGAATGACAGGTAAGTTTTCGTGCTGAGACGACGTCTCTTGAAACAAAGACTTATAGTCACCCAAAGCTAATCTATCTGTAAGCAAGCCTTCGAGCAGAAACGGTCAGTAGCGAACCTACCCAAATAAGAAACAAGATTGTGACCATCATGCCGGATGTGGAGAGGGAAAAGCCGTAGACGGAGACGACATGTCTTGAGAGGGCAACGGAGAGAATGGCTGCTATGAAGCTGATGAAGCATGAGAGGTAGATCATCGGCTTTAGTCTGGAGACAAAGAGTCTTGCAGTGACGGGGGGGACAACGAGAAGGGCGAGGACTAGGACGACACCAACGGCACGAAAGGCACCGACGAGGGTAAGACTTGTCTGAAAGATCACTATATAGTTAAAGAGGACCGGAGAAATTCGCGACAGTTTAGCAAATTCGGGGTCAAAGGAGGTAACGAGGTATTCCTTAAAAAAGAGGATGAGACAGGTAAAGTTCAAGAGGACAAGGGTGAGGGAAATCCAAATATCATCTCTATGGAGCATATCGACATTCCCCATAATAATTTCTGCGCCTATATGAATATTTTTTGTAAAAATCGTAACTAAAATAATACCCACTGAAAAAAGAGAGGTGAATACAAGCCCGATGCTAGAATCTCTCCCTAATTTGAGCGTGTTATTAAAAAAGTCGGTGAATGCCATAGTCAAAAGACTTGAGATAATTGCAGCTAACACTAAAAGCTTTATATCAACCTCTAGCAGCTCGCTAAATGGCTTTGCCAAAAGATAGTGGAGTATTAAAAAGGAGGCTATAATCCCCAAAAGGACAGTATGAGAAATAGCGTTAGCCACCATCGCCATCTTTCGAATCACTAAAAATGAGCCTATAATCGCCGCTGCAATCCCAAGTAAGGCAAGGGTAATAATTTGGATCTCATCAGCAGCCAAATCAGAAAAGTGGTATTTTCCCTGAATTGCTTCCATGATATGAACAAATAGCGTCTCGAAAACCCCTACAAACGTTTTACCCCAGTAACTTCTATCCATTATCTCTCCGGAATCTCTTGGTTATGTGGATCTATTTTCGGATCACCAAGGAGTTTAATGAGTTCCTCTTCCAATTCAGGCGTAATAATATGCTCCATCTCTTCCGCACTTTTGTGGACATTCTGAGCTTGAACATCAAGGCATGTAAAAAGATATACTTCCCAAAGTCTATGAAGCCTAATGATTCTCTTAGCTTTTTTACTTCCAGCCTCTGCCAGACAATAACCCTTCAATAATTTTTTAACCCTCATCATTTCTAAAACTATCCATAATAAAGGTGCTGCAAGGCGCATCACTTCTTTTAGATCTTTAAATGTAATTTCTTTTTTTGCCTTATAAATGTACTTTAAAATGTTTTCCTCTAAACAAATCATTTGAAAGCTCTTACGTCTAACTATTCGACTGATTAAACCTCGTCTTGTTGCAAATACTAGAGCTACCACAACAAAAAGGGTCGCTACTATCAAAATCACTGGACCTGCGGGGAGTGCGTATCTTCCTCCATATTTTTGGCTCAGCCAAATCGATCCATTTACTGACAGAACTATCCCTATAAAACCAATTAGCACACCAAAAATACTCGACAAAACAAACATGTGCCAAAACTTAGAGGCAAACTGCCTTGCTGTTGCTGCCGGAGCAATGAGCATCCCCGCCATTAAAACAACACCGACGCTTCTAATCCCAATAACAATAGCTAAAACAATTAAAATCACTGTCGCATTATCGAGCCACTTAATCGATAGCCCCCCAATTTTTGCAAAATCTCTGTCAAAATTAAGAACTTTAAGGGCTCCATGTGCAACAATCACAAAGAGGATAATCAGAGAGACAAGGAGACTATATACATAGACATGAACCAAAAGCATGGTAGCCACTTGCCCATACAGAAGGGACTGAACTTTCTGAAACCATACCGGCTCAGAAAATTGAAGCCTGCTAGCAAAGAGGACACCTATTCCTAAAAAGGTTGATAAAACAAAACAGAGCGCTGTATCGCTATTCAATGAAAGCTTGTTTTCTAAATAATGGACTAAATAGAGTCCAAGAAGGCCTGAAAAAAAGGCCCCGATAAGGACAATTATAGGAAAGCTTCCAGGGCTTTCAATAAAGAGACCACTAAAAAGAGCTATCCCTAAAACAATCCCGGGATAAGTTGCATGAGAGAGGGTCTCACCTATGAGCGCTCTTTTACGAACATATACTAAAACTCCAACAAGACTTGAGGCAAGCCCCATAAGCATAGAACCCACAGTCGTTGCAAAGAGGATCGGATCGGTAAAAAACTCCAATAATGATACCAAACTACTTTGTCCCTTCCTGTTTCCCTTTTGCATATAGAAAAGCCTCTTCCAAAAGCCCCCCTTTTTGTCCAAAAGCCTTCATTAAATTTTCAGAATTATAGATCTCCTTTAAAGGTCCAGCAGCAACTAACCTCATATTCAGCAAGATAGCCCAATCAAAATAGCTCTCTACTGTATTTAAATCGTGATGTACTACAAATATGGTCTTTCCTTTGGCTGCAAGTTCCTTAAGAATGTCTACGATCAATTTTTCTGTGGTAATATCTATCCCTGCAAATGGTTCATCCAAGAAATAGACATCTGCGTCCTGCAAAAGGGCCCTGCCAATAAATAATCTCTGCTGCTGGCCACCACTCAAATCTGAAATCTGCCTATCAGCAAGCTGTGACATTCCTATTTTCTCTAATACATTCCTAACCTGCTGCTTATGCTCTTTATTAGGTCTCTTAAACCACCCAAGTCTCCCATAGAGGCCCATTAAGACTACCTCAAACGCCGTAATTGGAAAATCCCAATCGATACTAGCTCTTTGTCCTACATAGGCAATTTTTCCAAGCATTTGATCTGTAGTCTTTCCAAAAAATCGGACCTTTCCCGTATTCGGAGGGACAAGACCTATCATCGCTTTGATCAGCGTGCTTTTTCCAGCCCCATTCGGGCCAATAATTGCAGCAACAACCCCTTTTGGAATCTCAAAATGAAGATCCCAAACGACCGGCTTTCTGTCGTAAGTAACAGTAAGATCAGTTACTTCAATGTGATCCATCTTCATCTAAATTCTCCTCCAAGACCTCTGCATTGTATTTGAGCATCTCTAAATAACTCTTACCACCCAATGTATCACCATACAAGGTACTTTTAGCCAAACGAATTTTCTTTCCTCGCTTTATGCAAGCCTCCTTCACCTTTTCTAGTGAATCTCTACTTAAATTGCTCTCAGGAAAAATCACATCTATCTTGTACTTATAGATATGATCAATGATTTCTTTTATTTGAATGACGCTAATCTGTTCATCTGGAGCAAGTCCTTGCAAAGCCTGCATTCTAACTCTCCAAGACCCATTTTGCACCTCTTCAGGAGTTGCAAAATACCGTCTTACATAATAATTAAATGCATCATGACTTGTAACAAGGTATCTCTTTGATTCTGGTATTTTTTGCATCCTCTCTTTAATTTGAGTATCCATTTCAGAAAATTCTCGTTTGACTTTTTCAGCGCGCTCTAAATAGAGGACTTTATGAGCGGGATCTTTCTCAACAAGCTTGTCTACAATAAAATCTATACTACCACTCCATAAAGAGATATCCATCCAAATATGAGGATCGAGCTGACCGTCGACATAGATAATCTCAGCCGGATATTTCTTCAAAAGCTCCTCGCCCAGAAAAACAACATCTTTATGATGTTTTAATTGGTATTGCATACTTCCCGAATGTTCTAGCATGAGACCATTTGCAAATACGATATCGGCATAAGTGAATTTTTCTCCATCACCCTTGACAACCTCATAAGAGTGAGGATCTTGATTACCATTAATGATCGCTACAACCTTTATATCATCGCCACCAATGCGCGCCACAAGATCTTGCACAATAGCCGTCGTAGCAAGGACTCTAACCTTCCCATCATTTTTTATCCAATTTCCGAGCTCATTTGAAGATTCATGCACACTTCCGCATGCAACTAAAAGAAGAGAACATAAAAAAAATGCTATATATCGTTTAAAACTAACCATGTATATAAACCTTGACTGCAACCAGAAGTGAAGTGAAACTGAACGGCATAATTGCCTAAAATTTCAATATTTCTCACAGATACATTCGGGTCTGTCGGCACATCTTTTTCAAGACATCTAGCGCAGGGACAACGCTCTTGTAAATCTGAAAATCGGTATTGCCCCTTCTTTCCTCCACATTGAATTTCGACATGGTGCAACCCGGTTTTTTTCACTTCCAGTATTTTTAACTCCTCTTCATGATCGCACAATTTTGAGCTTATCTCAATAGCAATCTTCCAAAGAACTTCCCCACTTAAAGAAAATTTTGCGCCCCCACCTTGATCAAGAGTCTCCATTAATAGTGGATCTAAAGGAACCTCACCAAGCAGAGGGATATTAAATTTTTTAGCAATCTCTCGGCCACCCCCCTCTCCAAATACTCTGTGCTTTTCCCCAGTTAATGGATCTTGATAGAAGCTCATATTTTCAATAATTCCTAAAACAGGAACTTTCATATTTTGAAATAAATAGATCGCTTTTTCCACATCTAATGTAGCAATTTTTTGAGGTGTTGTAATTGCAATAGCCCCTGTAATAGACATTTTTTGTAGAATAGTAAGATGAATATCACCTGTACCGGGAGGTAAATCAATAATTATAAGATCTCTATTATCCCACTTTACCCCAGAGATAAATTGTTCAATAATACCATTTATAAGTGGAGCGCGAACAGGAGCCCCCTTATCAAATTTAGAAAAGTAAGCGGCCGAGATTACCTGAATGCCTTTAGAAGATGCTGGAACAAGAAGGCCTTCCTCCTCCCTTGGCAAAATATCGGGAGATAACATTCCCTTTAAAGAAGGGCCATAAATATCTGCATCAATTAACCCAACTTTAAATCCAAGCATTTTAAATAATAATGCCAGACTTACGCTAATTGTCGATTTACCAACTCCACCTTTTCCAGAACCTATTACGACTATTTTCATTTTGACTATACTACCTTATGAAATTATTTTATGGCTTGCAAAAAAGATTAATATTATTTAAAATTCAAAAAACAGAAATTTTGTTATAGAATTAAACTCATTGAATAATTTTTTTTACGAAAAGGAAGCACATCATGCCTTATAAATCTGAAACAATAAGTGGACTAAAGTCTCTTGACGATATTGAAGACGTAATATCAAAAGCGATAAAAAAAGTCGGCGGAAGAAAAGAAAACGATCTTTGCAAATACCTACCAATGTCAACAGGTGGCTATATGCACCACTTCACATTAAGAAAAATGAAATTAAAGCAACCGTTTGAATTAAGTTCTTTAATTGAAAAATTTATTATTAACTCTACAAAACCTACTATAATATCTCCAAAGCAGAGAGCTGCTAGAGGCTCTAGAAAGAGAAAGGATCAAATTACTTTTACTAAGACACAACTAGATCGCCTATTAAATATGGCTAAAATCTCTGGTGACAGAGAAATGGTTTCAGTACTTAGCCCAAAAAAATCTTTAGCTACTTGCAAAAGAGAGCTCATTCAAGCAATTCGTGGAAATGTTGCTGACCAAGTATTATGGAATACATTTACTGAAATTGTTCAATCACAAACGGATGCTGAAGCTGCTCTAGAACATCTTTTTAATCGTTAATTCTTTCTTTTAAGCCTCATCAATATAGCCTCTAAGCAATATTCTTAGAGGCTTTTTCTTGTCTATTTTCGCCACTTTTGATATATTAGAGGGCAAGATACAACAAATATATAAACAACCAGGATTAAGCTATGTCAGAAAAAACTTCCAGTGGCTCTGCCTTCAAAGGGTTACGCGGCATTCTTTGGCCCGTTCATGGATTCGAACTTAAAAAATTCCTTCCTATGGGCATAATGATGATGTGTATTTTATTTAACTACACCATCTTGCGCGATACAAAAGATACTCTCGTCGTAAACTCCCCAGGTGGAGGAGCCGAGTGCTTATCTTTCTTAAAACTTTATGGCGTGACACCCGCTGCGATTTTGTTCATGATTATATTCATGAAACTCGCAAACGTTTTAACCCGTGAAAAACTTTTTTACACGATTCTTGTCCCTTTCCTAGCTTTTTTTGGACTATTTGGATTTTTAATTTATCCAAACAAAGACCTTTTCCACATGAGCTTGACAACGATTCAAAACTATCAACATCAGCTTCCTAACCTTCATTGGCTTATCCCAGTCGTCGGAAACTGGAGCTACAGCCTCTTTTACATTTTATCAGAGCTTTGGGGCAGCGTTGTCCTTTCAATGCTTTTCTGGCAGTTTGCAAATGAGATTACAAAAATAGACGAAGCAAAAAGATTCTATGGTCTATTTGGAATGCTTGGTAACGTAGGATTAATGATTTCTGGTCCTACAATTATTTTCTTTGCCAGATACGCAAAAACTTTACCGATTGAAATTGATTCATTCGGCGTCAACTTAAAATTCTTAATGGCCGCTGTAATGGTTTCAGGCTGTATTGTTATTGTAACTTACAGATGGATGACGAAAAACGTTTTAACTGACCCAGCACTTTACCAACCAGGTCAAGGATCTAAGAAGAAAGAGAAAGCAAAACTTTCTATCGGAGAAAGCTTCCGTTATATCTTAAGCAATCCTTACCTAGCATTAATTGCTGTTCTAGTTCTTTCATACGGTATTGCTATCAATCTCGTAGAAGGTATTTGGAAAGGTCAAATTAAAATCGCTTATCCAGACAAAAACGACTACAACATGTTTATGGGAACATTCTCAACATGGACAGGTGGTATCACATTCCTTCTTATGATCGTTGGCAACAACATTCTACGAAGAATGAGCTGGCTTAAAGCTGCACTTATTACCCCAGTCATGATTCTTGCAACATCTACAATCTTCTTCTTCTTCGTCTGGAACGGAGCGAAGAGCACACCTTTTGCCCCTCTTATGGGAACAACAGTTGTAATGGTAGCAGTTATTGTTGGAATGATCCAAAACGTCCTATCAAAAGGAACTAAGTACTCGCTATTTGACTCAACAAAACAGATGGCGTACATTCCTCTTGATCAAGAAGCTAAAGTAAAAGGACAGGCAGCTGTTGAAGTTATTGGCGGAAGAGCCGGTAAATCAGGCGGAGCACTTGTTCAATCTACACTTCTTGCAGTTATCGGCGGAAGCGTATCGCTTGCAAGCTTGACTGTAATCTTAGGTCCTCTTGTAATCGTAATCTGTATCGTATGGATCGCTTCAGCTATTGGACTCAGTCGTAAATTTACAGCTCTTGTCGAAAGCAAAAAAGAAGAGGCAAAAGCAGAGGCATCGCAAGATGCAACTCTTGCCAAGACTACTGCTTAAGTCTATCCAAGCAGTCTAAAATACAAAAGCCCCGTGGTCATATGACCACGGGGCTTTTTCTTATATATACTTTTGAAAGCCAAACTTATATAGTGAATTAAATTTACATTGATAAGTTTACACAGTATGTGCCCTTGGGTTTCATTAGGCATTAGCCGGCGCTGAAGCAGGCCGTGTGTTTTCACACGAGCGATGCAAGCGAATGGAACCCAAGGGATACAGACGCAGTAAAAT
>CANJWO010000041.1 GCA_947478685.1 Chlamydiota bacterium | reverse complement strand
TGGGGATCCCTTCGCGGAGGAACACCCGCCACTCTTAGTGATGGAGAATTTTTAGCTTTTTTCCATTCAGGAAAACCATTTGTATCAGGAGCTTCTATTGAGAATGAATCCCTATGGCACTATCTCATGGGAGCTTATACATTCTCCGCTACACCTCCATTTAACGTTACAAGAATCTCTCCCCTTCCCATCAATGAAAAATCGTTCTATATACAATCAGAAAATCCTAAACGGGTAGTCTATCCTGGTGGTTATCTGATTTCAGGTGACAATATTTACGTTGCCTACGGAAAAGATGACTGCGAAATCTGGGTAGCCGTAATAAACAAAACCAAATTACTAAAAACCCTTCGGCCTGTCTAATGTTTAAAAAACACCTTCTCACATTCTCAATATCCTCACTTTTGTTACACGCAGAGACAGAACAACCCTTTGTTATTGGCTCACTCTTAGGACAGGTTGGTAATCAAATGTTTGAAATAGCTGCCGCAAGTGCCCTCGCATGGGATAACGGGGCAGAAGCCTATTTTCCCGATCTCTCTCCCATCTCTAATGATTATCGCCACTTTTTTTTCAGGTGTAATATACAGACACCTAGCGCTCCAATTGAATTTAAATGGGGATATTCCCCCTTTGGTTATAAGCAAATTCCGTATCATCCAAACATGAAAATCTCCGGCTATCTTCAAAATGAGCAATATTTTTCTCACCACCGAGATAGACTTCTCGAATTATTTGCCCCTCACCCAAAAGATTTAAAATATATCCAAAAAAAATATTCCTCAATCCTTAACCACCCCTTCTCCGTAAGTATCCATTTACGATATTATCTACGAGAAAAACCTGATGAAGATAGCTTTATTCAATATGAAAGAGAGTATTTTGCAAAAGCAATGGATCTCTTCCCATCAGATGCCCTTTTTGTCGTAACAAGCGACAACCTATCCTTTGCAAAAGAGCAAATACCAACTGAAGGAAAAAATGTCCTCTTTATTGAAAAAGAGCCTTACTATATTGACTTCTACCTTCAATCTCTATGCAAGCACAACATTATCTGCAACTCTACCTTCAGCTGGTGGAGCGCCTGGCTCAATAAAAACCCCGACAAAATTGTCATAAGACCCGAGCGGTGGCTAGGCGGTTTTTCCGATATTGGCGGGCCTGATAATTGGATCAAAATTGAAGCTAAAGGTCTGCAAGAAAAAAACATTAAGTAATAAGAAGAAATAATCCTTTTCATTTTACTATCAAAATAGTAAACGCTTATATTCCTGGATCCGTAGGAATTTGCGCAAAGGGTTGTTTAATAATTGTCTCAAAATTCATAATCGTTGGATGGACATAATAGGTATCACATATATCATTTTTCACAAAGATATAGCCATATTCTTGTAAAATTCGATTAAGTTCTGGAGAAGGCCTCTCTATCACCATCGCTAAAAATATATACTTATCAAATGGGAAATCTCTTAAAATTCGAGTTTCGGCCCCCTCCACATCAATACTCATAAAATCAATAATGCGGGGTGCATTGTTTTCATCAAGAACTTGTTCAAGCGTTTTAGTCATCATTCTAATAATCCCACCACTCTCATAAGAAGCGTCCAATTGCTCTTTTCGGCGTTCTGGATTGTTATCGGTATCATGATCAACAATTCCTGCAAATAAATTATTGTCATATCGAAAATCTACTTCATGATTTATATAATCCAAACAAATATTAAGGTTTATGCTTTTCCTATTATTAATTAGCGCTTTATATTGCAGAGGATTAGGCTCGATACATATTCCAGTCCAATTTAAACATTTTTCTAATATAAATGTATTACTATAATACTCGCCGTCTAGCGCTCCAATATCAATAAAAAAACCACTTTTCATTAATTTAAACACGTCCTCTATTACCCATTTGTCTTGATCAAATTGCGAAGGGTAATTAATTAAAAATGGAGAACGTGTTGCACCCAAATTAATAATTACTGCAAAACCTAAAATAAAAAATTTTCTAATCATTATTCTCTCCGATATCTTTTGATTGCTCCCAAAAATCGACCTTTTCAGGGTAATTTTTTTTAATAAAATTAATTAAAGTATATTCATTTACCAGAGAAAATTCATTATTTTGAGCAATTAAAAGCTCGATATCACCATTAAAATACCCTTGGTAACCCTTTCTAGCTCTTTCAAGACGTACATTTTGAAAATAATCTTCATCTCTCATGACATAATGATTAATTCTAATAAATTTCGTATGTGATTTTCCATCTGTTTTTACAATAGTTCCTTCAGTTATAAGCGTCTCTTTACCATCACCATCTAGATACTTCATCCCCTCTTTTAAACAACAAGCATGAGCGTACCAAAGATCATCAATCCTTACAGCTTCAGGACGATAAATGCTTTTTCCCACACAATTTCTTGGGTGACTTTTTAAAGAACTTGCAACTAATGAAAACAAAATAGGCTGATCATCTGGAATAGTAATTCCCCCTGTTCCAAAACATCGCCAATTGGCATAAACTGCACCCGCATCCTCAAAATGTTTATCTAAACATTCGGGAAGAGAAGATCCCGACAATGGTATGATAAACTCATCAATATCGATGCACGCTACCCATTTAGCTTTTCCTAAACCTCTTTTTAATGCATCCCTCATTGAGGAAGCTTGCATTGGAAAATAAACCCCCGGACCTTGTCTTATAGGCGCATGCCTCTCAAAAACTTCAACAAGCCCTTCCGCTACATAAGGTGCTAACACCTCTCTCCAGTTATCCGAACTCCAATCGTTATAAACCCAAAAATGATCTACCCCAATCATCCGATGATATTCAATCCATTCTTTTAAATATTTAGCTTCATTATTGAAAATCGTTGCAATCACAACTTCATATGAAGCTAAAGAAAAATGGACCGAACTTAAAAAAGCAAAAAACAGATATTTATACATATTTTTTTCTACATCCGCTTAACATTATTTACTTTTATCCCACAAAATAAGTGAGTTACCCGCACCTGCAAAAAACTCTTTATAAACACGAGGTCTAAAACCGTTTTGTTTCAGTAGATTAATGAATTCTGAAATCGATATAGAATCTATTCCATACCCGGCTGCAATTTGGTTATAGATCATATAACCGCGATCAGCTTTTTTTATCACCCGATCAAAATAGCTAAGCTGCATTTCTCGATCACATTCTGAATAGGCATAATTACTAATAAGAAGATCGACTTTTTCTTCGGGAAGAATTTCATTTAGTTGTAAACAACAGACATTTCTCCAATTTAATCTATTCATCATGACAGAAATAAGAGCCTCTACCTCTGGTAAATCAAAAATATAATATTTTATGCACGAATGAAGTGTTTGTAGAACATGTGCTTGTCCTCCAAATCCTGCCCCAATTTCCACAACAGTTGCATTGTCAGGTAAATTAAAATATTTCAAAATTTGATCTGCATGAAAAATATACCTCAAAGTCGTTGGAGTAAAATCACCAAGTTCTTGATAATTGGTAAGAGGAGGACTCCCAATAGAATCCAATTTTCGACACTCTTCTAGGTAGGGACCAAGTTTAAATAATTTAAACCTGATATATTGAGCAAATGTCTCCCCTTCATCTATCTCTAATGCACATCTATATTCAGGAAAAGTTCTAAACTTTTCAAAAATCGAAGGATTTTTCGAGGCTTCTTGAGCTATAGCTAAATACCCGCCATAATTTGCTGTAATGCTATCATTAGCTAAAAGAGAACAGATATTACTTAAAGTAAATAATACTATTTTTTTTATATGCTTCATAAATTTTCCTTATATTTTTTTAAAAAGGATTGCATTATCATTTTCTATTTCAATAACTATTTCACATAAATCTAAGAGCGCACAAAAAGCTTTTAATTTAGGCTGCTTTCCATTAACCATGGTAAATAAGTTTGATAATAGAATATATCCACCCTCTTTCACTTTTGGAATATAAAACTCTACATCTCTCATTGAACCTATTTCTGAATAGTCTCCATCCAAATGTAAAAAATCAATCTCTTCATTAATTTGAGAAATTGCCTCATCTGAAGGAAGGGCGATCTCCTGCACATACTTTGTTACTTGCCAAGAATTCATCAATACGCCAAATGCGTTCCGAACAGATTTCATATCCACTGCTTTCCACCAAGCTCTATTCGGATCGTTTTCTGCTAAATTTCGAACAACAACACTATTAGACCAACCATCAATTGCATATACTTTTCCTTGATTACGATATGCAAGAGTGGCTGCAACTGGCAAAACGGAAGAGCCTGTAAATGCACCTATTTCTACACAAACTTGAGGTTTTTCAAATAAGACCAAATCCATAAGAAGATTCATTTTTTCTTTAGAACACCAACTATTTTTTAATGCATCAGAAACTTTTTGTTTTAATGCAATGTAGTTTGAATCAGTTAAAGAGGCAAGATCAGCATCCATCCAACATATTTCAGGGTCCCAATCAGCTAAAATCGGACTTGAATACAAAACTAACAGACTAGCTATAAATGTTTTAAAAGCGAATAAATTCATATTGTTTTTTCCTTTTCAATTTTTTGTAGAGATTCCCACTCACTTTCAATGATCGTTTGCAATTCAGAATATCGAGGTTGAAAGTGAAGAATCTCCTTTGCTTTATCAATTTTTGCAACGGTTTCCGGTAATTCACCTTCACCACATGGCCTTACGTCATATGGAACAGACTTACCCCCAACCTTCTCTATAGCTCGAATGATTTCAAGCACTGAATACCCTTTTCCCGTACCTAAATTGATTTCATTGTTTGTCTTACCTTCGAGCAAATGGTTCAATGCCAGCACATGAGCTGCAGCTAAATCCTTCACATGCACATAGTCTCGGATCGCTGTTCCGTCAGGAGTTGGATAATCAGTACCAAAAAGTTGCATTGGCGAATTTTGATGCATAAGAGCAAGCATTGCCTGCGGAATCAAAAAGTTCAATGAATGTTTCGATCGTTTCAAACCAGCTTCCACATCAACTCCAGCAGCATTAAAATATCTCAATATCATATATTTCAATGGATTAACATGTGCATAGTCTTTAATTATACTTTCCACCATATATTTACTCGAAGCATAGGGATTAGTAGGAGATTTAGGGCAAAGCTCTGAAACCGGACTAATATGACTGTTACCATAAACAGTGCAAGAGCTAGAAAAGATCAGTTGTTTAACGTGGTATTTTAACATAGCATTTAATAAATTAATCGAACCAACTACGTTATTTGTATAATAGAGTGAAGGATTTCTAACCGATTCCCTCACACTTCGAAGAGCCGCAAAATGAATTACAGCAATTGGCTTATACTCAGCAAAAACTTTTTCTAATGCGCCTATATCTAATAAATCCCCAACCACGAGGGGACCCCATTTAACAGCCCCTCTATCACCCAGGGCTAATGAGTCATATGTCACCGGGATAAATCCAGCATCTTTTAATGCTTTGCATGTGTGACTCCCAATATACCCTGCTCCCCCCGTGACCAAAACAACACGATTTTCATCACCAAGGATGACCTGGAGTAATAGCATAAAGACAATAAGAAATCGGCTAAAACAATACATGTTTTTAATCCCAAAAATAAACATTAATTAATAATATCAACTACTTTCCACCACCACTTTCTGGTATAAAGAGCATATTGATTCACATCATCACAAAAATGCTGTGTCATTAATTCAAAATCCGATTTAATCATTAACTGGTTCAATTCCTCAAACATACTATTCTCTGTTTTTATATAAACTGCGCTTGCATCCAAAATTAATTCAATATTATTTTGTAAAATCTGCATCACTTTTTCAGGACAATTTAAGTAAAATAGATCAACCCTTTTGAGCCTCTCCTTTTGAAACAATTCACATAAGTATAAATCACTTAACCTCAATACACCAAAATATGGTTGCATCCCTTCATTTGTTTTTCGATACTCTTGTAATGCTTCAAATTCATCTAATTCCGAAGGAAAACAAAAAACTGAAGTATTATTTTTTCTTTCAATAATTTGTAAAGCAGTATTTGCTATTTGATCCCCCGCAATAAAGACAATTGGATCTGAAGGGAGAAATCCATACAGTATGCTCAAGTCAAACTTCTCATATGGAAGAATTCTATCTTTAGGAATCTCAACTGCACCTAATTGCACTACTGACACAAAGAAGAGAAATAACTTTCTTAAATATTCCATTTCAATACCGATTTTTATCGCATATTTGATTTAAATGCAGTTAAAAATACTTCTATCAAAGATTTTAATGCAACTTAAAACTATATGGAAAAATTCTCTGTACTAGACAAAAAAATAAATTGATGACAAGAGCTCGCTAAAGAGCGATCATATCTCGTTGACTTTCACAACAGCGAGATACTATGACACAAATCAGCGAACTGCATGACATTCTATCCAATTTTCTAGATTGGAACAAGGCTAGATTAAATTGTCTGGCACAAATTCTAAGAGCTCTCTTACAAGTCAGGACGGTTAATCTAACTCAAATAGCTGCAGCCTTTCAGGCCGATGTTAAGGAAGAGTCTTCTTATCGGAGAATCTGCCGGTTTTTTACATCCTTTACCTTTGACATAAGTGTTATTGTCACTATTGTCCTTCAGTTATTTCCGCTTGATGGCAGATGGCTTTTAATCCTTGATAGAACGAATTGGAAATGGGGGAAAACACCCATTAATATTTTGATGCTTTCAATAGCCTATAAAGGCATCGGCATTCCTTTATTTTGGGTTGTGTTAGATCTCGAAGGCAACTCTTCGACAGAAGATCGCATATCAATTATAAAACGAGTTATAGAACGTTTTGGTGCTTCAAGAATCATGGCCTTTACTGCAGACCGAGAGTTTGTTGGGTATGAATGGTTTGATTTTCTATAGTGGACCCATTTGTCTAGACAAATTTTAGGGTTATAGTTGTTTACTTCGTTTACTAGTTTTTTTGGTGTCTTCGTAACCAAGAAGACACCGGGGTGCGTCAAGATAAGGCGTAATGAATAATCAGGTGAAAATCCTGAGTGGAAAGCTGGCCAAGCATCCAGAACTGAGTCTTTGGGCCGGTAACGGTGACGTTACAGGTTAAGCGTAAGACAAGGGGTAATAGGCCGTAACGAAAGTGAACTGATTGAGCTCCGAAAACACACGTGAGTGCCGACCGTGTCCCGTAAGATGGGAAGGCAATACCTCATACAACGACAGAAGGCAAGGAGTATGAGCGACTCACCGGAGTCCTAGAAGATGGCATGTTATCAAATGATTCATTAGCGCAACTTGAGAGATCTCATGCTCTCCTCAGCGCAGACTGGGTGGAGATCCACCTGCGGGAAAGGTAACTGATCATGAGGAAACGAATTATCAGTGATGGAGAATGAGAAGTCGGAGATCTTCGTAGTACTGAAGAAGTGGGGTAATGCCCATGGAGGGAAGGGAGATCAAATATGAAATTTCCAAAGGAGGGAAAGACAAATCATGCTCAGGAATGAAGAAAGTGTCTTCACAAAACTTCAGAGGATAGAAGAATTAGCGAAGAAAGATATGAATATTAAATTCACATCCCTAGCGCATCTTCTCAAACCGGAACTTTTAGAATTTGCCCTAGGCACATTAAACAAGCATGGGGCACCAGGTGTGGATGGAGTAACAATACCGATGTTTAAGGAAAATCTCGGTAAGGGTATTACCGTACTACATCAGGAATTAAAAGACGAGACATATCAAGCAAGTAATGTACGAAGGACTTATATTCCAAAGTCTAACGGTAAATTACGACCGCTTGGTATTCCAACGGTTCCAGATAGAATTGCACAGAAAGCAGTAGCTATAATTATGGAGAAGATCTACGAGCCATATTTCTTGGATATCTCTTATGGATTCAGGCCAAAGCGATCTGCACATGATGCATTAGAAGCTATAGAAAAGACTGTGAACCTCAGTTGTGGTTTAAAACCCAAAACTGAGGTTTGTAACCTTCTTGAATTAGTTCCACCACCATTTTTCTTGATCCATAGAAGGGCCATTTGGTATAGATTTCGTCTATACGCTTCATCAAGAGCAAATCGAATTCTTTTTCTTCTACTGGTTCGTAATAGTAACTTGCTCTTGCGATCCCCACTAATTGGCACTGTGCTGCTATAGAAAGGGTTGTGTGTTTGTCTTCTATCCATTGACGTCTCTCCTTCAGGCCTAGCAACCAAGTTTTTTATAAGATAATCTAGTTCAATGGCCTGTTGACCAACTTTCCTTTCAAGAGCCTCTCGATCCCAATCTTCCTTCTTTCGACCTCTCTTATCTGTAAATATTGTTTCAGCACCATCTGTCAGCTCTCTTTTCCACTGACTCACTTGCATTGGATGTACTCCAAATTGGCTTGCTATTTGAGCTATTGTCTTATCTTCCTTAAAGGCTTCTAATACCACTTTTTTCTTAAAAGCAGCTGTACGTAATGCTCTACCCATTTTTACTCCATCTTTTGACGGTTGTTAAAGTATAAAGAAAACAACTTCAGCTGTCTAGTTTTTGGGGTCCACTATAATCGACAACAAGGCTACCAATAATTCTATTAATACACTTGATTTAAATTACTGAGTGATCGCCTCATATACAATGTTATTGAAAAATTGTGAGGAAAATATATAGGCTTGCTCGCTTCGTAGATATTTTTTAATTTCCTCTATATATTCGTGATGTCTGTCTTGGGACATGGTGGAAATATATTGATAGAGCTCTGCATTATTAGCAAAATCTCGATAATCAATGAAGCACGATTTTGGGATATAATGCTCTATATTTGTTGAACCCCAATAAATAGGTATGCACCCTGCAGAAAAACAACTAAAAATTTTCTCAGTAATATACCCTTTCAATCCAATAGTATTTTCAAAACAGAGGCAAAAACGATAATTTTGAAGAGTTGAGATTTTCTCTTCACCTGAATGTAACCCTGGAATATGCCCTTTATGCATGAACATGTTTTTTAATTCAGGAGGAGATCTTCCATAACACTCAAGTCCCTCAGGGTGATTTCTTTCAAAAAATTGAACTAGATTTAACCGTTGCTCGGTCCAATTACCAACTACCATAGTGCATAATTTTTTATTTTCAAACGCCACCCAATGCCCTTTAAATGGCATAAGGTATGGATAGTTAAAGCGGAAGAATTTTATCCCATCTACAAGAGTATCATCCCAAGTATATACTCGTGAATAAGCATCATATATTTCTGATGATAAAATGTTAGGTTCCCACACAAATAAAACTAGCTTCTCTTTTGGCAGTGTAGGAATGATATTAACGGCACCTCCAAAAATCGGGTCAAAAACAATAATTTTTTTTAATATCGAATCATCAGCAGATCTATTTAAATAATCTACAGGGCATGTTAATTTTAAAGTGAATTCACTTTTAACATTCGACATTTTTGAAGGAAGCTCTTCAATGTTAAAGCTAGAAATAATATCCACTTCTAATGCATTACAAAAAAAAGGGAGACATAGAGCTATATAATAAAAAAAAATCATCGTAGTCTTCTACTAATTTTAATTACTTTTGGTCCAGAAAGGGTGTCGCGCATGCCAACTATTAATCCGTCAACCG
This sequence comes from Chlamydiota bacterium, assembly GCA_947478685.1. Lineage (GTDB taxonomy): Bacteria > Chlamydiota > Chlamydiia > Chlamydiales > 2-12-FULL-49-11 > VGMD01. The sequence goes on along the minus strand of CANJWO010000041.1, from coordinate 5,419 downwards.
AATAACTCTCTTCTGGCGAGTGTTCTGCAAGAATAATATAATGATGCGATTTAAGAAAATTTATACAGTCCGAATGAATTTTCTCTGAATGGGTAGAAAGGAAGAAAAAGTCGATTTTTTCTGACTCAACCGACTTAATAGCAGATTCTAACATGGCATATTCAGAACCTTGTATATCGGAATGAAGAATATTAACATGCTCGATATGATTTTCTTCCAAAAAAGAATCGATAAATATTTGATGAGCTCCTTGAAAATTGCCGGCATCGGTGCCGCAAGTCCCAACATATCCATGAAAAAATGAACCCAATTTATTGTTAAGAGCAAAATTTTTTCTCCCCAAATCTAGACGTTCTGGGTCCGGTTCAATTAAGTAATTAATAGAATTTGCAATTTCTTTTGCAAACCAAAGCGAATAATATCCCCAATAACTTCCAATCTCGATCATAACAGCATTAGGGGGAATATGTTTCAGAACTTCATAAAAAGCTTTCTCTTCTTGAGGCTCATGATGGCCTTGTAATCCATATATTAGGTCTGTCATCCAGCTTGCACAATACCCATCTTTAACCACCTTGATGCCATTATGCATTAACTGGTAAGGGACATCCTCCTGTTCAAATACTTTACCCGCATTCAAATCTTTAGGAATTTCATCAGCATCATTACAACTCATTGTAAGAATAATTCTCGCATAGTCGTTCCATAAGCCATTATTATCAATCCACTTATAAAACTCTTCTTTATATTCTTTGATATTAGAGTTATAACCCAAATCTTGCCAATATGAATATCCCAATGAAGGTATAAACAGTAGCAGATTCAAGATAACAGCTTTTTTGAAATTCACAAGAGACCCTATTTTATTTTTTGATAAATCTCATCTGGACCAATGGTACATATTTTTTTATATCCGAAACATTCTAAAAATTCTTGAAAGGGCCCTTGATAGTTATTTTCAACTTCAATCATATCAATATCTATGCGAGTAAAATCAATAGATCGTAGTATGTTTAATTCCCCACCCTCTGTATCAATACTCAAATAATCTATATGCTGAATGTTATTATCAATCAATAATTGAGTAAGATTATAGCATTTTACTTTAATTACTTCTGAAGAACCGCCATTAAGGTCGATTTCCCATTGTATCCTTTTTATATGCTTCGGATCGTAATTTTCTATAAGTCCACTCAACATTTCAGCCCACCCCGTAATCATCAAAAAAGGGACATCATCACGATCTTCAAAAATACAACCTTGTACACATATACAATTCCGATTAGTTTTTAAACGATTGTAAACCTCAGGAATTGGTTCAACGCAAAGTCCTGTCCAACCCATGAATTTTTCAAAAAAATAGGTATTGCTTAGTGCTAACCCATCGTGTGCGCCAACATCAACAAAAACACCATTTCGTTTATTCTTAAAGAAATTCTCGTAAACATATTGATCTTGTTGATACTGACTATAAAACTCCATCTCCTCAGCAGCAACGTTAGCTATGAACAATATTAAAATGACACTCGTGAATAATAACCTACAGAATTTATTCATTTTATTCCTGAATGATAATAGGGTTTCTTCAAATCTATAAAGTTATTTGTACTTTAGGGAATTTTTACATATAATGATATTTATTTTTTTGCTGGGGCGACTTCTTCTCGGTTGTAGCTGTGATAGGCGACATAGTCGTAGCCTTTTTTGTAGTCGGCCTTTCGGACGGGTTCGGAGAAGTCCCCTTTGTTGGCCCAGATAAGGGGGCGGATTTTGACTTGGGTTGTGCGGGAGAAGACAAAGTTGAAGTAGATTTCATATTCTGACATGCAATTGTCTTGAATTTCGTCAGGATCGATGCATTGGCAGAGTGCCTGCCAGGCAGGAATTTTATGGTAGGCTTCTATCTTGGAGAACAGGTCTTCGATGACGGATCTTTGAAATAGCATGTGATGAGCTATGCCGGAAAAGATTGGAGAATATTTTGCAAGGCCTGGAAGCAATCTGGCCATGTGTTTAAAGTAGATTTCATTGTATTCAGTAGCGGGATTATATAATCCGGCATTGGAGTTTCCGAGGAATTCTATAGGTCGGTAGAAAATCAGATCTGCATCAACAATCAAGACATTGGTAGAGATATCAGGAATGATTAGGGGTGCATAGAGTTTTAAAAATTGTTGATAAATCCAGCCAACTTTTGAACATTTAGCTAAAAATCTATATGAGTTTTCCTCTTTTTTATTCAGAATATAAAATCCCAAATCAAACTTGGTAAAAGGATACTCTTTTTCATCATACCATTCTGCTTGATCTGTGTAGCGCTCTGGAGAGACGACTATTACCCGGCGCACATTTTTTACATTCGCCCATACGCCTGCTATACAAAGGTCTAAAGTCTCAACATCCTTTTCAATGCAGGGAATAACTACATCTATGGGATCATCATAAAATTGGTACTCGATTTTTTCAGAAAACAGTGTTGTAATTAATAAACAACAAAGAGCAATTGCGTTCAATTTCATGGACATGCATTTTCTTATTATTCTATAAAAATTGTCAATTATTAATTCATATCATTTTGAATTTCGTGAATTCTCGATACCAATATGAGGCTTCTAACTTTTGAACGAGCATGGACGCCCGAGCTGCAAGAAAGAAGCGTCCTCGCCCGCGGGACTTTTTTCTCCACTATAGCGAATTAAATTTGCATTGATAATTTTACTGCGTCTGTATTCCTTGGGTTCCATTCGCTTGCATCGCTCGTGTGAAAACACACGGCCTGCTTCAGCGCCGGCAAATGCCTAATGAAACCAAAGGGCACATACTGTGTAAACTTATCAATGTAAATTTAATTCACTATATAACAAAATATTTGACCTCAATATATTGGATAGAATATACTGCACTTAATAGATAAATGCAGTGAATTCTATCCAATATGGCAAGAGCAAAATCACAAGACATTCGTAATATGGCGATTGAGATATTCAAGAGTCATGGCGGTATGCTTAAAACTTCTGAAGCTATTTCTGCAGGCATCCACCCACGCATTTTGTATGAGCTCTGTGAATCAGGAGTCGTATCTCAAATACATAGAGGTCTTTATGCTCTTAGTGATCTACCTGATATTAATGAGCCCGATTTTATCACTGTTATTAAAAAGGTGCCAGATGGTGTAATCTATTTAATATCAGCAATTTATTTCCATCATCTCACGGTGCAAATTCCCAGATGGATCGATGTTGCAGTTCCCAGAGCTTACAAAGCCCCTCTTTTTGATAATCCTCCTGTTCACTTTCATTGGTTTTCAGACACTGGTTTCAATTCTGGAATTGAACGTCATAACTTTAATGGCATTGAAGTTCAAATATACTCACCTGAAAAATCGATTGTCGATTGTTTTCGACTACGAAAAAAGATAGGAAATGATGTTGCTTTAGAAGCTCTTACTACATATTTAAAACAAAAAAAGATCAATCTTAAACAACTTCGAAAGCTTGCCAAAGAATCAAGAGTCACACACATCATGGAACCCTACATAGAGGCTTTAACATATGACCAGTCTTAGCACAAAAAACGTCCCTGCATCGGTCAAAGGGCTTTTATATAATATCGCTCGTGAACAAAAAAGACCCCTTCAAGAATTGTTACAATACTATTGCATGGAACGCTTTCTTTTTCGTCTATCCGAATCCTCCTATCAAAATCGCTTTATCTTAAAAGGCGCTCTCCTCTTAAAAGAAGGGGATTGCGACGTCGGTGCTGGTTCAAATAGAACGCGCCCGTGAAGTCTAATTAGTAAACTCCGCTTCCCAGCCACCACCAAGTGCCTTGTACAAGTAGATTGTATCGAGCAGGGTTTTGGTGGCAGAGTCGAGGAGTTGTTGTTCTGAGTAATTATATTGTCTTTCTGCATCAAGCAGCTTTAGTAAATTGACAAGTCCTTTGGTGTAGCGCTCTTTGGAGAGGAAGAGGAGGTCAGCGTAGCGATTTTTTGCTTCGGTTCGATCTTTAATGATTTGGAGATCTTGAGTATAGGTGACGATTGCACTTTCTGTCTCCTGAAGTGCTTTAAGGATAGTTTGTTGGTAGGCGTGGGCAACGGACTCTGTTTTGGCTCGTTTGGCGCGAAGGTTGCCGACTAGGCTACCGCCTTGAAAGATGGGGAGGTTGATATCGCCACCGATCGACCAGGTTTTGCTTGCCATGTTGAAGAGGTTGGAGAGGGATAGAGATTGGAAGCCACCATCGCCTATGAGGACAAGTGATGGGAAGAAGGAGGCTACAGCAACACCAATGTCGGCGGTAGCTCTGGCTAGTTCTCTTTCAACTTTGCGAATATCGGGACGACGGCGAAGGAGGTCAGATCTTAGTCCGACTGCGATGGTCTCAGGTATTTTAGGGAGTTCTTGTGGTGGGAGAAGTTCTTCAAGAAGTGCTTCTGGTATTGCTCCAGTGAGGATTGATAGGGTATAAATATTGCGATGAATTTGGGCTGTTAGCTCTGGTAGTTTCGCTCTCTCTTCAGAAAGTGTCGCCCTAATAATCTCATCATCAAGCCGGCTTACATAGCCAACTTCAAATTGTTTATGGATCAAAACATATTCTATTTCTAAAAGTAGTATATTCTCTTCTATTAATCTCGATTCTTTTTGTGCAGCTCTTAATTCGATGTAGTTGTTAGCAATTTCAGCCATGACGGAGATCAAGACATCATTTCTTTCTTCTATTGATTGTCCTATATAAGCAGAAGCAGCTTCTGTCTGTCTCCTCGTTTTCCCCCAAATATCAATTTCCCAAGTGGCATCGATAACAGCGTTGTAGAGACTTTGTAATTGTGGCGCTTGTAGAAAAAATGGAAGTCCACCAGGCGCTGAATCTACCCCTTTTGTATCACTCCCTGCAAAGACTGGTCCATTTTTACTGAAATAGGTTCTTGTCGCATTCACATCTGCCCCTATTTGTGGAAAAAATGCAGAGGCTACAATCTGACGCATCGCTCTAGCTTGCAGGATATTAGAAGTTGCAGAGAGGACGTCATTATTGTACTCTACAGCAGTTGCAATATACTTGTTTAGAAATTCATCTTCAAATACCTCCCACCATTTAATTAGAGGTGCATCTGTATCCTCAGGCTTTTCAGGCCAAGTAGTGGAAACAGTATTTTCCGGTGTCTTATAATTCGGCCCGACAGAACAACCAACCAAAATCAGTGCAATCACCAAAAATTCGCCGCAGAGTCCGAGAGAACGCCGAGAGTTCCAAATTGAAAATATTTTTTTTTTATTTCTCATCTCTAACTCGTTTTATTCCATGGCTCAAAATAGAGCTACAAAAAATTAACATTTATTAAATAAAATTTAAAAAGTAGAATCCTTCTTCTATTAAATTTTTATTTGTGTATAGATGAGATTTTATCTCT
>CANJWO010000040.1 GCA_947478685.1 Chlamydiota bacterium | reverse complement strand
CAGTAATTACAGTTGTCCTTGCTCCAGCAATTACATTTAATACGCCTGTTGCTCTTACATCTTTAGCCGGGAGCGCGGCATTTACAACACCAAATGCAAGCTTAGTTGTATCTGGTAATAGTTGGACAATAAATAATGGTGGTGAAGGGACAATAGGGACAGCTACAACGCCTAAGGCAGTTCCATTTCAAGTAAATGGTACTACAGTATTTACCCTTGATTTTACGGCAAGTCCGGTGGGAGTAACTGCTGCTGCAAATTCAGGTTTTAAAACGACATCGATTTCTGATGGCATGGGTGGATCGGTGATTAGTGTTGTAGCTGCTCCGGCAGTGGCATTTCAGAACAATACCCTCTATACAATCAATATAGCGGGGACAGGTAGTAATTCATTTAATACCCAGGTGGGAGGACTTTCATGTAGCAGTGCGGGTTGTCAAGTAGCTGCGGGTACAGGTAGCGGTACAATTGGCGATCTTAAGGTGGGGAGTCCTGTTACATTTAATGGGATGAATGCAAGTGGCGCTTTGGTGTTTAGCTTTCAAGTAACATTCAATGGTGCATCTGTAGTTCCGGTTACGCAGACGAATAAGCAAAATGTAAATGTAAGCGCTACGTTTAATTCAAATATCTATGTTGTGAATATTACTCCTGCAACGATTTTGTTCTCGAATACAACAGCATTAGAAGTTGATATGTTGATTGATCAGGCGGCACTTACTTCATTCCAAACTGGAACATATACAAGCGGTGCCTATCCAATAGGGACAAATTGTACAGCGATAGCTCCGTGTGGAGGGGTAATTGGAGATCTTCTTAATACAGGAGCGCTTGTTCCTTTTAACTCAGGAGGTAAACAAGTTTTTACCGTTGATTTTACAAAGAGTCCGCCAGCTGTTGGAAACCTTCTTCCGGGTTATTCTGCTAATCCAATTGTGAACAGAAATGGTGGATGTACACTTGCAATTTCATATACGATTCCTGTTAACTTTTCTCTGACAGGTGGGTTATCACAAATCATTCAAGATACAGTTTCCTCAGCTAATAATATAACTGTTCTTCCGTCTAATTTTATGAGTGTTAATTTTGTCGAATCTATATCTTCAGCAAACCAGAATACTTTTAATAGGATGATGCATTTTTCTATGGCTGCAAGCATTAATATTCCAAATATTGCAAATCTGACAACTGTTTATTCTACATCGCCATTGGCTTTGGGTGGATCGTCTCCTCTATCATTAGATATAACTTCAAAATTTTGGAATCAATCTCTTTCAGGTTCGATTACTGTAGGGTTTTCTTCAGATAAATTGGCTATGTTAACTTTGAGTGCAAATAATCTATCTATAGCTAGTTTTCCTAGCGGTACTTCTTTCTCACTAGGACAAACTGCTGTAGCACAAGTTCAATTGTTGGGGTATATTCCGAATCCTACTACCATTACATTAGCATCTCCTGTTGTTACTCTTAACCCTTTATATGCATTTACTGGGACCGGTGGGCCAAATCTAAGTACAAATTTGAATGTGGGAACCGTAACAACTTCAGGCTTTTCATTTACATTTGCCCTTCCAACAACAGTTTCGAGTGCAGTTATGAGACTTGTAAACGGTAGTTTAATTACCATTACAGACTCTACTCAAGCTACAGGAAAGAATCAGATTATATTTAATATGTCTGGCAATATAACGGGTGCGAGTGTAACAGGGACGTTTTATGGCCAACCCATTTTAACTGGTACTGCTGTTGTAAATACAACTGGCACACCATCGATCACGATCACAGGAACGATGCAAAGTGGGATTGGGCCATTTGTTTTCACTAAAGGAATTACGGGACAGATTAATCTATTGTTCCAATGATGCGGGTGTTTCGCTTAGTTTGTGAAGAGAGCGGCGAGAGCGGTATTTGTAAAAGGCGAATGAGATCAGTAGAAGAGTCCAGGCAATGCTTCGAGGTAGGGTTATAGTTGGGTAGATGCCATGATTAGGAAAGCCATAACGGTCTCCTGGAGCCCAGAATGTAAAGGCTGGAACACCGCGAATGTTGTCTTCTGGAACAAAGCCAAAATCTCTAGTATCTCCACTCATCGCATGGTTATCGCCGAGGGCAAGGTAGTGTTTTTCGGGAACTTTTATTCCAAAGGTCTTAATAAATTCAGATTTAAGAGATCCGTCCCGATTAAGAGGTGGACCAGTGTCAACAAAGGGATTATAGCGAGAGGAGAGGGTCTGTTTTTCAAGTTCAGAGCTTATAAATTTCTCTAAAATAGGATCTTCTTTTTTGATAACCGGAGCGCCCATAAGATAGAGATCATTATTGCGGAAGTAGGTATATCTAGAAGGGGAAATACCGATGTCTTTAGAAGAGGGATTAAATCTTGTGTCGCACTCTATCCCTACATTGAAGAGGAGGATGGTTTTTGCAATATCGAATGTGGCAAGGGGGTGGTCTTTATTTGCAAGACGTGTAAGTCCTTCAGCTTTTACTTCATATAGCTTGCCTTGATAAAACTCATATGCTCCGTTTGGAATGTCGGTATCTTTAATTTTTAGCGCATAAGGGTTCTTCTTAGCATCCGCAGATGTTACGCCATATCTTCGAATGATCCCGTTCTCTGCGATAATTCTCCCTGTATATAGATTGTCCCATAATGCCCTTATATGATTCTCTGTAAGTGGTAGATAAGATTTTTCAGTGTGCATCATAGGTCTTAATCGGTAGTAAGAATCTCTAGCAACCTTTGCCTTTGCAAGAGAGGCGTGGTGTGTGATTTCGAGATAGTAATCAGAGAGGGGTAAATCAGCAGAGAGATACGATTTTTGGACAAGATGCTTTGGTAATATTCTGACAGTACCAAAATTTCCCATACCCCAGAGATTGTGAAGGTCGAAATTAGGTGATGGGGCGGGATTGGTTAAGTCGTAGTGCACTTCTTTATTTGGAGATAGATAAAGCTTAGCTAGTGGCATATTCATCTGCTTGATAATAGCAGAAGAGTAAAGGTCACCGGTTTTGGGAGGTAGAGTATTTGTAACAACTTTCCCTTCAATTTGAATGAATGGAATGTGTTCTAAATAGGATAGTTCTGCTCTTTGAAGTTCAGAGGAGATGTCATTGCCATTTTTATCAATTCCATAGATTTTTCCTCCATAAAAATAGAGAGTATCGCCTGGAAGGCCCATCACTCTTTTAATATATTGCTTGTAGCCTGGAAATAGATAAAAATACTTAGTCTTTACATTAGGCATATCCATGTTTTCACCAGTAAAAGTAAAAACACCCATCCGTTTGACAGCAGCTGGATCGAACATTAAGTGAGAGGTAGTTAAAGGGATATTTAATCCAAATTGTGTCTTAGAGACAACGAGACGATCAATCTCTTTATAAGTAGGTCTCATTGATCCGGAAGGAATTTCATAAAGCTCAAAGGCAGATTGTCTAATTACTATAGCTACGCAAAGTGCAAAGGCGAGTGCAATTGAAAATTCGATAAAACTTCTAATAGGCGATTTTTTTAAATGCATTTTGGCTAGAATTTCTAGCTCGCGAGTAAGAATCTTAGAATGCTCTCTATCCTTCTTGATAAGCGCTTGTTGGAGCTCTCGTAGGGTAGATTGAAATTGTTTTTTAACATCATCTGGGAGTTTGTGCTGATTTCTTTCGAAGGTCTTCCAGGTGGTCTTAAGAAAAGTTTCTGCTTTTTTTAGGCGATACATCATGGAGACACTCTATCAGATTGGAGATTTTTTTGGGGAGGAGAGATTTCTTCCTGAGTCTATTACACGAAATTTTAAAGCGGCATCAGATGCATCTGTTATTTGTCCCCAGTAGGGAAAAGGAAAATTACCCCCTCCACTATTAAAGAAAAGTTCAATACGTTTTCCTGAAAGGAGAGAGCCATCTTTCGGATAGGTCAGTCTAAATGGAGAAAATTGGGGGAGAGTCTCTTTTTTGCCTTCAAAAAATAGGGGGGGATTCCAAATTTTTCTTGTATCAGGCCCTTCAGCAATTGGCGGCCCAATTCTTCGCCTCTCTTGATCTAAGATAGGGGAGAAGGGTATATCTAATATTTTTAGTAAAAATGAGTCGTCAGCACTCCAGACTAACCAAGCATTTTTTGTAAAAGAGAAGGACGAGGTAACAGCTGTTGTTGTAAGGTCGATCTCTATTAGCGACCAAGAGGTATGCCCTTTAGCTCCAGAGGTTAGCCACTCTTTAGTGTTTTTAGGCAGAGAGGCTTCTGGAAAAGAAACTTCCTCAATAATAAGTTTAGTCTCAGTTAATGTATGGATGCGAATTAGGCTACAGAGGCGATTTTGCTCCGTTATAATATAGTCTCCAACGCTTCCTTGAACCAATTTATCTTTTAACGATAAAGCAGTTAGGGAGCTTGCAAAAAAAAGAGTTATAAAGAACAAAAAACGAGTCATAAAAAAAGTATACCAAATCAGTTGATCTTTTTAAAGAGGTATGCAAGGTAAGTGAAAGGAGAGAAAAACTATGTCTTTTAGAGTTTTAGGCTTGATTTTTAGCGCTCTTATTATAAGCACATTAGGTGTTTTTTTTGGAGGTTCATCTACAAAAAAAATGGAAGTCGTAGCAGAAGCGCAAGCAATTAGTATGACAAGAATAGATCCTGAGGGAAGCTTAGAAGAGCAATTGGCTTATCATTTAGGCGAAATTAAAAAATATCAGGCGGCTATTCTTAAAGAAGAGGCCAATGCAAATCTTTATTTAGTTAAGAATCAAATGAATGAAGTAAGGCAAGCAAATAGCCGCAAGTTCCAATATAGCAAAAAGATAGAAGAACATAGGGAAGCAATTGAGGGGCTGCAAATAGAGAGATGAAAGCAATACTTGTGTCACTTTTAACAATAACTGGATTGCTGCCGTTGAGCTTAAATGATAGAGTCTCACCCTTTGCTTTAATAGCATCAATATCCAGCGAGAACATTCCTAAAAGTGCCTATGTTAAACAAAAAGAGATTGAAGTGATTGATAATGAGCTGGAATCTCTAATGAATCTACGGGATTATTACACGAGTAAAATGTCAAGATACAGAGCCCGGGCCACAAGATATGAATTTCAAGGGGATAATCTTGAAGAATCTAAACAGCTATCAAAAGAGGCTGATAAGATAGAATCCGTAGTCAAACAGATTGATGAAGAGATCACTCGTCTTGAAAAAGAGCGCTCCGTCCTTTTTAAAAGCTAATGCTTAAGGAGTGTCGATGAGGATGCTTTTGATGCGGGCTGTATGGCCTGACTGAATAATGATGCATCTTTTGGGTAACTTGAAATGCTTGGCTAAGAGTTCGATCACTGCCGAGTTTGCTTTTCCGTCTTCGGGAGGAGTTCTCACCTTAACTTTTAGAAAGCCATCTTCCTCACCTACTACACGTTCTTCTTTGCTATTAGCTGTGACTTTAACCTTGATAATCATAAGAATCTTTTGATATTCTGGGAAGATATGAGATGGTATCAAGTTTCTCTTTTTCTCTGTAATGTTTTTGTGACAGTTCATTGTGTGGCGCTCGGTTTTGGGGATGATGCCCCTGAATTCACCCTTTTTGATCAAGATGGTTATACTCACACATTAAAAGAGCATCGAGGGCAATTTGTTTTGCTCTTTTTTTATCCGAGAGATTTTGTATTTCATAGTGCCCAATTAACAAAGGCCTTTGAAGCCAGATATTCAGATTTAAAGGGTAAAAATGTAGTTATTTACGGTGTAAGTAATGATTTTATGAAAACCCATTTTAATTTTCATAAGAAGATGAATCTCACTTACGACCTCCTCTCTAATCCTGAGGAAGATGTAATATTAAAATATAAAGCGCGCGGGCTCATAGGTGGAAAATTTATTTCTTATTTAATAGGTCCTGATGGTCGTATATTTAAAAAATATGAGGACAATCTCTCTGTCAAACATCCCGCTCTCGCCATGCGCGATCTAAACTAAATTATTTTCGGTATACAGCTGTTGCTTGAAATTGCACTAATATGATTGAACAAGGTTATAGAGGATATAAAGGGAGTATACTCATGTTAACACTTGTCTACTGCAGTGAAAAAAGAGACCTTGAAAAAGAGAAAAGATGGGTGATGAGTGTTGAGCTTGAAGGTATTGAGGTATTGCATTTTTCAGAGGCTTCATTTTCAATAGGCTATAATAGAGCGCTTAAAAATGCTAAGCATGAGGTTATAGTATTTATTCGTGAAGATGTTGAACTGCCCGCAAAAGGATGGGGAGAAAAACTTTTAGAAAGATTCAAAGTTTCACAATTTGGAGTTTTAGGGGTCGTTGGATCTATAATTGTTCCGATGTCTGGCTTAGTTTGGGAAAAAGAGGAGCCTTTAGTTGGAAGGATTTGGTATGAGTCTTTTGATAAATCGCATGAGCAAAAGTTTTCTGAAAGCTTTGCAGGTAAAGTAATCCCTGTTGTTGCCCTCGATGATTCTCTATTTGCAGTATATAGGGCAAGATTGCAGGAGAGATTTGATGAACAGTATAATTCTGATTCGTTTTATGACCTCGATTTTTTTGTAAGCAATTATCAGAAGAAGGTAAAAATTGGAGTTATATTTGATATTAAGGTGCTTAAGCTAGGTCTTAATCCACAGAATGAGGAGTGGGTTCAAAATCGAAATCTTTTTATCAAAAAACAGACAGATTTACCGCTTCGTATTAAACCAGAGATTTTACTAACAAATGCTCTTATAAAAGTGGATAAACCACCGAAAGTTGCCCTTTTTATTGCTTCGAAAGCAAAACCTATAGAGCTTGCTTCATGTTTAGAGTCGATCTATGAACATTCAGCCTATCCTAATTTGGATATCTATGTGATCGATTTAGGCTCTGCCCCAGATGACATCGCCTCTATTAAAGATTTTATTCAAACGCATCCAAATACAACTCTTATTGAAATGAGGCACGAACACCTTCCGACAATTTACGAAGAGATAATGGAGACCACAGTTGCCCATGATACCGATCTTTTTTTATTCTGTAATGCAGAGGTGATTTTCTTAAATGATGTGATTTCAAGGATGGTAAAGAGCTATCAGGAAGATCCTGAAAATTGCGGAACTTTGGGTATTAGAATGCATACTAGAAACAACATGATCCGCCATTTTGGATTGCAGCTCATTTCGACCCATACTGATGAGGGGTATGAGCTTGGCCTTGGATATCAAGGCTTCCAATCAGCTTACAAATATCAAAACAAAGTAGTTAAAGGGATCTTAGGATCATCAAGAGATGTCCTAATGATCAGCAAAAAACTCTACCAAGAACTCGGCGGCTTTAATAAAGAGTACATGCACAGCTTAGAGGACTTTGAACTCAATATCAAAGCAATCCTTGCTGGTAAAAAGAACGTCCTTGTCGGAACAAGCGTCTGCTACTTCCTAGGCCCCGATATGCCCAAATTCCTCCCAAGCGACTTCGAAAGGCTCGTCGCCTTTATCAATGACCACGTCGAAAACATCACTCCCTACGTCGACCTCCTCTACGCTGCCTAAATTGATTTGCTGATCTAACTCCTAATTAATCTGTTATAAAATTATCTCGCGGAAGAAATAACCGTTGTGGTAACATTGTGGATACAGAGGTAGGAGAGGAATTGAGCATGTTAAAGCGGTTAATTAAGCACGGTAATAGCAGGGCAATTGTAGTTGATAAGGCTATTTTAGAAGCGGCCGGAATTTCTGAAGATGCTCTTTTTCAGATTTCAGTAAATCCAAGCGGTGGTCTTGTGATTCAATCCGTTGAAGACACTAAAATAGATCTTTTTCGTGAAAAATTTAAAGAATTGAATAAGCAACACAAAAAACTTATGCAGAATTTGGCGGATTTGTGATTTCTTATATTTCATATCAATACGTTCTTGAAACTCATGATGAACTAATTGAAGAGTATGGCGGTCGAAAGGGGATTCTCAACGAAGGGCTTTTAAGATCTGCTTTGGAAATGCCAAAACAGCGCTTTGATGGCCGAGATTTATATCGTACAATTTTTGATAAAACTGCCGCATACCTTTTTCATCTCATCCAAAATCATCCATTTGTAGATGGCAATAAACGTACCGCTTCTATGACAGCTATGATTTTTTTTGCCTCCAATTCTAAAAAAGATTTCACCATTGTTGATGCAGACTATCAAGAGCTGATTTTGGGCGTTGCTAAAGGAATGGTGATGAAAAAAGAGATTGCAGCTTTTTTTCGCAAGTCACAGCATAAGTCAAAATAGAGGCTCTAAGTTTTTAGAAGCCCCAGGAAAGTCTTGCGGCGATGTATTGGGTATGTTTTTTGAAGAATTGCCCTTCGCTGTAACCATTGTGGTATTCTGCAAAGAGGCGGACTTTTCGGCCGGCGCCTTGGAGTTTGGACCATTCGTAGCCAAGTTGTAGGGTGGTATCAAATTTGTAGTCGTTGACTTGCCAGTTTTGGAAGTCGGCGGCAAAGAAGGGAGCGCCGTAGAGTCTGTGATAGTGGTAACGGAGGCCCATAAAACGCCACTCGAGGCCATACTCGACGTAAAAGACTTTCATAGGGAAGCTGTTGTCGCTATTTACAACAAAACCGGGGCCTGCGTAGACTCTGAGGCCGTTAGTAGCTTGGTAGGAGGTAAAAAAATCGATCGCCTCAAAACTTGGATTTACACGATCTACATCAATGTGATTGACCATGAACTCATCACCCAGATGACTTGAGATATGATAGGCTCTAAGTCTGTAAGACCATTTGCCGACAGCATAAGATAGGGGAATCATAAGAATATAATCAGTTGTGATTAGCTCGGCCCATTCGCCATTTGGATGGTTTGCAGGAGCAATATCGAAATCGGCCCATACGCAAGCTGCAATATCGATTTGGAGATCGCCATGCCATGGTAAAACATCAAACCATCTAAAGATGGGGAAGAAATCACCAAGTGAGATGGCGATTTGGTTTTTTGCAAGGACATCATTATAACGGTAGGCTATTGAGTAGATAGGTTCTCTGGGGTTAGCAATGAGAGGTTGGAAGAGTACAGTTGATTCTGGAAACCAGACCCCTTTTACTTGTCTAATCGGCTGTCTCTCTTCGATTCGCTGTTTTGCTGCTGGATCAAGATCGGCTACCTTTACTTGGGCGACATCGGGGAGATCTTTAACGAATTCTATAATACTATTTCGAATCCGATCATCTTTTGGTAAATTGTATAGAAAAACAACACCATCTTTATTTACATAAACAAGAACGTTCAATTCGTGGTAATTTGCATCAATTAGAGCCTGGATATAACCTTCCATGTAGGAAGCTGTCTCTTCTTTTAGCCTTTCATGTGGGATCTGATCTTGTCTAGAAAGGCGTAAATTGTTCTTTTTTTCTTTTTCAGCAATCATCAAAAGATCGTCGTCTATAATCGATTCTTCCGATAAATTTAGGATGGTAGCGCAATCGGAAGCAAGAAGGGGAGAGCATAGAAGTGCGCAAACAATCGATATAGAATGAAATCTGCTCAAAAAAAAACCTCAAAATCAATGCAATTCATTTTTCAATATATACTTTATCGATATAACAGAGGAAGAAAATTCCTAGCAACAGACTTCTTTTAGTAAGAAGAGAGGGAGTAGTGTGAGTATGCCTAGAGCTAATAAAAAGAGAAACATCGGAATTTGAGATTGTTCTGGTAGGATTGAGGAGAGGGCTGTAAAAATTGAGGAGATGAAGAACATTGAGGATCCGAGAAGGGCAGATTCACTACCTGCCATTTTGGGGAAGGGTTCCATTGCTCCGCTAGTACCCATTGGGACAATAAAACCGATGCCAAATAGTGCAATACTAATTGGAATAATAATGACCCATTCGTTGAAATAGAAGAGGGCAATAGAGAGCCCAATTAGAAGAATGACTAGTGGAATAGAGGCGCCAATTAGGAGGATTTTGCTCTTCGTAAATTTTGCTGAAAGGATTCCACTGACAAAGGCCCCTGAAAAATAGCCCCCTCCTGTGCAAATAGAAAGCCATCCATAGGTTGTGGGTGAAAGCCCTAAACTCTTTGTGATCATGAATGGGAGCATCTCATTGATTACCATGAGGCTTGAAAAACCAAGAGAGGTTATGAGGAGAAAGCCTAGAAACAGATGGCTCTTAAGGAGAAAGTGATAGTTTTTTATAATGTTATGAGGGTGACACGCTTTTCTGTCGAGATTGATATTTGTTTCAGGAAGAAATAGGAATTTAGCAATGGATAATGCTAGGGCTAAAATAGCGAGGGTAATAAAGCATGAACGCCAGCCTAGATATTGAGTTAGATATCCACCAAATAGGGGGGCGATGATTGGGGTCATTCCGACAAAAACACTTAGATAACTCAATTGTTTCGTAAGCTCATTTCCATCATAGATATCTCTTATTAGGGCAAATCCAACACCACTTGAGGTTCCCATGCCTAATCCTTGAATAATTCTTCCTAAAAGAAAGACTTCAATACTTGCTGAAAATGAAGTTAGAAGTGATCCAAAAAAAAAGATCGATAGACCTGCAATTAGATTGATTCTCCTTCCAAACGCATCTGATAAAGGTCCATAAATTAGCTGTGAGAGCCCAAATGTGACTAGATAAAGAGATAGGGAGAGTTTCATTAGAGTGCTAGTTGTGGTTAACGTATTTTTTATTATCAGCAATGCGGGTAAATAAAGGGTGCTTCCTGCATTTCCTAAAGCGATAGCTAAGATGACAAATATAGAGATAAGTTTTTTGCTCTCTGTCTTTTTCATAGAATTAGATAGAGCCAAGCAAGCGCGCCAAATCCGCCGATGATAAGACCTGCAATACGGTTAACCCAGACCATGGATTTTTGATTTACCTTTTTGCGGAATAGAGATACGGCTTCACTTAAAAGAAACCACCAAAATGTAGCGCCAACAAAGACTCCGAGGACAAGAAAGAAGGCGTTCAAAAAGTCGCCTTTTAGATTTGAAAGGCCAAGGCTTGTGAAGACAGCTAGATAGGCTATAATTGTGAGGGGATTTGTCAGTGTAAGAAAGAAAGTTGATACAAAATCGCCGAGAAGAGTCTTGTGACTTACTTTTTTTGTCATATCTTGAGGCTTTGCTTTAAATGTTTTGTAACCTAGATAGATTAGAAAACTACCGCCGATAAGGTGGAGCCAAAATTGGGCTTGAAAGAGGCAATCAGAAATTAGAGTTAGTCCGCTCACTAGAATCAGCCCATAAATTACATCGGCAACAGCTGCTCCCATTCCTGAAAAAAGTCCGGAGAGTCTGCCAAATGCGAGTGTTCTGCGGATACAAAGCACACCGATTGGACCAACGGGAGCCGCGATAGAGAAGCCTACGATAGCACCTTTAATAAAAAATTCAAGCCCCATTTTTGTCCAATATTTTCTCTAATACGAGAGGGGTAGTTTTAACACGGAGGGGTATTTCTGGCAAGAGCCCGCCAACCTGCATTTCCCAGAGTTTTGCATAGTGTCCATTCATAGCTAGAAGGACCGAATGGGTACCTTCTTCAACGATTTTGCCTTTTTCAAAAACAAGGATGCGATCCATTTGAGAAAGTGTTGCAAGTCTGTGTGCGACAACAATCGAAGTTCTGTTTTTCATTAATTTTTTTAGGCTGTCTTGAATGTAGCGCTCAGTTACAGAATCGAGTGCAGAAGTTGCTTCATCAAGAATGAGAATAGGGGCATTTGCTAATATCGCTCTTGCTATTGCAATCCGCTGGCGCTCGCCGCCAGAAAGCTTTGATCCTCTTTCTCCAACAAGTGTGTTGTATCCTTCAGGAAATTTTTTGATAAATTTGTCACAGTGAGCCATGTCGGCAGCTTTAATTAATTCTTCTTCAGTAGCGCTAGGTCTTCCATAAAGGATGTTTTCTCTTAGTGTCCTATGAAATAAAATCGGCTCTTGTGGAATGAGAGCCACTTGACCTCTAAGAGATTCTAGGGTGATTTTTGAAAGATCTTGATTGTCGATTAAAATTCGGCCCTTTTCTAAGGCATAAAAGCGTAAAATTAGACCGATAAAAGTCGATTTTCCTGCACCTGAATAGCCAACAAGGCCCACTTTTTCGCCGCCGCGGATCCGGACATCTTTATTTTGGAAAATTCGATTTTTTTCATATTGAAAATTAACTTTATCAAAGATAATTTCTCCTGATATGATGGCAAGTGGTTTAGCATCAGGAATATCAACCACATCTTTCGGGTCGTTCATTACAGTAAGGGCCTGTTTTGCAATTCCAACTGATTGAAATAGAAGTGGTAATGAATTATTGATGATAGTTAATAGTAATACTAAATTGAGGGTCGTATTGAAAATTTGTACAACTTCTCCAGTAGTGATAAGGCCGTGAATCCAATAATAGAACATGAATCCATTGATGCCAATTCCTCCGATAATAAGGGTTAACATGCTTAATGTAAGTCTCATCACCTCAACGTACAGTTTAGCCTTTCTGTTTTTTGTTTTTTCATCTTTTTGAAAGGGAGCTAGAAATGATCTCTCATAATTGAACCGGTGAAAAAGGTTTACGGCGAAATTGTTTGTGAGGCTATCAACAATTTTCCCTAAAAGAAGGGACCTAGATTCGCTGTAGATATTTTCGTAATTAGTACATTTTTTTATAAAAAGGAGACAGGTTAAGAGATAGAGGGTAAGCCAGATGATAAGAAGGAAAGAAAAAAAGAAATTGATATTTGCAAAGAAAAAAATACTTAATAAAAGGGCAGAGACCCCTGGAATTAGTGTTGTTAGAAGGAGTTGTAATATTGAAGTGACATGGGTGGTCATGTCTGAAATTTTATTAGCAAGCCCCCCTGCAAACCGATCATTAAAATATTTAGGTGAATGGTATTGGATGTGGTCAAACATCGACATTCGTATATGGGCTTCAACTTTTGGAAGGAGTCGGGCAAGCAAAAAACCTTGAATCCGATAGCCTAGATCGATCCCAATCCAAAGTGCAAGCCCAAATAAAATCGGTGTTTTCAAATTTGACCAAGCAATGCCTCTTGATGAGTCATGAGATGTAAGTACATCAACCACAATTTGAAAAAGATAAGGCCAGACAGTTGTTTCTAGGGCCCAAACAAATGAGGCAATAAAAATAACTAGAAAACCCCACTTATGCGGTTTAATATATCTCCAAATGAAAGAGGTCAATGTTTTGTAATTATCCATTACCTCTATATACAACAAACTTAATTAATAAGTTAAAAAATTTTCTATTTAGATTTTCATTTGAAGGATTATGAGGTTGCGGTTATCTTATATATAATGATAGAATGTAGCCCATGTGTAATTCAAAAATTGGGTTTTTTTAAAAAAGGCGCCCTGAATTTGAATAGGCGAAGCCAAAAAAAAACACATTTTTGAAACAAGATCGGTCTAGGCCGACATAATGAGGATATCAAGTGAAAGAACAAGGACAAGAGAAATCTTTTAAAGATTTCGACCTTAGCGAATCAATTCAAGAAGCAGTTGCTAAATGTGGGTTTACAAAGCCGACACCTATTCAGTCAGAAGTAATACCACATATTTTAGCAGGTGTGGACGTAGTAGCTCAAGCGCAAACAGGTACAGGAAAAACAGCAGCGTTTGGATTGCCAGCTTTAGAGCTGATTTTAGGAAAGCCTCCTAAAGAAGGAATGCTTGTTATTACTCCGACAAGAGAACTTGCAGTACAAGTTAGTGAAGAACTTGCAAAATATGGTAGAAGCTCAGGAATTAAGACTGTTGCAGTTTACGGCGGAGATAGTGCTCAGCGTCAGATTGATGCGATTCAAAGAGGGGCTAATGTAATTGTTGCAACTCCTGGTAGATTACTAGATCTTTTAGAATCAAAGCGTTTAAAGAACTTCGAGCCATCTATTGTAGTGCTAGATGAAGCAGATGAAATGTTAAATATGGGATTCTTGGAAGATGTTCAAGCGATTTTTCAATACCTGCCTAAAGAGAGACAAACTCTTCTTTTCTCAGCTACATTATCAGATCCAATTCAAAGACTTATTAGAAAAATCTTAAAAGACCCTATGTTTATTACAGTAGGATCTACAGGCTTTAGCCACCAAGATATTGAACATATTTTTTATGACCTAAAAGACCATAAAAGGGAAAATGCCTTCTTTAGACTTCTCTTAGCGAACAACCCAAGTAAGGCGATTGTTTTTTGTAGAACAAAAAAAGATGTCGATGATCTTACAGTAATTCTTACAAAAATGGGTTTCCCAGTAAGATGTCTACATGGCGATATCCAGCAAAGCACAAGACAGCAAGTAACAAATTCCTTTAAAAAAGGGGATATCAAATTCTTAATAGCTACAGACGTAGCTGCCAGAGGACTAGATATTTCTGATGTTTCTCACATTTTTAACTACCAAATTCCATTCGGACCAGATGAGTATGTGCATAGAGCCGGAAGGACAGGACGAGCTGGAAATAAAGGGATTGCAATTACACTTGGTACATCGCACGAGTTAAGAAAGCTCGGACGTATGCTAGGTCCTAGAACAAATGAAATCACAATACAGCCAATTCCATCTGCTAAACAGATGTATAACATTCAAGTTGAAACATTCACAAATTCTATTGCTAAGCAACAGATTCGTGAAGGTGTTAACGATGTTGTCGCAAAACTTCAAGAGAAAGTTGATTCAGAAGAGCTTGTAGCTCTACTTCTCTCTTATTTAATCGATAAAGAGAAGCTTGTTCAGCAAGAAGAAGATAAGTTTGAGTCATCATCTTCATCAAGAGGGCCACGTAGAGAAGGTGGTTACGGAGATAGACCTCCACGCAGAGAAGGCGGTTATGGTGATAGAGGCCCACGCAGAGAAGGCGGTTATGGCGATAGAGGACCTCGTAAAGAGGGTTCCTTTAATCCTGGACCACGAAGAGAAGGTGGTTTTGGAGATAGAGGACCACGCAAAGAGGGCTCTTTTAATCCTGGACCTCGTAAAGAAGGTTCTTTTAACCCTGGGCCAAAAAAAGAGGGCTTTGGAGACAAAGCTAGAAGACCAGCCTTTGGTGGTAATCGATCTGTCAAGCCAAGACCTCAATATAACGCGGATGCCTCAAAAGCTCCAGCTTATAGCAAGTAATTGATTTCATTTACCTTACGCAGTTCTTGCGTAAGGTAAACTAAATAAGTTTAGGGTAACTATTGGAGATAAAATGATTTATTTGCAAATTATTGAAGATATTCCATATTTTGTTTCAAGAATTGTAGATGATATTAGAAATCAACCTAGCGTAGATGAAATTGCTCATGCTAGAGAAGTAATAGTTGAGCATAAGATTGCATATGATAACGAAATAGCACTTTATGGTCCCTTGCCTAATATTTTTAGAGAGTATATGCCCTATTTAAATGCTCAAGAAACAATCGCAAGAGCAGATAGAATTATTGAGCTAAAATCAGCTGTAATAAATGTAGTTATTTCGGCGATTGCACTGCGTGTAAGCGTAATTGCAAAGAGGTGGCTTAATGAAAAGGCTGAGCTGTAATTTTAAAGAGGCCCACCGTACTTTCAAAATTTTTCATTTTTTAAGATGAATTCTGTTATATAGCGAATTAAATTTGCATTGATAATTTTACTGCGTCTGTATCCCTTGGGTTCCATTCGCTTGCATCGCTCGTGTGAAAACACACGGCCTGCTTCAGCGCCGGCTAATGCCTAATGAAACCCAAGGGCACATACTGTGTAAACTT
>CANJWO010000039.1 GCA_947478685.1 Chlamydiota bacterium | reverse complement strand
TGCTTGTAGCCTTTGTTGTTCCACTTTAAAATTCTCCCAAGCCATAAAAACCTCATAAATTATTTAATATAAGGTTATTATAACATATTTTTGTAAAGTGTTACCTATGTTGGTGAATCAAAGTGTTACCCATGTTGGTGAACTGGACCGAATTTTTTACCACAGAGATCACAGAGGCCACAGAGAAAAAACAGAAAGCTTTTTTGCGCGCAGCGCCTCCGTGTCCTCTGTGATCTCTGTGGTGAATTTTTTTATTTATATTTTTTGCTAGTTTTACAAATCGCCCGTATAGTATTGGAACAGATATGAAAGGGTCGATCCAAAAAACTTTTGCTTTTATTTTGCTATTGCTGATCCCTTGCTTTATCTTGGTCAATTTTTCATTTTTTAAATCTAAAAGAGATCTTGCTTCCCTATTTTCTGTCGATTTTGTTCATGATGAGTCAGCTTTTACTGAAAAACCATTCGTTTTCCTCCTCTATAGCAATGAGACTCTAAGAACTTGTGAGCAAAATATTTCGTCGATAATGGAACAAAAGTATGAAAATTATCGCATTGTTTTGATGGAGACTGGGAACGTCCAATGTTGTTCAAATATAATAAAAACAATGATTGCAAAAGAAAATAAGAGTCACTTACTTACGACTTTCACTTTTGAAGAAAAGAGGCCAACAATTGAATGCTTTCAAAAAGTGCTCGACTCTCTAAAAGATGATGAAATTGTAATACAACTAGAGTGCAATGACTGGCTTTCAAACAACTTAGTATTGGATAGATTGAATCAAATTTACTCGAAAAGCCCAGAGATCTGGCTCACCTATTCACAATTTCTTGAATACCCCTCATACCAAAAAGGGGCAGTCGATCCCTATCTAAAGAAAATGATCCGAAATCGGCAAAATCGAAAGATCCCCTGGCTCTCTTCGCACCTAAAAACCTATTATGCAGGGCTCTTCAAGCAAATCAAGCCAGACTCTAGATTCAACTACAAAAAAGCCCTCATACAAGAGACCCTCGACCTCTACTTCCTCCCCTTGGCCGAATACTCAAAACACCACATCCGCTTCATTGACGACGTTCTCTACGTCCACAACGCTAGTCCGCGCTGAGCTTTGCGTATTTGGCGACTAGGCTTTTTTTGGAATGGTCATCTTGAAATTCGACATCATAAGTAAGACCAAAAGATGTCTCGTATGTTTTTAGGACGACTCCTCTACCGAAGTCGCGGTGGCGAACAATTGCGCCAACTTCGAAGGCGACTAATTGGCCATTGTATGACTCTTCTTTTTGGATGGGAACAGCAGCCACATGACCGAAGTATTCTTTAGGAATCTCTTTTAGAAATCTGCTGGGGTACATATTTTGCGCGCCGCCCCAGAGAAATCTCCTACGGGTAAAGGAGAGATGGAGATGTCGTTTTGCCCTTGTCATGCCGACGTAAAAGAGTCTACGCTCCTCTTGAAGGTCTTGATCAGACTCTTTTGAGTTGATATGGGGAAATAAATTTTCTTCTAATCCTACCATGAAAGCAGCGGTAAATTCGAGGCCCTTGGCATTATGAAGAGTCATTAGACGAACGCCCCCTTTATGCATCTCTTCTAAATCTCTTGGAACATTAAGTGTAAGGTCTTCTAGAAATCTTTGTAGTGTCGGTTCAGGAGCTGTTTTTTCCCACTCGTAAGCTTTTGCGACGAGCTCTTCTATGTTTGCCTTCTTGTCCTCGTAAGTCTCCTTATCTTCTTTAAGATAAAGGTCATAACGCGCAAGCTCAATCACTTTAGTGATCACTTCGTGAACAGGCTTTCCTTCAGCTATTGCCTTTTTAGCACCATTTAGTATATTCAAATATTCAAATAGGGCGCTCTTCTGCTTAGGGGGAAACTCGTGGAGAAATGATTCAATCGCTTCAACGATAGGCTGCCCTCGCTCTTTAGCAAGCTCCACTAATCTCTCAACTGCTTTCGGTCCAATTCCACGCTTAGGTAAATTAATTGTCCTTTCGAAACTGACGCTATCTGTTGGAATGATTACGAGTCTTAAGAAAGACATCACATCTTTTACCTCTTTTCTCGCATAAAAAGAGATTCCACCAACGATTGTGTAGGGAATCCTCGCCATAAGAAGCTGATCTTCAAATGACCGAGATTGTGAGTTAGTCCGGTAAAATATCGCTATATCTTCGGCATTATATTTTTTTAGGTACTCTTTAATCTCTCTTGCAACAGTTCTTGCTTCATCTAAGTCGGTATCAAGAGTGTGAAGGTGTATCTTATCTCCCTCTCCAAGAGCACTCCACAGCTTTTTCTCATAAGGTCTATCATTTTTTGCAATGACCGCATTTGCCGCTTGCAGAATCGTATTTGTACTCCGGTAATTTTGCATAAGGGAGATCACTTTTGCCCCTGCAAAATCGGTTTCAAACTTTAAAATATTGCCCACATTAGCGCCACGCCAAGAGTAGATAGACTGATCTGGATCGCCCACGACAAATAGATTTCCATGCATCTCAGTAAGTAGTCTGCACATTGTGTATTGGGCCTGATTCGTATCCTGATACTCATCGACAAGAACATAAGACCAGCGTGTTTTATAAGGTGAATCGGGATGCCTTAATACCTGCACGCAATAGTAGAGCAAATCATCAAAATCAAGAGCTCTATTTTCCTTCAGTTTTTTTTGATAATTCTCATACGCTTCAGCAAAGACTCTATCATTTTTAAAATCTTCAGGGCCCATCAGATTATTCTTCGCCTCTGAAATTCCTTGCCTAATCGCCTTTATAACACCCTTTTCATCACTTCGAATACAACTTTTTATGATCTCTAAACTATCTTTCTCATCATAGATCGTAAATGGTGCCGGAAAATCAATCAAATGGATCGATTCTCTTAAAATTTGTGCCGCAAGTGCATGAAATGTAGTTGCAAGAACCCTTTCATTTGTAATTTTCTGGACGCGAAGACGCATCTCTTCAGCCGCTTTATTCGTAAAAGTAACAGCTACAATCTCACGTGCCGGAACCCCTTGCTTCAAAAGATTTGCGATTCGGAAAGTAACCACACGAGTTTTGCCCGATCCAGCCCCCGCCAATACAAGAAGCGGCCCATCGATATGCTCGATTGCCCTTTTTTGCTCTTCATTTAAAAGGTTTTCATTAGTCATAATGACTTATTATTATACTGGAGTCCCCCATGATCCGCAAGTCGATTTTCTTCCTGCTTGTTCCCTATCTCGTATTTGCAGATAGCATCGAGCTTGGAATAGATCGCTTTTTTAAAGAGGGTTATGCAATCGCTCTCGACGGAAAAAGAGTTGGTCTGATCACGAATCAGACTGGAGTTGATGGTAGCTTGCGGTCTACTGTTAAGTTATTTGTTAAGGAAAAAAATTTTCAAGTGACAGCTCTTTTTGCTCCAGAACATGGACTTGATGGAAAGATTTATGCTGGCATCGAGGTGAAAAACGGGGCAACTAAAGAGATTCCCATTTTTAGCCTTCATGGCTCAACAAGAAGACCTACAGAAGATATGTTGAAAACTATAGATGTTCTTGTGTTTGATATTCAAGATATCGGAATCAGACCCTACACATTTGCATCCACGCTCTACTATGCAATGGAGGAGGCTGCACTCCGCTCAATTCCCGTCATCGTTCTTGACAGGCCCAATCCGATGGGCGGTCTCATGGTTGATGGACCCATGCTTGAGGATAAATTCCGCTCTTTTATCGGTTATATCAATGTTCCCTATTGCCACGGCATGACAATTGGTGAACTCGCCGGATTTTTTAATAGTGAATACAAAATTGGATGCAAACTAACCGTTGTCCCTATGAAAGGGTGGAAACGGGATATGATCTTTAAAGATACAGGCCTTGCATGGATCCCTACAAGCCCTAACATTCCTGAAAGCGATACCCCTTATTTTTGTGCAACCACAGGCCTCCTTGGCGAACTAGACCTTGTAAACATTGGCATCGGCTACACTCTCCCTTTTAAAATTGTTGGAGCTACATGGATCAATGCAGAGCAGTTTGCTGCTGCCCTAAATGAACAAAAAATCCCCGGTGCCTCTTTCTCCCCAATTCACTACAAACCCTTCTATGGCTCACTTAAAGATAAAGATTGCCACGGCATCAAAATTCACATCACTAATCACGCCCTCTACCGTCCTCTTTTAACCCAGTTCTTCATCATCGGCCTCCTCAAATCTCTCTACCCCGATCAAGTCACCGCCAAACTCAAAACTCTTACTAAAGAGAAACAAGATCTTTTCAACAAAGCCCACGGCAGCGATTCCGCCTACAACCTCCTCCTCACCGAAAAGTTTGTCACTTGGAAGCTGATCGGCCACCACATAGAAGAACGTGCAGCCTTCATCCAAAAACGGGAGAAGTATCTTTTATACTAATGCAAGTTGCGTACGGATTTTATCTACTGTTAAAATCATTCTCAACTCCTCAGCTCCCCTATCTTCTTCAAACTCAAAACCCAACTTTTGATAAAATAGAAGAGCGCCAGAAAACGAAGAGACCCTTAAAGGAAGTCCTCTAATAAGCGCCCCTTGTGCCAAATGCTCTATAATCGCACTTGCAGCTCCAGATACTCGCTCAATATTTAGTGGATGTTTGATATGATTTGGGTGAGAAACTAACCAAGAAATCGTATTAATTCGCTTTTCATAGAAAGCAATTGCTCGCGGATCTCCTTTGGAATCTATACATAATAATAGGGTCTGAACTCTAGAGCCCCTTAGAACATCGGATGTAATCTCACAAACTGTTTTGCAATCATCAAAAAGATTAGAATCTATACCTTTTGCTTTTGCCTCCATGGATTTTTCAGAAGCAAGCAGCCCCCATTTTTCGATGATGCGCAAGACATCGCCCCATATTTCTCGCACTCCTTCAAAAACCGTAAATCCAACTCCAGGAATTGCCATACTAATACACCAAAAATTATTATCGGTTTATAATTATAGCATAACAATCTTTTTTAATTAAAGGGGTTATTAATCTGTTAATTCAGAGCGCTTGAGAAAGTGGGGATAAAATTCGATTTCGCGGGTGGTAACTTCAAGATTTTCAAGAGGGGCTATATCAATCTTATAGCCCTCTAAAAGGCGATCATTGAGCTCTTCTTCACTATAGAGGAGGCTTTTCTCACCCGAATCAATTTTAGTAATTTGAAAGGGGACATTAACAACATTGGATTGTCTAGAAAAGAGTCCAATTTGGTGTAAATCTGTACATTTTTTCCACCGAGCTTCAAACTCAGAAATTGTATTGAAATGAATCTTACTTATAAAAGGTTCTAAGCTCTCTTTTCGATAGAGAGTCATATCGAGACGATTGCAACACTTCCATTCATTATCTCCCTGGCCAAAATCCCATACAAAGAAGCCATCGCCAGCTGAAAGAACGCCAGCTGGGATCTGATTTACATTGAGTCCTAAATCAAAATAGACTGCGTAAGCGCCCGTTTTTTCAAGGGCTGAGATTGCTTCTCCTACATTTATCTCACGATTGACTATCAAAGTATCTTTTGCAAACGTAATGTAGGGTCGTTCAATTTTTCGTATTGTATTTAAAAAATTTTCCTCGGAGGACCACGGCTCTAAAGTGACCTTTTGGTCATAAGCCTCTCTTACAATATCATACCCTTTTTCGTAAGCATCGAAGCTACTTTGATAAAAAATATGGATGGGGGAAAATTGCCCCCCTGCTTTTTCTAGTGATTCAAGAAAGCTAAGTAATTGGAGGGGACGATTTTCAGAAAAGATAATCAGAGCTGAACTTTCATCATAGGCGATATCTGTACTGAAACTATCGACGTCTTCGTAAGGTGGAAGAGAACGAATGTATCTATTAAATAAAAATTGACTCTCTCTATAAAGTTTATCGTCATTTAAGGGGGTCTCTCGATTGTATACGTAAAGAACATCAGGAATAAATACTGAATGCTGTCTCGCCATTTCCCAAAGAGGAAGCATAACTGCTGCATCCCAAGATGCTTGAAAAAACCCACCTTTGTAGAGTAGGTCTTTTAATTTAATTTTTTTAAACAGCCCTGCATAAAATGTTCTCAAGCTTGGGAAAAATGTCTGGCCGCGTAAATTTTTCTTTTTGACATTTACAGGGAGCATCTTCCCTTTTTCATATTTCGGATAGGTAATGTACTGACTATATGTCATCCATATATTTGGATCGCTATAGTATCGATTGAGCTCCTTTAAAACCCTTGGATGGGCAAACCAATCATCCCCATCTAAAATAACAACAATTGTATCATCTGGAAGACTTTGAATCGTATAATACAAGTTATATAGAGCTTTATAATTCTCCGGATTGCGTATAACTGTGACCTTATCTGTAGCTTCAAAGCTCTCTACGCAGCTTATCGCCTCTTTATATGTCGCATCATTTGAACAATCATCAATAAATATAACCCGGTAGTTTTGATACTCTTGATCCAAAACAGACCAGAGATTTTTATCTACATACTCTTCATTGTTATATGACGGAATAATCAGAACAAAAGGTTTTTCTTCTTTAGTGAGCCGAAACTCCATACTCTTCTTAGGCTTTTTATCTTCAAAAACATACCCTCTTTGCACCGTCTTCCACATGAACAGCGTCCCAAAGATCGCCCCTGTAATTAATAAAAAGAGCCTTGCTTTAATCATTTTTTTTTATTCTTCCCGTACTATGAATTGGGGTTCTAGGTCTGCGTGGGCACCATGATTCACTATGTGATAGAAGGGTTCTATGTCAATTTTTAGCCCTTCACTGAACATGATATTTAATTCTTCTGCAGAAAAAGTATTTGCCGCACGATTTTGATGTGCCGAAACAACATTCATCGGAATATTTACCATTTTAGATCTCTCATAACAGAGGCCTATTTTATTTGCATCGACATATCTTGCCCACTCACCTTCAAAATCATTCGGATAAGTAGACTTCAGCCTTTCAATATCTTTTCGAATATCAGCTTTTGCATACAAAACTAGATCGACAGAGTTAGGATATGCCCAATCCCCTTTACCTTGCTTGAACTGCCATGCTAAACATCCATTGCCGAGTTCTAAAAGGGGTGGCACTCCTTGATATTCATCCATCATGTAGCAGAAGTCAACATGTCTACCTAATCTATAATATACACCATAAGCTCCTGTTTCTTTAAGACTTATAATGCTATCAGCGATATTGATTTTATCTGTTATGATAATATCATCCACAGCGTAGGCTATATAACTTGCCCCCTCTCCAAATTTACCAAGCAAAGTCTCCATAACAAGAGGTTTAAAATCTTCCTTCGGCCTAATATTTGATTGTTTAAAGAACTGGACATCTGGAAATGAGTTTTTTACCGAATCATATCCTGCCACAAAGTCTTGATCTTCTCTGTAAATGACCCCTATCTTTCGAAATCCGGTCACATTTTTAGTTAGCGATTCTAAAAAAGCATAGAGCTGCATCGGTCTATTATAAGAAAAGACGACCAGATCAGCTTCGCTCATTTCAAAAGGAGCTCTTGGATCGACTGCTAGCGGCTCATATATTGCCATTTTACGAATGATCTGTTCATGGCTCTCTTGTTCTTTCAGTCTTATTTTTGCATCAGTAAGAGGAGTTTCATAGTTATAAACATAAGAGACTTCCGGTGTAAAATAGACGTGCTCTCTTGCCATCTCCATCATGGGGAGCATAATAGCTAGATCCCAGGCAGAACTAAAAAAATTTCCATTTTCAATTAGATCATTCAATTTAATCCGTTTAAAGAGCCCTGCATAAAATGTTCGCAAATGAGAATACTGCCACTTATGAGAGCGCATCTTCCCTTTCTGCAAAAACTTTTTGGTAACAGGGGCACACATCCCTTTTCCATTGTCGGGATAGCGGATATACTGCCCATAACTCATCCACATCTCACTATTTTGATAATACTCATTCAAATTAGAGAGGACATGATCATTTTCAAACCAATCATCCCCATCCAAAAGAACTACAATTTGATCATTCCTTACCGAGTGAATCGCCCTATATAAATTGTATAATGCCTTGTGGTTTATATTGTTATGAATTAGTGAGATCTTCTCCTCTACCCCATTTCTCCCCACATAATTCTTCACATTCTCATAGGTATTATCTAAGGAACAATCGTCTATGTATATCACACTGAAATTCTTATAATCTTGAGAAAAAATTGAATTCAAATTCCGTTCAAAATAGAGATCGTTATTGAACGAAGGGACAACAATAACAAATTCTAAGTCTCGGGTAACAACACCTATCCTCTTTGCTACATTGAGCTTATCTTCAAACCCATTGATAAAATTTGTCTGAAATAAAAAAAATGCAGTCGCAATAGCAAACGCAAAGCCTACAATTCCATAAGCACCCTTTCTCACACCGCCCCCTTACAAATAAAAGAGTTATTATGCTAGAGCCCCATTTTTACGACAATTCATTTGATTTTTAATCTTCCAAACACACAAATATGAATTATGAGCATAAACCCCCTCTTACCTAAAGATCCTTCATCTGAGCAAACTAGCACCGTGCCACCTGCAGAGCAAAGGATTACTCATCTTACGACCAAAGATATAAGCGGACCTAGCAATAACCCCTTACGATTAATAGCTAGAAAAGTATGTGCCCTCGCTAGTGCAATCGGTGAAATCCTAACTTATTTAGGATCAATATTTAAAACTAAAAATCCTTATGCGAAACAAGATTTATCACCCAAAGATATACCCGCAAATAAAGCAGATAAAAGAGCTACTGAAATTCTAAACAAGTTTTCAGCCTCTGATTCCGAGATAACAGCGGATGAGGGGAAAGCAATATTAGCCGATTATAGAAAACCCAATTTTTTTACCGGTCAGCATAAAGAGGCTATATATTATGTATTACTACAGCATAAGCTAATTTGACCAGAAAAACCTAACTCCTCTAAAACCCGGTAATTACATAGCGAATCACAAGAGCGCATAGCGTCATGCCTATTAAAAAAATGGTGAGTCCGACTGGAGATCCCCAGCCATACCATTTCATCGCAGCTTCACTCGCAGCGTTCCATTGATCTTCATGACATTTTTTATCCATGCGTCCTCTTTTTTTAAAGAAATTTTAAGTTATTCATGATATGGGTGATTTAAATTTATAGCGAGGACAAATCTATGAAAAAATTGTGTTTGGGCGCCCTCTTATTGTTTATGCAACCCCTTGTGCTGCCACTCATGCA
Organism: Chlamydiota bacterium; assembly: GCA_947478685.1. Taxonomy (GTDB): domain Bacteria; phylum Chlamydiota; class Chlamydiia; order Chlamydiales; family 2-12-FULL-49-11; genus VGMD01. The sequence continues at coordinate 7,123 of CANJWO010000039.1, read as the reverse complement.
ATTAAACGGGTGCACAGGGATAAAATTGATTGCCGATGATGGCTCGGTTGTTCATGGAAGGACGCTTGAATTTGGAACATCGGTCGATCTTAGTGTCGCTGTAATCCCAAGAGGATACTCATTTACAGGCACAACGCCAAATGGTCCGGGGCTTCGATACAAATCTAAGTATGCAGCAGTTGGTGCAATTGCATTTTCTCATTTAACAATGTTAGATGGTATGAATGAAAAAGGTCTATCAGTTGGAACTTTCTACTTTCCAGGTTTTGCAGGCTACTCTCAAATAACGCGCGATACTCAAGCACGAGCTCTTTCCCCAGTAGAATTTCCAAATTGGATTTTAACCCAATTTGCAACTGTAAATGAATTAAAAGAGGCACTTCAAGATGTGGTCATAGCACCTACGGTTTCAGAAGAATGGGGTCCCACTCCGCCCCCTTTCCATTACATCGTCTTTGATAAAGATGGCAATTGCCTAGTCATTGAACCACTAGGTGGATTTCTAGTAACCTATGATAACGAACTTGGTACTCTAACAAATTCTCCAACATTTGATTGGCACATGACCAACCTAAGAAACTATATCCACTTAAGTCCCTATAATGCGATTCCAGTATCGATTAATGGGATCACCTTTAAACAATTAGGTGCAGGATCTGGTATGACCGGCCTTCCAGGCGACTTCACCCCCCCATCCCGCTTTGTCAGAGCCGCTATTTTTTCAGCGGCCGCTACCCCTTCTCCAATTGCTTCTGACGCAATTTTCCAAATCTTTCACATACTCAACCAATTTGATATTCCTGTCGGTGTAGCACTCGAAAAAATTGACGAGACCACCCACTCAAGTCAAACACAAGTCACTTGCGCAAGAGACCCTCAGTCCCTAAAATACTACTTCAAAACCTACGATGATCAAAACATTAAAGTGATTGATCTCTCTGACTTTGACTTTAATGTCAGCAATATCAAATTACTCCCAGTAACAGGTAGAGGGAGAGCTCAAGACATTTCACGCGACCTTACAGCGCTTTAAATTTTTCCTAAAAATTCTAAATAGATTCTTAAAAAAAATTTAACTTTTCTTTTAAATTGTTAATCATTTAAAGTCCTTGTCCTTAAATGAGGATTTATATGAGTATTGCTCCCATAACAACTAAGACGACTGTTGAAACTTTAGAATTTACATTACTAAGACGTAGCTCCGCTTTTTATACAGATATTAAAGCAGCTTTTAAAGAGGTTCACGAACCGTTATATGCTGACCAGGCTAGTTCATTTAGTAAAATAGCTGATCGTGATGATCGGCGTGGAGAGATTTTACTAAGCAATAGAATTCCTGTCGGATTTCTTGCCTATAAAGATGATCTTCAAGGTCTGGATAGACCCATCGGATTAAACCGAAGCTTTGAAGTTATCGCCTGCTTTCTGACTAATCCTGTTAAAGACAAAGATAAGAAGTATGATATAAAACTACTAGAAAGAATTCATATTCTCGCTGAAGAAAAAAGAGCCTCATATATCCATATGATAATTTCAAGTCGAGCTATTCAGTCAATAGCCTTTTTCATAAGTCAAGGTTTTCAAATAAGAAAAATTTCTAGAGAAGAAGATCTGCTATTTTTTGAAAGAAGAGGAACCTCCGCTACAGCTCCAATCGACACAGGTCCCGCTGCTAAAGCCCCGATTTACACAGGTTCCGCCGCTTCAGAAGAGATAGGAATTCCCCGTCTTACAAACAAGCGAAATAGAGCCGCTATTGAAGCTCCTGCTGTTTCCGAGAAACCCTACGCTCCTGAGCCGCCAAGTGTAAGAGCAGAGCTTTCAAGAGAACGTATAGAAGTTAGAAGCGTAGGAATCCCTAGGTTTATTAGCACCCCTTTAACCGCTCAATTTGAACGGCCTAGTAGAACTCATTCATTTCCTTTAAAAAAACAATATCTCGACCTTATTAAAAGTGGACGTAAAACGGTAGAAGGGCGTATTGCTACTACAACATTTCTTTCCATTCATGCAGGGGATTCTATAGAGTTTTTTTCCAATACTGATAGGGTTTTATGCAAAGTTTCTGGAGTGGGTAGATATCCGTCATTTAGAGAGATGCTATCTAAGGTAGGCACTGAAAATTGCTTACCAGGCACAAGATCTCTTGAAGAAGGAGTTCGCATTTACGATAGTATACCTTCATACGCTGAAAAATCTGCGAGATTTGGTGTTTTAGCACTGCATATCACAAAAATATAAGGAGCAAATAGGATGAGTAGCATTACACCTTCTGGAGCAGCAAGTTCTATTAGTGACTTAGGAGATCGTCTTGACGCTCTCCGCCTTGGCAGCGAAAAAGCGACGACCTCTCCTTCACGTAATATTTTGTCTAATGTTCATACTGATGATATCCATGGATTAATTCAAATTGCCTCAGATAGGCTGGTGTCGGGATCAAAAGATACTACATGTAAGATCTATTTATCAGATAATTGGTCTACAAAAAGACCTTTAACGAAAACTCTTGCCTCTGGCTCAAGGGGATATACAAACTGGGTAACCGCCCTTGCAAAAATAAATGAGAGTGGTCTTTGGGTTTCTGCTCGAAGGAATGGAGAGATAGAAGTTTGGGATAAAGAAGGAGTCGAGGTAACTCGCGCCCATTATACCCCTCCAAGTAGAGGAATAAGTAAAGAACGGAATCTTTCTCGCATCAATTGTGTTTCAGCTTTTCCATTTTCAGCATCAGCTGAGGCTATTCAATTTTATACGGGAACACCTCTGTTTATCCAGCTTTGGTCATTATCATTATCTGCTAAACCTAGCCTGAGACTTGACTGGCAAGCACGTTCTAGCGCTAATGACTGGATTTATACCATTCACCCACTTGATTCATTTAACTTGTCGGTAGTTATTGGCACAAAGTTATATAAATGGAATGTAGAGGATCGATCTAAAGTTAAATCTGAATCCCTGTTTGCCCCCGCCCCTGCTGAAGAGCGCCTTCGTCAGCGTCCTTTTATTTCCTCAATTTGCCCCCTTACATCTGATGTTAATCGACTTACAATGGCATTTTTTGGGGGAAAGGTAGCGCTTCTAGATATGACAACTAAAACTGTAATAGCTACTCATAATGAACATATTGGCCGAGTGTGGTCGGTTCAAAATATTAGAGAGCATTGCTTTGCAAGTGGAGCCGATGACAGCTTAATTAAAATTTGGGATGAGAGAGTTTCTCATTCTGTAGGCACAATAAGTGGCAATCCGGGCAGGGTCTCTTGCTTGCTTCAACTTCAAGAAAATAGTCTTGTATCTGCAAGTTGTCCAGATGATGTATATAGCTCAGAAGAAAAAGCCAGCCTTAGCTTTTGGGACTTGCGTCGCCTTGATTCTAAAACAAAATAGTTTTTAGACTATTTTTTGGCACCAAATCGGCGTATATCATAAAACCTGATTTCAGCTCCCATTCCAGCCTTTAGTGCGCCTGAAGGACAGGTACCTGCAATAAGAGATGTCTCGTTTAGACTTAACATAGTAGTAACCTCTCCAATATGATCTGAAATAGTATGAACACTTTTCACTCCAGATCGGGTATCCCAAAATTTAATGGAACGGTCTTGCCCACAACTAGCAAAAAGGCCATGGCCAATATTTTCTAGGAACCATACTTTATTTGCATGTTCTCGGCCTACAAAAGTTATCTCTTTAGTCCTAGGATCAAAAACTTTTACTGAACCATCAAAAGCAGAAATGGCAAAATGGTCTTTACCCGGTAAAAGGGGTATTAAGGATGAAATAAATGGCCTTTGAGATTTTGGATATCCTCTAGATTTAGGTGTCATCTCTTCTGAAATAATTGTATCCTGATGGCACCATCCTGCTACTCCCTTTTCCCATAAATTGACGACACATCCCGTAACTGTCAAAAGATGATGACTATCTAAAGGCTGAATAGAATAAACCCAGTCATTTTTATGTACCACAGTAGAGAATTCTGTCTCCCCTTCTATGAAGTTAAATTCATCAAACATTGTGGGGAAACCGATAAAAAAACTCGGATGATCCTTGTCTAGGCCTGTGGCAAAACAGTTAATTCGACGCGCATTAAATTGATGACTTCTGTGGCCAACTCCTGGAAGATTTAGTTTAAAATCTCTAACATAGTCGCCATTTGTCTTCCAGAGCGAAAGCCTTCCACTGCGCTCACCACTCACCCAGTAGGCATCATTGATAATCTCAACAGCTGTGATCCAATTTCGTTCAGTTTGGTGTGTCGGTTCTGGTTCATCGACGATTCTAATCGACTCACCCATGAAATTCCATTTGTAAAGGCAATTGTCTTTTGACCCACTTATAAATGTTCCATCAGAAAGTTTCTTTAAAGCATGAATATCATCTGAATGAGCATTATGAATGATATGAACTAGTTCTGGAGAACTTTCAGCTGAAGCTGCAGCGATGGATGGTAATCGTCCACTTAGGGCTATTATTCTTTCCACCTCTACAGTTTTAGTTGGATAGTGTAGCAAATACTCTGTCACACCTACTATGTATTTATCTTTCCATGCAAAGGCGATTTTAAACCCTTTTCCCTTAAAAAATAGGAGAGATTCTTCTTTTGTTTCACTAACCGTAACGTGAATACCTTTATGTCCAAGGGCCAATTTATGCACCTCTTCTTTAAGCTTATCAACAAGAGCAGAACCAAGACCCCTGCCAGAATTTTGAGCAGATTGGTCGACAAAGAGAGACTTAACTTCGATACTGTCACTAACGCCAAACTCTGCAAACTCATCGCTTAAGACTGTTTTGAATGCGAGCACACCGACAGGAAAATCCTTTTCATAAAGCAAAAAACACTTACGATCACTACTATCTCTAATTTGCCCAATTGCCTTCTCTTGTGAGCCATATAAAGGGGTCAAAATCCTATGAAAAATTTCTGAAACAACTTCCATTCGCTCTGGATACGCTCCTCCCACTTCATAAAAGGCTTTACCTGCGGGCTGAAAATCCATACAAATGCTAGCTATGGCTGTACTCATGGTTCCTTCCTAGTTTATAGTGATTTAAATTTGCTATTAGATAATTTTACTGCGTCTATATCCCTTGTTTTTCATCTGCTTCCATCGCTCATGTGTAAAATTATCAATGGAAATTTAATCTACTATAATCGAATTTTTTTTATCTCAAAAGGGAGAGCTACGCACAAATTCCCTACAAAATCAAATAAGAAGGCAGGATCATTGCTCTCAAATTTTTTTGCCTCTGTTTCAATAACTTCTTTGGAGATAATTTCTATTACCTTACTTATCTGATCTGTAAGCCCAAGCATTTCAGGCAATAGTTTACATCTTATAGCCAATCGATATTCACAGCACTCTTCCTCATATAGAATGGGAGGAGACAATAGGCCTCTATCCTTGTAGTAGATAAAAAGTAAAAACCATTTGGAAGAGGTCGGTTTTGAGGGGACACTCACTTCACTTCTTATTGAGTAATTAAATGCTACTGGAACGATTTGACTCATAATTGTTGACACCAAGTATAAAATTTAGATAGCTTACAAGAAAATTAAAATTTTGTCCAGCATAAATGGATTCTATAGAAAAAAATTAAGATTCCCTGCTCTGCCATATACTGCGCCTTCCTATACTGAGTAATATCTATCTTGATGTTGTCTATCTGGATTTGATATAATGCCAGCCTTAACTTGAGGCATTTTATGAAGCTTGGCCCTATTATAGGTGGCATTTTACTGGTAGCGGGAACGACAATTGGGGTGGGCATGCTTGGCTTACCTGTGATGACAGGGTTTATGGGGTTTTGGCCCTCGATGCTTCTGTTCTCAATTTGCTGGGTTTTCATGCTGTTTACAGGTTTTTTGTTCATTGAGATCAATGCTGCTGTAGGCGGCCGGGCTAATTTGATCACAATGGCTGAGAAGACCTTGGGCTTTTGGGGAAAAGCTGTTGCCTGGGTTTTCTATCTCCTTCTACTTTATTCTTTAATAGCAGCCTATATTTCAGGGAGCGCTCCTCTATTTAGACAAATATTCCCGGGTATTCCGATGGGTCTTGCAAAATTTGCCCTTCCTCTTTTATTTGGCGGATTTATCTATCTCGGCACTAAGGGCGTCGATTGGATCAACCGGGTTTTAATGGGAGGACTGGTCCTCGCCTACTTGATATTAATCGCGCTGATCCCCCCTCATATTCAAGTAAATCTTTTATCTCATGTCTCCTGGGCACCCTTTGCTTACGCGGCACCGGTAGTTTTAACTTCATTTGGCTATCATATTATCATTCCAAGCCTTGCCACATATCTGCATCACGATAAAAAGGCACTTTACAAAGTTGTCATCATCGGAAGCATGCTTGCATTCGTTATTAATGGAGTATGGCAATTTCTAGTGCTTGGATCGGTGCCACTTGAAGGGGCAAACGGGCTAGCTAACGCCTGGCAGCACGGGATTCCAGCCACAGGTCCTCTCGCTAATATGATCCAATCATCTTGGGTAAAAATCGGTGCCTACGCTTTCTCATTTTTTGCAATTGTCACCTCATTTTTAGGTGTTGGTCTAAGCTTATCAGACTTTCTTACAGATGGTCTTAAAATTAAAAAAAGCTGGGAAGGGAGACTACTAGCGATTATCCTCACTTTTGTCCCTCCACTTATTTTCGTCTTCTCCTATGAAAGAGGTTTTCTCCTAGCCCTTGAATACGCCGGCGCCTTCGTTGCAATTCTCCTCGTCTTCCTTCCAGCCGCAATGGCATGGACTTTGGACTCGCCACGATTTTATAGAACTCTAAAAGGGAGAATCTGTCTAAGCACCACCATCGTCTTCTCCGCCCTCATCATCCTCATTAACCTGCTCATCCGCTGGGGCCTATTTGATCAATTCTTACAATAAAATGTTAATTTATTCTATGCAATTAAAGTCGATGCAACGTATTGGTAATAAGAATTTTTACCACAGAGGACACAGAGAGCACAGAGGGTCCAGTTCACCAACATGGGTAACACTTTGATTCACCAACATAGGTAACACTTTACAAAAATATGTTATAATAACCTTATATTAAATAATTTATGAGGTTTTTATGGCTTGGGAGAATTTTAAAGTGGAACAACAAAGGCT
>CANJWO010000038.1 GCA_947478685.1 Chlamydiota bacterium | reverse complement strand
TAATTTTACTGCGTCTGTATTCCTTGGGTTCCATTCGCTTGCATCGCTCGTGTGAAAACACACGGCCTGCTTCAGCGCCGGCAAATGCCTAATGAAACCCAAGGGCACATACTGTGTAAACTTATCAATGTAAATTTAATTCACTATACCGCAATTCTCCTTTGTCATCCCGAACCTATGCTTAAAAGCAACCTGATACAAATATAGTCATTTAAAAGAGAGACAGAGAAATTAAAAATTAAATTGATAGGTGCTTAAAGACCTCGGCGGGTGTGTGGAGATCGTGATTGATGGCGATTCTTTCGGCATCTTCGAGCATTTTTCCGAGCTCTTTGCTTGGCTTCATGCCGCGTTTAATCAGGTCGTCAGCTGTAACAATGGTCCTGTTTTCTTGAATGCGAAGGAGAGCAGGAGAGAGCTTTTCCATTTGAGCCAAATGATATTTATAAAAGTCATCTGAGTCTTTGTGAAGGGAGAGTATTTTTAGGCAAATTGAGGCGTGTGGCAGAGCATACATTTGAGCAAGCTTATAAAGATCAAGACCCTCACAATGATACCAGAGATTAAGCTCTTCGGTAAATTTTCGATCCTTATTTGATAGTTTTAGATAGTCGCAAATGGCTAGTCTTTCAGATAGTGTAGCACCAGGAAAAAGCTCGTAAAGTTTAGCAATAACAGGCGTCCCATTTGGGAAAAGGGAGATATATTTAACCCTATCTTCAATTACATCTATGCCAGAATGGGCAAGTTTCGGAAATATCACCTGAAGCAAATTTAATCGATATAGCATAACTAGCGCTTCATCAAAATGGGTCACTTTTGCCATTTTTTCAAACTCTTGGTAGATGCGCTCCATTGCAACGGCAGGGAAAAGTTCTTCAGAGTGAAATATAATTGCCGCTATCGTCTTTGGATCAATTGCAAAGCGGAACCTTGCAGCATAACGGACAGCCCTTACCATGCGAAGCCGATCTTCTAAAAATCGCTCGTGGGGATTTCCGATAGCCCTAACAACTTCTGCTTTAAGATCGTCCTCTCCATGCACATAATCATAAAGGACCTCATTCAATGGATCATAAAACATCCCATTGATTGTAAAATCTCTTCTTAAAGCATCTTCCTTAGGATCGGCTACATCAACTCTTTCTGGACGCCTTCCATCACTATGTCCACTCTCCTTTCGGAAAATAGCCACTTCAAAATGATGCCCCTCTTCTACAACAACAATGATCCCAAAATTAATCCCAACAGGAATTGTTTTTGGAAACAATTCTAAAGTTTCAGCAACAGAGGCGCTTGTTACAATATCAATATCATTAGAGGGATGCTCCATTAAAAAATCGCGCACCCATCCGCCTGCAAAGTAGGCGACATGACCATGATCAACAAATTTCTGTACGATTTTCTTGGCTGTGTTATAAAGGATCATATGTACTCGTATATTAACATGACCCCCTTTCTCTTGTCCATAGCACTTCTTTTTACAAGTTGCGATGTAAAACCGATCCCTCCTGGAAGAGCTATCTATAAGAACCTTCACTTAGAAAATGCCGATTTTCAAGGAATCAATCTTCCCGAAACAGATTTTTCAGGGGCGCACCTCAATTCGGCAAACTTTTCTAATGCGCACATCGAGAGTGCATACTTTATCAAAGCAGATCTTACCTCTGCCAATTTAACTGGGGTAAATGCACAACATGTAAACTTCAAAGAAGCCAATCTCACAGATGCCGATCTTTCACATGGCAACTTCCAGTATGCCTACTTTGAGAAGGCGACACTTACAGGAGCCAAAGCAGACGGGGCCAATTTCCATGGCGCTAAAGGATTAAGCATCGAAACCATCGCCAACCTCGAACGTGCCGGTGCCTTCTTTAGCAACACAAATTAGTAAAGCTGCTTTAATACTTTTAATTGCCTCTCTAATTCAACTCTGCTTACATGAGCACTCCCTTGATCCCAATTTGCAATCAAATGCTCTAATTCATCAGGAGGGCTGGTCTTATAGAGACCCCTTAATTGTTGTATATCAAGAGCCTCTAAGCCCACTTGATTCAAATGCTCATATTGCCGATTTATTATATAAAGCTTACCTTTAGGACACTCCTCAGAAGGGGGCGAATACAAGACATCCCCAACAGCTGCCTTCATACGTAATGTTACTCTACCATTTTCATATACATTACCCATTATCTGAGTATATTCTCTTGAAACACTTGGAATAGTAAGTTGCAATACACTTCCCTTCATGAGAATGGAACGCTGCCTAACTCCCCACTCTTTTGTATTAAAAGGGGCAAAAATTAAAGCGACTAGAGCAATAACTCGTGAAAAAAGGCCAAAATTCTCTTGAGTAAAGCCATTTCCTACTAATTTTTTAGGTGGCGTTTCATGTAACTGAAAAGCTCTAGCTGCTACAACCCTATCAACAGTTCTACTCACCATCGACACCAAAAACACTCAAAGCGATTTCGGTAAGTTCTGTGCCGGGCACAATTTCACCTTTAGGTACGTATTTTGGTGTTGATGGTGGATATACGGAATTATATAAAGTTTGATTCGGAGTAGTGCTAATAACTGATTTGATAGTATCAGAATTATTACCCCTTTGAAATATTTTTTGCAGGAAAGATATAATAGAGGAAAAAAAATCAGCAATTTTCATTCTAAGGGTCGAACCCTCTTTAGCTCCCGTCTTTTTAAGACCTTGCACTGAGTTAGAACTACTTGAAGCATCAGTTATTGAACTTTGAACCATTCGTACCGACATAATTACATCCTTTGTAATAGTTAATTATGATTATTATATAAAAACTATATATTATATTCAATTTAAAATATTTTTTAAATTTATTAAAAAAGTTGCAACAAGAGACCCCCCAAGCTATACTAGCTTACATGACAGACTATAGTTCATTTGAAAAACCGAGCGAGAGCCGAAAAGAGCAGCGGAACGAGAGAAAATATTACCAGCAAAGGGACCGCTCGAAATTTAAGAAGACCGATCAGGGCAAAGAAGATCAGCCAAAGCCACCTGAAAACTCCCAGAGGGGACGTGTCGTTGCCATTTCTACTGGAGCAATACTAGTTAAAGTCGAAAATAGGGTTGTCTCCACCTCACTAAAAGGGTCATTAAAGCTCGAAATTACTCGAAATAAGAATCTTGTCACAGTTGGGGATTTCGTATGGATCGATGAGCGGGGCCAAATTGCACTTGTTGATCCTCGATATTCTTGCCTCTCTAGAGCAGACACCCTCCATCATAGGAAGCAACATCTCATTGCAGCCAATATTGACCAAGTACTCATTGTCGCCTCAGTTGAAGACCCAGCATTAAAGCCATCTCTCCTCGACCGCTTCATCATCGCCACAGAAAGGGGCGGTATGAAGCCTGTTATCATCATCAATAAGATCGATCTAGCCAAGGATATGGCCCTTTTGAACGAACTTGAGGCAGTTTATACCCTACTCGGCATCCCCTTTATCAAATTAAGCGCCCTCCATGAGATCGGCCTAGACGCCCTAAAAGAGATTGTCAAAGGGAAAGCGTCGGTCTTTTCAGGCCAATCGGGTGTTGGAAAGACCTCCCTTATCAATGATCTCACAGGCGGGAATAGAAAAGTGGGCGCCATCGTCCAAAAAACCAAAAAAGGCTGCCACACAACAACTTACGCCGAACTTTTCTCCATCGGCGAAGATGCCCTCTGCATCGACACCCCCGGCATCAAAAGTTTTGCTCTCTGGGATATCACCCAAGAAGAGCTTACAGCCTATTTCTCCGATCTTCAAGAATTTGCCATCCACTGCAAATTCAACCCCTGCAGCCATACTCATGAGCCAGGCTGCGCCGTCAAAGCAGCGGTCACCTCAGGCCTCCTCTCCCCCATCCGCTACAACTCCTACATCTCCATCTTTGAGGGCCACGACGAAGCCAACTCCCTCAGATAAGATTAATTGTTGTTGCAAAATTGAACAGCAACTGTTAAATTTTGTAAAAGAGGATGAGGAATGTTATACAGGAACATTGAAGAAGAAATTAACGCCTACCTAAAAATAATGCCTGTTGTTCTTATTACAGGGGCGCGGCAATCTGGAAAAACTACTTTAGTAGAAGCGCTTATTGAATCAAAAAAAATCCCCCTTTATACATTTGATGATGAATTTACACTTGCCAATGCTTCAAGAGATCCTTCAGGCTGGCTTAAATCTCTCCCAAAGCCAGTGGCAATTGATGAAGTTCAAAGAGTTAAGGAAATATTCCTCCCCATTAAGCAAGATGTTGATCAAAATCGGGAACCTGGACGCTACATTTTAACTGGGTCAGCAAACCCCCTATTATTGCCTAATTTAAGCGATTCATTAGCAGGGCGGATGGGAATTATAAACATGTACCCTTTTTCGCAAGGTGAACTCTCTAAAATCAAAGAGACATTCACAACATATATATTTGGAGATCAAATTGATCCCCAAGATAAGATAGGTCCATTTTCAAAAGAGGATCTACATTCTACTATTTTAAAAGGGGGATTCCCTCCGGTTCATTCATTTCAAGAGCCTCTTGATGTGCGCAGATGGATCCATTCTTATCTCCAGACAATGATGCAAAAAGATATAAGGGATCTCTCCAATATCGAGGGCCTCCGTGAATTTCCCCGTCTTTTTCAACTTTTAGCTACAAGATCTGCTCAATTACTCAATATATCAGAGATGTCAAGATCTTTAGGCATGGTGCATGCAACCTTAAATCGTTACCTTCATCTGCTTGAGACCCTTTTTTTTATCCATCTAGTCCCTGCTTGGTATTCCAACTTAGGCAAAAGAATCACTAAGGGTCCAAAAATACACGTTTGTGATACTGCAATTATTTGTGATCTTATAGGACTTGATCATAAAAGGTTAATCCAAGATCCTCAAATAACAGGGCAGCTACTAGAAACCTTTGTTTTTTTAGAATTACTTAAACAGAAGAGCTGGTCCCCATTCCCTTTTAATATCTACCATTTTCGAGATGGTAATTACGAAGTTGACCTTGTTCTTGAAAAGCCTGATGGCACTATTATAGGAATAGAAATAAAAACTGCCCATAACTTACGCTCCGATGACTGGAAAGGACTTAACTATCTTAAAAAGCTCGCGCCAAACCAGTTTAAACGGGGGATAGTCCTCCACTCCGGAGACCAAGTACAACGTCTAAGCGATGACATTTGGGCTTTCCCTATTCAATCTCTATGGCACCCTTTTCAAAATAGGAGCGATATGCATGAGCAAGATTAAAGATATTCAGGGAATTGAGGTTTTAGATTCGAGGGGGACACCGACAGTTGCGGTTGTTGTTCATTTGGATAATGGCGTGCAGGGGATGGCTATGGTGCCGTCGGGGGCATCTACTGGAATGCATGAGGCAATTGAGCTTAGAGATGGCGACCCAAAAAGATACTTTGGAAAAGGGGTTCTAAAAGCGATTGCAAATATCGAAGATCTCATTTATCCGGCTCTTGCAGGGCGGGACACTTGTGATCAAACTAACATTGATAAGATCATGATCGATCTTGATGGAACCCCCAATAAAGCAAGGCTTGGGGCAAATGCAATTTTGGGAGTCTCACTCGCTGCCGCACGAGCTGCTGCAATCGTTAAGAACAAGCCGCTTTATTTGTATATTCAAGAGCTTTCAAAAGGGATTCTCTCATTTCCAATGCCCATGATGAATATCCTCAATGGTGGCGCGCATGCTGATAATGAAATTGACTTTCAGGAATTTATGATTCGCCCCATTGGCTTTTCATCTATGCACGATCGGGTTCGAGTGGGCGCAGAAATCTTTCATTCATTAAAAAAACTTCTATCGCAAAAAGGGTTATCCACTTCGGTTGGCGATGAGGGGGGATTTGCTCCGCGCCTCTCTTCAAACATCGAAGCACTCGAGTTCATTCTTCGGGCAATTGAAAAAGCAGGTTACCACCCGGGTGAAGATGTAACTATTGCATTAGACTGTGCAGCCTCTTTTTTTTATGAAGATGGCTTGTATAGAAATAAATCCACTGCAGAATATGTCGAATATTTAGCCTCACTTTGCTCTAAATTTCCGATCGATTCAATCGAAGATGGACTTGATGAAAATGATTGGGACGGATGGGAACTATTATCAAAAAGGCTTGGCGGAGATATACAAATTGTTGGAGACGATATATTTGTGACAAATCCTCTCTTTTTACAAAAAGGGATTGATCTCGGTATTGCAAATTCTATTCTCATTAAGCTTAATCAAATTGGCACATTAACAGAGACTCTCAATACAATTAAATTAGCTAAAGTGAATAATTATAAAACAATCATATCTCATAGATCTGGGGAGACTGAAGATACCTTCATCGCCGATCTTGCTGTCGGAACAAATGCGGGCCAAATAAAAACAGGCTCTCTTTCCAGGTCTGATCGCACTTCAAAATATAATCGCCTACTTCTCCTTGAAAAGAATTGTTAATATCTAGTAAAAGATTTGCTACATAACATTTTAAAAGGACACGAGATATGCGCAATATAGTTTATATTTTACTACTTTCTTTTTCCTCACTTTTATATTCAAATGAACCCGATTTTGAAACACTTTATAGCTCCCTAAAACCGTTGCTAGAAAAATTCACTAGACCCTTCACAGTGCTCGATTATGATTCCGAAAGCAATTATTTTGCCTTCCGTATTGCTAAAGAATTCCCCTTAGCAACTTGCATCATGGCAGGAAAAAATGGTGAACTTTTAGATAGCATGCTTTCCCTTTGCATCGAATCTCCTGATTTAAAAAACATCCTTCTCCTAAGCAAACCACTTTCAATAGCTGACTTAAAGAACCTTGCACATACAGAACATTTCGATGTTATGCTTGCATTCAATCCTATTATAGCAAAAAACTTCTACGCCATTGCAAAAACTTTATCAGATAATGTTGTAGTACCAAATTATCAAGAACAGACAGTTAAAATTATCCCTGGTAATGGCGCTCTTAAGATTAAATCTCATTGGTTTTCATCAGAAAAACCGACTATCCCCCTCCTTATTAATGAAAAACAGCAATCAATGACACTTACCCCACTTAACTCACATTGGTCCTATAGTATAACTAGAGCACCCGGCATCTCATTAATCACTTTCCTTGCTCTCAAAGGGAGCTGGCCAGACCTACCTCTCTTAGAAAAAGCCATTTCTAACATATCTTGGAAATACTATTCACATCTTGCTCCATGGGATATCATTGTCACAGGCTCTAACATTGAGGTTCTCCCTTTTTCCCTTAACTTAAATCCAACAAAGAATTCAAAAGAGTTTGCGCTAGATCTTCTCCACATGCCCCCTTCAGAAATCAAATCAGCTCTTACTTTAAATATGTTGCAAGAAAATAGTGAAACGCCAAAATAGAGAGTGATGGCAAAGAGAACTATTTTAATTTTTGGTGAGTCAAAAGAGGGGCAATTTCAAAAACTCCTCTTTATAAACAGCTTACCAAAACTCGCAACTATATTAGGAGAGCCCACTGAGACCGGAATTGGAGTCCATATTGCAATTCAGGCAATGCTCTACAACCTTGAAGTCCTTTTCTATAAAGTGAAAGAAGAAGGTTCAGATGAAGATGCCTATCTACAGGGATTCAGGCTCATAGAAAAAGAAGCCCCCTCCTTAATTCTAGGTGCAATCGCCCTGCCTGGCGCCTCTGCCCCTAAAATCCTTGAAATCGCAAATTCCCTCTGCGATCTCCACAACAGCCTTATCCTCTCTAATGAAAGAGACTTATACGACTACATCACCCGAAATAGGCCTTGAGACCTTCTGGATTAGGCTTCATCCCTTTTTGACCCTTGTGCCAGTTCGCAGGACAAACTTCACCATGCTCTTCATAAAAGATAAGGGCATCCAAAATTCGAAGAGCTTCATCGACACTTCTCCCAAGTGGAAGGTCATTAATGAGTTCATGTCTAACAATACCTGTCTTATCAATTAGAAAAAGACCTCGATAAGCAATTCCCTCATCCTCTTTTAATACACCAAAGGATCTGGCAATTTCTTTTGTTGTATCGGCGAGAAGCGGATATGTAACCCCTTCAATTCCAGCATTCTTACATGGAGTCTTAAGCCAAGCAAGGTGACAAAAAGCACTATCAATAGAACATCCCACCACTTGACATTTTCTTTTCTCAAATTCGGGCAAGCTCTCTTGAAAAGCGTGAAGCTCAGTAGGGCAGACAAAAGTAAAATCGAGAGGATAGAAAAAAAGGAGGACGTAGCCGCCTTGAAGATCAGAGAGGGAAAAATTTTTCTCAATTCGTTCACCCTTAATAACTGCCGTCGCTGAAATATCTGGAATTTTCTTTCCTACTAAAGCCATTTCTTCTCCCTCCCTATTGTTGTTGGTCCGCCATGTCCCGGATATACATTTACATCATCTGGTAAACATCTAATTATTTCAAGAGAGGCTTTCATTTTTTCCGGAGAGGATGTAGGTAGATCAGTCCTTCCATAAGTGCCTCTAAATAAAGTATCACCGGAAATAAGGGCTTTTTCTTTTACAAAATAGAAACAGACCCCCCCAAAACTATGACCCGGAGTATGGATGACCAAAAACTGCATGTTTCCGAGATTCCGCTCTTCTCCATCTTCAAGATAGCCATCAGGCATTACACCCTCAAGTCCGAACATATTTGGAATTCCATCACTGCCGGGATCTTTTAAATTTCCTGCATCCTCTTTATGAATATAGACTGGCCATCCCTTCTCTTTTTTTAATCTTGCTACATCGGCTATGTGATCAAAATGTGAGTGCGTCAGATAGATCCCCTCAATTACAAGATCATGCTTTTTGATTAACAGCAAAAGCCTCTCCGTGCTCCCCTTTCCGGGATCAATCACAATCCCCTTTTTCGTTTGCTCACATCCAAGCAAATAGGCATTTGTCTCTAAAGGTCCGGCTACTACTTTTTCAATAATCATAGGGCTCATATTAGGCTATTGTCATTTTAAAGAAAATATGTTTAGCTGCAATTTCAAGAGGTATATCCATGAGAAATCAGATACTTATTTTTTTCTCCCTTTTTTCTATCTACTCTTCTTATCTATTCTCTGATGATCAAAGTTGGAAAGACCAGGATGCCTATATTCAATTATCGAGCGTAGCCACACAAGTTCCAACTCCAGGTACAGGTTCTCTAATCATAGGAGAGACAATCGACCTGATTAAGAATTTTGAAGTCACTCCAAATAGAGATGGGATCATTTGCATAATTCCAGGAAAATATCTTATCTTTACGTCCAATCAAATAGCCACCCTTTCCCGAGGCATTAGCGGCTATCTGGACAGCTGGTTTGTACTCAATGGAACCGCGATTTCAAGCTCTAATACGAGACAATTTGTCACGGAAAATTCTCGTAGCGGCCTTGTCACAAATTGCCTATTAATCGACTTAAAGGAAACCGACGTTTTCTCAGTGGCATTTCTTGCAAACGGTCCCAACATAGGTCTAGTCTATATTCAAAGCTCTTTAAGTAGCGAACCCAGTGTAACAAGCTATAGCTTGTCAGCCTATCGATTGAGGCACCCCTTATGATCCTAAAATATCTATTAATTCCATTCATCTTTTTAATACCTCTCTATTGCAGTGAGGCATATATTGAGACAGCAAGCAGCACTACTCAAATTCCAAATCTAATTACCGGTTCATTTGTTTTATCAGATTCCATCGCTTTGATTAAACATTTTGATATTAATCCAGACAAATCAATTTTTACTTGTAAAATTCCGGGACTATACCTTGTAACTGATGGCCTGCAACCGGGAGCTCTTGGCTCAAAAGCAAGTGGCTATTTAGATACCTGGTTTGTCCTCAATGGCAATCCGATTCCCGGATCTAATTCAAGACAGTACATTAACCAAGATGTACAAATAGCATTAATGACAAATACGTTCTTAATTAAGCTAAAACCAGGAGATACCTTTGCAGTCAAATTTACTGCAAGCGGACCTGATATCGGACTACTTACTATTAAAACTCAAACAAGTATTGAGCCTTATATTCTTTGCTATGGCCTTACCATGTTTAAAATTTATTAAAGAGAGTCAAGTTCTATGAAATTTATCGTTTTTTCTCTGTTGTTACTAAGCCTCGCCTCACTAAAGTGTGAAGAGGCTTACGCTCAAATTTACAGCACGACGATACAAAGGCCTGCCAATATTGTTGGCTCCCTTATCATTGGAGAGAATATTGCGACCATAAAAAACTTTGAAGCTACGCCTAATAATGACGCTCTCATTTGCAAAATTAAAGGGATCTATTTTGTCTCCTCCTCTCTCCAACCTGCCGCTTTATATCCTGGAATTAATGGCCATTTAGGCTTCTGGTTTGAACTCAATAATAAGCCAATTTCTGCTTCGACTAATAGGAGCTATGTAACAGAACATATGCCAATTATCCTTGCAACCAGCCCATTCCTAATAGCCCTTGATCAGGGTGATACAATCGGCACTAGATTTGCATCAACTGGCCCAAATATTGGAATTACCTACATTGATCCTCCCTCAAATAGCGAGCCAAGCATTGCTAGCTACACTCTTTCAATATATAAGGTTGATAACTAATGAATCAGGTAGAGACTAAGTTCACTCGTTTCATTAAATATATAAAAACGAAATTCAATCGAATTCAATTTCGGATTGTCACTATCTTTCTTGTATTAATGATTGCTGCTGCAATAGCAATTATTACTCTAAACTACAAAGAAAATCAGATAGCTATAACTGAAACATCATTGATCACAACAAGACAAATCGGCATAGGGGTTATTCAGAACTTAGACAGCATTATCGATGGTGTTGAAATGCTAACAACTGCAACAACATCTTTGATTGCATCTCCCGCCGATATTTCACCAAACAATCAAACTCTAATCAATTATCTATTAAGCACCCTTGTTCAAAATCCCCTTATTGCAATCATCCACATTGCAGGAGTTGACGGCAGCTTTATTGCTGCAACTAATTTAACATTAACAGGCCAACATCAATATCACTTTAATCTTACAAAGGACCTTCCAGAGGGGGTCCGCTATGGAATCATTACAATCACTCATTCAAATAACACTTCGACTGAAGAGTGGAAATACCTAGATACTAGTTTTCAGGTGAGTGGAACAGAACAAAACTCTCCGGCTTCCTTGAATCCTAGAATAAGCCCTTGGTATACTGAAGTAGCCGTTTGGCCTCGAACTGCATGGACTAACCCTTACAACATAACTCCAAATACAGAGGGAATTAGCTTTGCAGTTCCCGTTATTATAAATGATGTTCTCGTTGCGGTAGTTGGGACCGACTTAGCCCTTAGCGCTCTTTCACGAATTATTACAAATACTGTAGTGGGGAAAACAGGAAAAGCATTTGTATTAAACACATTCGGAGAAATTATCCTCCCTCAAATAATATCTGGTACAATGCCCTACATCATTGAGGAGGGGTACAACAATTATACTAAAAACAATCAAAAAAGCTTTATTTTAGATGAGCCCGATATCTCCTATGTGATAGATGTTTTTGATTTCCCCTTGGATATCAACACAACATGGATTATTATGACCGCCGTCCCCTTAGGCGATTTTTTTAATCCCATCATACAGAGTGATATTCACTCAATCCAAATAGGCTTTTTCATATTAATCATTGCTACAATCCTTATTTATTACGCCGCGGGTAGAATTGCTAAACCGATCAATAAATTAGCAGAGGAAGTAGAAAGAATTAGAAATTTTGATTTCACTGAGACAACCCCTATTCAATCAAATGTTTATGAAATCTCATTACTTAGTTATTCAATTCAAACCATGCGCAAAACATTTGCCTCATTTACGAAATATGTCCCTAAGGACATTGTAAAAAAATTATTATCTCAAGAACATGACCTTATTACTGGCGGCGAGAGACGAACCATGACCATTCTCTTCTCCGATATCGAGAATTTTACAACAGTTGCAGAGACACTCTCTGTTGAACAAGTTACCTCAACTCTTACCGAATATTTTGAAGAGTTCACAAAAATCATCGTTCAAAATGAGGGCACCATTGATAAATACATTGGTGACAGTGTCATGGCAATATGGAACGCCCCAAATCCTGTAATTAATCATGCAGAAAAGGCGTGCATATCCTGCTTAGATTTTATAGCTCTAACTAAAACATCTAAGTCTACCAATCTATTTCTCAACGGGACTACAAGGTTCGGTATCAATACCGGCGAAGTGATCGTTGGAAATATAGGAACTACAGAGAGAATCAGCTACACTGCAATCGGAACAGTAGTCAATACTGCTGCTCGCTTTCAATCACTTAACAAAACTTACAATACCACAATCATCATTGGAGAAACCGTCAAAGAGAGCATTTCCACTCGGCTAGTCACCCGCCCCCTCGACCTACTCGCCGTTAAAGGCCGCAATCAACCTATCCAAATTTATGAACTCATGGGCGTTAGCATCGGTGAGCCCAAAGCACTCCTCCTCACCCCCGATCAAATATCTCTCTGCAAAGATTTTACTGAAGCATTTAACTCATTTCATAAAGGGGACATACAAGAGGCTAAAGATAAATTTACCACCCTTTCCAAAAAATTCCCCCTTGATGAGCCCACCAAAATTTACCTCGAGCGTCTAAATAAAAATTGAAGGTCCCTAAACAGGGTGATAAAGAATCGCGCGGGAGAGGACTCGAACCTCTAACCTCCTGATCCGTAGTCAGGTGCTCTATCCGATTGAGCTACCAGCGCAAATCTGGTATAGTAATTGGGCACTATGATAAGGATTTTATGATTAACTGGAAAGAGATTTGGAAAATTCACTCCCCCCATTTTAAAAACGGGTATGGAATTGTCCCATTATCGAAGGATTTGTCGTTTCGATTAGTGCCCGGGCCTGGCTTTGGCGACCTGTCACATCCGACCACAAATCTAGTCTTAGATTTTTTAAAACCCCTTGTTAAAGGAAAGACCGTGATCGATATTGGATGTGGCTCAGGGATTCTCTCCATTGCTGCAGCACTTCTCGGCGCAAAGGCTGTCTACGCATTTGAAATTGATCCGGAGGCTATCAGACATGCAGAGGAAAACTTCAAACTCAACCATTTAAAAATATTTATTAACAAAGAGCCCCCTACAGCTGATCTTGTCACAATTAATATGATCTCTTCAGAACAGCGCCTTGCCCTAGAGCAATACCCCTTTATTAAAAAATTCCCTATACATCTTCTCTCTTCAGGCCTCCTTAAACAGGAAAGAGAGCCCTACCTCAAAGAGATGGCGAATTGGCAACTAATTAAAGAACGCTCCAAGGGTGAATGGCTTGGCCTTCACCTTCTTCATAATTAACTTTGGCTGAACGGATGTCGCCCTCCCCAGAGAGCGTCTCCGCGCAGCTACTTAGTACTCCTCCACACGAATAACTGCAACAAACACACCTTAAGTTACTTATGAGTCAGGCCTCTTATACTAAAGTATTTACTGATTGATATTAAAAACTTACTTATGCTATAATTGATTCATTATTAATAATAAAAATAAGGAATTATTATGGATTCAACACAAATGGCAATTATAAATTTTGGTGCTACCCTCAACGATCAATGCCCAATCATTCTAAAAAGTGGTAGTATCGTACCAAGACAAGCTAAATTTCGCTCTGAAAGAGAGAGCCTCCAAACAGTTGTCTCGAGAATCTATGCTTTTTCAGTAGATTTTACACAAAATACTCGTCTTTTTTCTGAGTTCTATGAAGATCAACCCCATTCATCTTGGACCAAGCGAAAAGCTGCATGTGTTGCAGTATCTACAAATATTGAACATGCAAAAGCCTCAGCAACAAACTTAAAAGCCCGCCTAGTGGAACATAAGACGAGGCTTACTAAGGAAATTGCAGATAACCCTAAATTTTATTCAATCATCAAAAACTTCTTCAGACAAAAAAAAATAGAGGCCTTCGATAGACTAATCTTAACTCTTGCCCAGGCAGAAACAAACTTTTTTAATGATCGCCAAGTTCGCCCTGTGGTTCCACCGAGAGTATATGTCGACAAAGAATCTTATGAGCAATTGTTCCTAAAATGTGGATTTACCGATGATCTCCAATTAAGTGGCGTACCATCAGTACGTAGCGAACTTGCTGCATTTGCAGAAGGACTTTCTTATACAGAATATGTTATCTTAGCTGAAGAGGACGTTGTACAAGGAGATACAGAGGCTAACTCCGTTACTAGCATAGTTGTACAATACCTAGAATCTAAATTTCCACAAGCTTCTGTAGCCATTGCAAAAAGGGTATATCCTCAGATTATAACAGGGCGGCAGTGCCAAAATGCAATTAATCTTCTTGAAGATTTAGAACATCTAAATTCTACAAGCAAAATTAAAACCCTTTTAACAGCTCAAGGTTTTGACAAACACCTATCTAAAACTGATTTTAATGCGCTAATAGCACATATTCAAAGCGTTGGAGATCTTTACTTAAGCAAAAGCAATCCCCTTTCTTCTGAGTTAGATAAAGGGACGCTTGCTAGCCTGCTAAATGGATATCTTCGTTCAAAAAAGGCAGATCATATCGATACGTCTGATGTAATAATTGGGGAACGTTTTTCTATGATTTTAGCAGATCAAGTAGGTGGCTATGAGGCTGCTCCAATGACAAAAGATCGGGCTAAACAATTGCTAAGCAACTTAGGGTATTCAGAAACTCCTATGTTTAATGATCTTGCAAAATTCCTTGAAGGAAAATTGTCTCTCCATCATGAAGCTAAGTTATCAACTCCTGCAGAGATAAGGACATTTAATGCAGCCGTTCTTGATTTCCTAAACACACTTTCGTCTACTCCTGGAGAGCCTTGTGAGCTTGACGCCTTATTCAGGGAGTCAGGAGAACCAATTCCGGCTGAACGAGTCACCCCGACTTTTCAGCTTCTTAAATCATGTAACACACTTGGAAGATTAACTACTCTATTTAGAAAATCTCCAAAGAATTTATTAAAAAATCTTTTAAAAGGGTTGAATTTCCCTATAGAACTCGCTGAGTCACAATTAGATCGCTTAACGGCAATGCTCATCGCTCAGAGTTTCAATATTAATTTAACTGCGGCAACGATTACAGAGGAACAAATAGAGACACTTAACTCTGCAATCTGTGATTTATTTATTGAAAAATTTTCCGACAAGGCTGATCTCATCACTAGAACTATTAGCTTACATCCGACTTCTATTGATTTCTCCCTTCTTTTAGGTCTATGCAGAGATGAGATATCTCCTACTAATGCATTAGAATTTCTCAGAAAAAATGGGTATGAAGAACCTCTTATTAGACTTAAATTGCCTGCTGGATTCTTGTCTCATATCGCTGCCCAAGTAAGGCTAGCTGGTTTATATATGGTTGATCCATTAAATCCTACTGAAGATGAAATAAATGAATTAAATTTTGTCCTCTCAAGGATTTTAAATAAGCTCTATCCAAATGCTAGAAAAGAGATTTTGGGCAAAATTTCCAATTTATCCAATCCTGAAGACTTTGCAAGGGTCTGCCATTGCGCTTCGCTAGCAGATCATTACAGCGAAGATTCATCTGTCTCTATGTCACCAATAGAGGGTGGTAGTTCACCCCCCGTTTTAATGAAAACCCCCTCCCCACGACAAGCTCCAGGACCAGGCAAGGTGTCTCAAGTAGCTAGCAAATTCCTTACCAGGCTAAAAGTGACTAAAGGAAGAGTAGCTGCGGCAGCCGGAAAAGCTCTAACTAAATTTAGAACTGGTGCTGCCTCTAGTTTAGACAGCCGGGACGCAGAATTACTTTTTGGTGGAAGCTCAGTAGAATAGAAGAAAATAGTCTTATATTATTCTGAAGCCCCCTTATTTAGGGGGCTTTTTTTTGCTTTTGGTGATCATTGTTTCGATTGTTAGGAGCGATCCTGCTGTCGATATGGCATTGATGAGTGCCTTTTTGATGAGAAGGAGGGGGCGGGGTAAAAACGGAGATAGCTCAAGCATTGCATTTGTTAATATTTCTAAATCGAGGTTTGGGAAAATTTTAATGTAGTCGATTGTAGAATTGCTTCCGGCTCCTATAATTGTTGTCGATTCCCCGCCAATGATGGCCCTTTTAGCCTTTCCAAAGGAGTGAAGTTCTGTCCTAAGTAGCAGGGCGATCTCTTTTATTTTAGTGGTTTTTATGGCAGCTAGTTTGAGTCCCCCGTTTAGGCGATTGACCACTAGAGTTGCTAGAGCCTCTTCACCAATATTTTCCGCAATGATTAGGAGGTTGTTTTGGTTTTCTAAAATAGGGGCGACGTCGTAAACGGATTGAAGATTCTTATCTGTAATGAAAATAGAGGGCTCTTCTAGTTCACAGCTCATTGTCTCAGGATTTGTCATAAAATAGGGCGATGCATACCCACCTTCAAAAGAGAGAGGACCATCCTCTGTTTGATGGGGGACCGCAATATTATCTAGTGCTTCCAAAAGGAGGGGTAAAGATCTATCTAACCCTTTTTTAATCTCTATTGGATCACGACCTCCGAAAATATAGTTCATCCCAATACGTGCAATTGCCTCGGTAAGTACAATTGTGAAGGGTTCTCCCCCTCCCCCTTTTCTAACAATATCGATACCAATCTGTTCAAAAGGGTCTTCGACATGGACCATCTCTGCAACAACTGTTCCATCATTTGTTGAAATAACCGTCCCGTCTTTTCTTCGAATTACAATATTTCTAGGATTTGCTCCTAAAGTAATTTTTATACACCTTGCTAAAACGGCAATGCCTGCAAGAATCTTCTTTTTGGCTTCTTTGTCAAATGCTATGATATCGCTCATGGATTTAAATTCTAATCTGAATACAAAATATTTGCAAGACCGGTACAAAGAGGGATTTGTTCCTGGGCCCGCAGACACTTTCGATTCTTTTCAAGAAAGGGTAGAGCTCATCAAAAAAGTGCTATCAAGCCCTGAGCTATTTTTAAAAACAGCAGGGATACCCTACGAAACTGTCAACCAAATCTCCCCCTATTTCTTCTCGATTACCACTAAAAAGGGACTCCCTTTTTGGTTCGGTGCTATGACACTGATTTGCGATTATGAAAGGCAAAAAATCCCCATTCTGGAACTCCCTAAAAAAACCCGCGGATTATCACTAACAACAGAAGATCTCATCGCCCACGAACGGGTCCATTTTCTTAGATCAGCCTTTAACGAGCCCCGATTCGAAGAGCTCTTAGCCTACAAAACATCCCGCTCTAAATGGCGAAAATATTTAGGCCCCCTCTTCCAAAGCCCCTGGGAATCCTACCTCTGCATAGCCCTCTTTATCCCCCCTATTTTTATCTGGCCAGCAATACTCATCACAGTAAGTTTCATCACCGCCATCCTCCTCAGACTAACCATAAACCAGCACATCCTAAAAAAAGCCCTCAAAAACCTCTCCACCTACTACACAAACAGCGAAGAAGTCATCCTCCTCCTTACCGACAACGAAATCCTCAAAATTGCCCATTCCCAATACGCCACCCTCCCCAAAACCTCCCCCCGCTGGCTCCTCATCAAGCATATCGCCCTTCCCGTTTAAGAAAGAATGGTCCGATCGGTAACATAGGTTACATTTGATTCACCAACATAGGTAACACTTTTATGTTAAAAAATGTTTACTATACCAGTAAGTTTATATCCGGTTTCTGATCGTTAGAGGGAAGTTTTAGGCTATAACTTATTTTCTGTCGGGGGT
>CANJWO010000037.1 GCA_947478685.1 Chlamydiota bacterium | reverse complement strand
TTCGATTGCGATAAAAGTAGTGATAGGTTTCGCCAAGCAGATAGCCGGCTAGGGAGATGCCAAGAGTTAGGAGTTCGCGGGAGAATTCGGGGGGGTAGAAGCGGAAGAGGAGGAAGCAGGTGGCGCCGAGGGTGATGGAGAGGTAGGCGGAGAGGGGGTTGCCTTTGGTTTTGAAGAGGGCGGCGCAGATGGGGATGAAGAGGCAGCTGATTGAGAGTTCGTAGCTTTGGATGAGGAGGTCGACGACGTTATCGAAGTAGAAGGAGAAGAAGATGCCCAAGATGCCGATGGCGGCTCCGATGAGTTGCGATGTGCGGAGTTTGAGGGTTTTACCAAAGTCGTGGGCGATATTGGAGCCGATGGCGTTGATCAGTGAATCGGCAGTTGAGATGATTGCAACGAGGACGGCTGATCCCATAAGAGCTGTGAGTATTGGGTTAGTTGCCTGAATCATGAAGCTCATTAGGACGCTTGATCCTGGCGCAATTGTCAGTCCAAATGATTTAGCAAGTATACCAAAGAGGACCGGAATGGTACAGATGAGCATTGTGCAAAGAGCTGCCCAAATGGTTGCTTTTGTAACAGTTTTGGGAGATTTTGTAGCGAGGCATCTTTGACCCATATCTTGTTCAATGATCATAAAGAAGAGGGGCATACAGAGCCAACCGATCAGTTTTGAGTACTCAAAATTAAAGGGTTCGACGGGAATTACCGGAAGTATCGGATTTGTCCAAAAGACATAACCTAAGCAAACTACGAAGATAACAATGAAGAAGGTCGCCTGAATTAGATCTGTTGCAATAACGGCTTTTAAACCTCCGAAGGCAGTATATAGGATGACAATTGCCCAAAAGGCTATAAAATAGAGTTCATTTGTGATCCCCATCGTCATCATAAACTTGTGGGAGGCAATAAATTGGGCTGCCAAAATCATAAAGAGGGAGAGTACTGAGAGGATTGAGGCGAGCTTTCTTAAAACTTTAGACTTATATATTACTTCTAGCAGTTCGGCAATTGTTGAGACCTGCATTTCAGCCAATTTTCGACCCATGCCAAGACCTAGTAAAACAAGGCCAATCGAGGCGCCAAGGGGATAAAATAGGACTAGCCATCCGAATTTATAGGCCTCCTCAGCAGCTCCGAGGACAAGGCCTCCGCCTACTTGAGTCGCTATAAAGGTCATCATAAGGGGAAAAAAGCGGACCTTCCGGTTAGCTAAAAAGTAATCTTCGCTAGTTTTCATCCCTTTTGAGGACTTCCAACTGACAAAAAAGCAAATGGCCTGCAAGCCAAAAAGGACAAATAAAAAAAGTGGAATGTCCATAATATACATTTATCTCTTTAATAATGCATATATTTTAACAAATTGTTAAATTGATTGCGAGGGTATATCAATGCGCTGGAAGACTAGAGTTGTAAAGGTTGGGAGAGTTAGTATAGGAGGGGATAACCCTGTTCGAATTCAATCTATGACTACCTCAGATACAAGGAATGTAAAGGCGACTGTAGATCAAATTTTAAAGTTACAAGATGTTGGTTGTGAAATAGTTAGAATGACTGTGCAGGGTAAAAAAGAGGCTGAAGCGTGCGGAGAGATTAAAAATGAATTGATTCGCCTCGGCTGTGATATGCCTCTTGTTGCGGATATCCATTTTTATCCCCCTGCAGCTATGGTTGTTGCCGATTTTGTAGATAAGATTCGGATCAATCCAGGTAACTTTGTTGATACTAGGGCAATATTCAAAAAAATTATATATACAGATGAGATGTATGCTAAAGAAGTTTTGAAAATTGAAGAGGAATTTGCCCCTCTAATAGAAAAGTGCAAAAAGCGGGGCGTTGCTATCCGTATCGGGACAAATCATGGCTCATTATCTGATCGTATTATGAATAGGTATGGGGATACCCCATTTGGAATGGTCGAATCTGCTTTCGAATTTGCAAGAGTTTGCCGTAAGTATGACTATCACAATTTTCTTTTTTCAATGAAGGCGAGCAATCCATTAGTAATGATTCACGCCTATAGACTATTAGTAGCCGAGATGGTAAATATCGGTTGGAATTACCCCCTCCACCTTGGCGTAACAGAGGCTGGAAATGGTGAAGATGGGCGAATTAAATCGGCAGTCGGTATTGGATCTCTACTACTTGATGGCCTTGGCGATACAATTAGAGTCTCCTTAACAGAAGATCCTTGGGCTGAAATTGATCCATGCAAACGGATCATCAAGTTTGCAAAAGAGAGATCCAAATTACGTCTTCCCACAGTAGATACCCTTGTTCCTAAAACACTAAAAGAGGGTTCCGTTATATTAAAGGCTAAATATGATGTCTCAGCAGCGGATTTAGTAATACTAGCCTCTATGGAACTCGGCGCAAAATTAATAGATGGTTTAGGTAACGGTGTCTCTATCGATTCACACCATAAGAGTGAAGATTTTGAGCGTAATCTTCTCCAAGCATGCCGGATAATCAGCTTCAAGACCGATTTTATCGCCTGCCCTGGTTGTGGTAGAACTCTCTTTGACCTTCAGTCAGTAACAAACCGAATCAAAGAAAAAACCGGCCACTTACCTAACGTCAAAATCGCCATCATGGGCTGCATTGTCAACGGCCCCGGCGAAATGGCCGATGCCGACTTCGGCTACGTCGGCTCCCGCCCCGGCAAAATCGACCTCTATGTCGGTAAAACCTGCGTCGAAAAAAACATCGACTTCATCGATGCCGAAACCAAACTTATCGACCTAATCAAATCCCACGGTAAGTGGGTCGAAAAGTGATTTTACTTAATAAATACTTTCATTAAATTTGTGAAGTTATAGCCGCCCAACCCTGCTACTCCGTAAGGAAGACCCTTAACATAAGGGAAGCTTAATTCTCCTTGTAGGAAGGTGTTATCTCCTTGTACGGGGGTCATGGCTGTAGGATTTGCATAAAGCGCTGGGTTCAAGTGACCTAAAAATGGCTGGTCATTTTTTCTCCTTAAATAATTAATCATAGAGAAAAAACCAGCAGTTAATGGGGCCGCCATTGATGCTCCGGCTCCTGATTGGGGCTGGTTATTGACGTAAATATTAGAAAAGTTACAGCCTAAACCGACAATATCGGGGAAAGATCTTCCTGTAGGGCTAAAAAAGATTCCTTTTTGAGTTGTGTTGATTTGATTAATAATTTCAGCAACAGCGGGTTGTGTTACATAGGAAGTTACCAAGGAATCGGCAAATGGCATGTAAGTTTTTCTATCAAATAGTAATGACAAACCAAAAGCTGAAGCATAACAGCCTGTTTGATCATTTGATAGCCACTCTTGTGTAGTTGAATTTATGGTTTGTAAATAGGAGTATCCAACAGAAGTTACGGCAGGCAAAGACATAAGATCTTTATTTCCATAGCCTCTTCCAAAGAGGGTAGATCCATTATCTCCAGCACTTATAATAATGGTAATACCCATTAACCCTAACTTCATCATTTCTCTATTGATCCGAATCAACATGAGTGGGTCTAGAAAATTCATCATCCATCCATAAGAGAAGGAGATCACTTGAGGAAGATTAAGATCATAAAGTGTGCTATCTGGACTTGCTTGAGCTACAGAGAAAACTTGTTGGAAGAAGCCTTCAGTGGAGTCCATTGCTTTTGTCTGTCTTGAAGTATAGGAAGGCGGGGTATAAGAATCGGGGATGTTATAAATTTCATAAAACAGATCTTCCCCTAGATCGCCAATTTGAAGAGTTGTGATGTTTGTTCCCATGAGAAGAAGCATAGACAAATCAAGGTTTGCTTCTACATAAGGATTTTCTTGCCAAGTAGCATAGGTTGCTGCGGATTCTGTTAGTTCTAGGGCACCATTTCCAGCTAAGAAATCGGTTACTTGTGTTTGTGTATACCCAAATGCATTTTGCAAAAAAAGTGCTGCGTCCTGTATTCCAAATCCGCCATATTGAAGATCAGTATAAAAAGCTTGTTTAATCCCGAGCGCTTTGGTCTCTGCTAGTGATGGGGGTGTAAAGTTTCCATAGTAGTGATTTAGGGTAGAGGTTGGTGTTATTGTCAAAGGGGTAACAGTTGGTGCTGTTGCTCGAGCTTGGATAACGGGGAGGTAAGGAAAAAAATTAAGTGGAGTGACCATTTGCACGTATTTAGAAAAGAGTGGAGAGACTTTTATAGGTGCGGTCGGATTGGTCATTCGGATGATATTTTGAGGAGGTGTGTATCCTACTGTTTGTTGTGGGATTTTCCAGTATGTAAACTCCGTTTGAAAATAGCTTGCAACACCTGCAACAGTAGCTACAACCTCTAATACATCACCCATCCATAACGTTGTTATAATTGCTCCAGGAATTCCTTTTTGTATATCGGCAGTTACTGCGGAAATTACACTAGGTGAGATAGTGTAATTTTGCAATTCATTATAAGTTAGATAAGAGGCGTAACGGGCATTAATTGGATCAGAGATTGCTAAAAAATCAGCTAAAAGTTGATCCTCAGGATTATTAAGAAAAACCCAAAAAGTATAGGGGGTTGTAGAAGTAATAGACATTGTGGTGTCAATAACCCAGTCTTGAGGAAAATTATTTGGGATATTTAAAGGGAAATTAACCGACATAAAATTCTCCTGTTTTGTTAATAGGAGTATTTCATGTTAGGTGTTTTATTTTTATTATGTTGATTTAGTGAGGTTTGTGGGCGAGGGTGAGCCAGAAGGCGACGCCTTGGTAGAGGGTGGATTCGTCGGGGTTGAATTTGGCGGTGTGGTGATCGAAGATAGGGTCTTGTTTTGCGCCGAGGAGCCAGAAGGAGCCGGGGGTTTGCTGGAGGTAGAAGGAGAAGTCTTCACCGGCGAAGAGGAGGGGTGAGTCTAGAGTTTTGAACTCTTGTTCCTGAAGGGCTCTTTCTACAAAGAGGTGATTTTCAGGATCATTATATAGGGCAGGGTAGCCTGGCGTGAAATCAAATGAAGCGAGATGTGCTGAGGGGTAGAGAAGTGTAATGGTCTCTAGTTTCTCTTTGATCGCTTTTATGAAGGCGTTCCGTTTGGCTTCTGGAAGAAAATTGCGGATGGCGAAGCAGAAATGGGCAGAATTCGGGCGGATGTTTGATTTTGTGCCGGCAGTAGCAATGCTTGGTACGAAGGCTACCAGTTCATCGGGGCCAAAGTAGAGTTTTTCAAAACCTTTCAAGTGGGTTAAGACATCGCCCATAAGAGAGATTGCATTTGAGCCTAAATCGGGTCTCATAACATGGCCGCCACTACAGATAATTGTAAATTCAATATAGCAGGAGTTAGCCATCATTAGAGTTTGCCTGGAATAGAAAGCGTTTGATTCCAAGGTAGATGAAACATGAAGGCCGTAGACAAAATCGATATTATTACAGACGCCCTCCTGAACTAAAAGAGATCCTCCAGAAGGACTTTCACCACATTCTTCAGCCCTTTGCCATACAAATCGGATATTTGATTTTGGGACAATCATGCAGGTTGCAATTGCATGAAAACTGGCTAGTAACATAGCAGTGTGACAGTCATGACCGCAGGCATGCATATATCCTTTATGAACAGATGAGAAGGGGAGGCCTGTCTCCTCCTCAATTGGAAGGGCATCAAGATCTGCTCGAAATAAAATCCAAGGGAGAGATCTGTCGACAATGAGATCGACCCAAAGCCCCCCTTTTGCTTCAACAATTTTAGTAGGATAGATGCTTTTTAGAATGATCTTACTTAGTTCGCTTTTAAGCAAAGCTAAGGTTTTTTCCTCTTTCCACGACGGCTCTGGAATTTTATGAAACGCTCTCCTAAGATTTATCGTATAGACTTCTAAAGACTTAGCCACTTCTTCAGGAGAAGATAATATAAGTGGGGCCCGATAATTTAACATTATTAAGATTGTCCTCGCAAAAACTTAAAGAGATTTTAATAAATCCTTTATATTTTTGCAAGAAGAGGGCTAAGCTCTTAATCAGTAGCAACTAACCATTCTGGTTTTTTGAATGAGTAAATAATTGCTGGAATGATACACATTGTGACAAGGCCGATCCCTAAGAATGATTCATAGAAGGCTAGGCTACCTACATTGATTTGTCTTGGTGGGACAAAAACAAGAACAATAGCTAGTATGCTACTAAAAATACCAAGTGAGGAGATAATCCAAATCCCTTTATGTGGGTGGGGAATACGGTAGGCTCTTGGGACATGGGGTCTTGTATAACGGAGTCTAATTGCCGACATGAACATTAATACATACATAACAAGATAGATTTGAGTACTTAAGGCACTTAGAATCCAGTAGGAACTGCTCAAAGATGGCATAGTCAAAAAGACAAGGGAGGATATTGTTACAATGATTGCTTGAAAAAGAAGAAGATTAACGGGGACCCCTTTCGAATTAGTATATTGAAAAATAGGGGGAAGATTTCCATGAATGCTTGTTGTATAGAGGGCTTTTACAGGTCCAATGATCCATGAGTTAACCTCAGCTATGGCACCAATTATTAGTAAGACACCTAAAATTGGGAGAACCCATCCAATATCGTAACTGTTTAAAAAGAATGTGAGAGCTTCCATGAGGCTTGAAACAAGGCTGATTTTTTCTTTCGGAATGACTATACCAATAGAAAGAGCGCCTAACATAAATAGGAAGAAGGTAATAAGCCCCGCTAATATAATAGATATCGGGTAGTTTCTTTGTGGGTTTTTTACCTCTCCAGCATAACCTGAAGAGACTTCTAAGCCTGCAAAAGCCAGAAATAAGCCTCCTAGAAATACAACGTTATCTATGTGGGAAAAATCGGGTATGATCTCTCTTATTGTAAAATGTATTTGGGTCGGATGGCCACTAATAATCCAGATAAATGCGAGAGCGATTAGAAAAAGTCCAGGTAAAATTGTCCCGCCAATTACACCGATTGTACTAAATAAGCTGGACGTTCGAATTCCCAAAAAGTTTAATAGAGTCATTCCCCAGAAACCACCTAATACGACAGCAAGTACAAAATAATTGTTTCCAGCCAGGGGCGGGTAAAAGACGTAGGCAGCTGTGGTAGCAACGAATGCAAGGATTGCGGGATACCAGGTTACATTATGGACCCATTGCATCCAAATTGCAAAAAATCCCCAGAAATCGCCAAACGCTTCTCTGACCCAAATGTAGATTCCGCCTGATTTTGGCCAGCCGGTAGCAAGTTCTGCTGAAACTAATGCCGCGGGTACAAGAAAGAATATGCCAACGATAAAAAAGTAAAAGATTGCGCTATAACCATACTCAGCAACGAGAGGTAGATTACGTAAACTTGCCATGATTGAAACGTTTAACATGACAAGAACAAAGACGCTAATGACACGGCCGGGGCTTCTTGCAACTTCCAATGTGTACCTCTCATAAAAAATAATCTATTATCCATAGCGCATCTACATTTTTTAGTGAAGAAATTTTTTATTAGAAGATGTTTAGAAATTATGAAAAAAAACTTAATTTTTGCAGCAAGGAAATTAAATCACTTACTCTAAGTAATTTAGGCGATTTGATTTATTTAATCGCTTAATTTACTTAAAATAAGCATGTTGCGAGATGTTAAAAGGTGATTATTCGAAAAAATAGATTTTTTTAGTTTTTTTTTCTCATCTGAATAAAAAAAGTTTTGTTTTAAAAAACGGCTTCACAATATGCTCTAAAAGCTCTTTTAACGATTTAGTTTTGTTTAATTGCATAAAAATTTCACTAATTAATTATTTGATTTGTATATTCAGTTTCGTAAGCGGGATTAAATTAAAAAACAAAAAACGTAAGTTAAGGAGTTCATATGCCAGCTAAGAAAAAATCTACAACAACGGCAATTTTAGAAGCTGTTGGCGTAGTAAGCAAGGCGCCAGCTAAACGACGTGCAAAAAGGCGCGTAACAAAAGTGGCTAGTGCAAAAAGACCAGCTAAAAAAACTGCAACAAAAAGAAAAGTAGCTGCTAAAAGAAAACCAGCTAAGAAAGTTGCTACAAAAAGAAAAGTAGCTGCTAAAAGAAAGCCAGCTAAAAAAGCTGCTACAAAAAGAAAAGTAGCTGCTAAAAGAAAACCAGCTAAAAAAGCTGCTACAAAAAGAAAAACAGCTAAGAAAACAGTTCGTAAAGCTGCAGCAAAAAAACCAGCTCGTAAAGCTGCTTCAAGCAAAAAAAGACCAGCAAAAAGAAAAGCTGTTAAAAAAGTTGCTCGTAGAACTGCTCGCAGAACTACAAAAAGCGCAGCTAAAAAATAATATTTTAGCTTAAAATTCTTTCGAATTTAAATTGAGCAAGTGAATAACTTGCTCAATTTTTTTTGTAACCAAGAAGCTCATTTTAGCTGCGAAGATTCCTAGCATGCCGCCTGCAATTACGTCACTTAAGTAGTGTTCGCCAAGCAGGAGCCGTGAACATACAAACAGAGTCAGACTTAAATACCAGTACCATTTACACCTACAAAGATAGATCAGGGCAAAAGCGGTTGCCGCATGACTTGATGGGAATGAGCGGAAATAGCTGTGATGGCCCTCCATGAAGGAGAATCCATAGAAGCCTGTTTTGATAAAGAACTCAGGTCTTGCCCTTCCTAGGGCGATTTTAAGCAGCCCGGCAATGAACATAAAGATCAGTACTGTTACAAAGTAGCGTGCAAATGGCTTTAGATACTTTCTGAATCTAGGATGTAAAGCAAAGGCTGTTAAAATAGCTGATAGAGCTAGATGAGGAATGGGGGCGATTATAAAGCTCAATGCTTTATAAATGGGCAGGAGATGAATATGCTCATGTATTAATAGAGCAAGTTTCTGATCAATAAATAGATAAGATAGCAAGGTGGCAAGAAAAGCGAATATCCAATTCATCTATCTAGTATTTTAGATATGGGCTTTATTGTCTATACCGAGAGTGATTTAGGTTGGCAGCATTGAGGTAGGCATTCGTAGAAATTTGGATGCCAGCCACGGTGGTCTAGGAGGATCGGGGGTGCTAAATAGCGACTAAACTCTATTGCAAAACCAATCAGACCGAGAGTAACAAAGATCATAGGGGGAAATCCAATAAAGCAGAGGGCAAGAGATGCTGTTGCAAGAAGAATTGCTGTAAGTCCGACAATATTAACAAGTATAGTCTTGTTGATTTGACTGTTGAGCAGTTTAATTAGTTCTTTTTTTTCGATCTTAGGACAAAGATTATCTTTACGAAGGATTTCAACAGCAAAAGGCCTAATAATTCTATCTAGCCTAGAGGTCATAATTAGCTGCTTTCCTGAAGTGGTCGTATTAAAGTAATCATTGTGGATTCTTTTAATACTTCTATCAGCCAGTTCTGTTTGCATAGCTGACTTAGAATCAGTGGGTGCAAAGCCATGTTTTTTCCTGAATTTCTCAAGGTTAGTCTTTTTGTTATCTAACTCTTTAATGAGGTTATGTGTCTTTCCAATAGCGTATTCATGACTGAAATTAAGTGTTCTAATTAATCTCCAGAGCTCAAGACCAAACTCAATTGCAAGAAAAACAAAGCCTGTAACAGCAGCAGATAGAGAAAGGGTTATTAATGTAATTCCTGAAGCTAGGGCCATGAAAAATGAAATTAGGCGCTCCAAACTGCTTGCAATGCCAATCGGAAGGTTAAAGACCCGGATCCAGCCTTCCAGCCTCCCTTCATTGTCTTTTGTTTTCCAACTGTAAATTAAAAATTTAATATCATCGATAAGGGAGCTAAATAATGAAATGCTGGAGATTATACCAGGAGAAGAGTGATATCCATTGTTTTTACGAAGCGAACCAATCGTGCCAGTAGGGAGAGAGAGTATCGATGTATTATGATTTGTTGAATTAACTACACTATCCATAATCATAAATTATAGGAGATTCGCTACTTATAATAAATAACTAAATTAATTCTATTATGGTGTTATAAGTCTCTTCGGCGGTGCCAGAGGAGGGGATTTCAATAAGAGATCCTTCTTTTTTATAATATGCAATTAGGGGGGCTGTTTTTTCGTGGTAGATTTGAAGTCTGCTCTCTATTACCTCAGCTTTATCATCGTTTCTTTGGATGAGAAGACCGCCGCAAAGATCGCAGATAGAATTATTTGTAGGTGGTTTTGTTTCAAGGTGATAGATAGCTTTGCAGTTGCTGCAAGTTCTCCTTAGGCTAAGTCTTTTTTTTACAACTTCATCATCAATTTTAAAATAGAGAACCTGTGCGTGATAGGCTTTAAGAGAGTCTGCTTGCGTAAGCGTTCTTGGAAAACCGTCGAGGATCCAGCCATTTTTCTCTTGTTTAAGGCGGTTTGTTACGAGCTCGATCATCTCGTTATCTGATACAAACTTACCCGCATTGAGTATAGCCTGAATTCTTGGATCTGGGTTATTGCGTAAAATATCGCCTGTCGAGATATGGGGTATGCCTAAATGTTTAGAAAGTTTCTCTGCCTGAGTCCCTTTTCCACTTCCTGGCGCGCCGAGTAAGATTAAATACATAAAGAATTCTCCCTTGGTTGACTATTTTGAAAAAAGAAGGGGTTTATACGCAATAACTCTTTGCATATTCATTGAATTTGTCTAATTCTTCCGCTTCCCATAAACTATTTTTTTTAAGAAGGGGGGCCATAAGACGTATCACTTCGGGGGCTAGGGCAAGGGCCTGTTTTATGTCTAAGAAGAGAGTTCTAGTACGTCTAGCGAGAATATCAGCTGCTGTTAGCGCCATTTCCTCTTCTACTGCTAAATGGACGATCTCAGGTAGGGAGAAGAATGAAGGCGACTTATGAAGAGGGAGAGATTTTGTTTTGCAGGGCAGGGTTTTGCAGGGCAGCAATTTTTTAAAAGCTCTGTTAAGGGTGTCTTCAGCCATTTTCCTCCCAGTTGTCCATTTGCCACCAACTATAGTGACAAGACCACTCTCAGAGATGAGTATTTCGTGGTTTCTTGAAAGTTTTGAGGACGATTTGTTATGACTTGATTTAACAAGAGGGCGAATTCCTGCAAAGGAACTTAGGATATCTTCTTTCTTGGGATAGGGGGTTAAGATAAGTTTTGCATGCTCTAAGAGAAATGAAATCTCCTCCTCAGACGGCTTAGGGTTGTTAGACGGTTCACATACAACGGCTTCTGTTGTTCCGATTAACACTTTCTCTTGCCAGGGTATGACAAAGATGACCCTCTTGTCTCCTGTTTTAGGTACGATAAGAGCAGTTTGGCTGGAGAGAAATTTCTTATCAACTATGATGTGACTACCTCTGCTTAAGACCATTATAGGCGGTGTTGCGCGGTCGTCGAGTTTGCGCAGCTCATCTGAAAAAATCCCCGTCGCATTGATAATGACTTTCCCCCGAATGTTAAAAGGGGTGTTTGTATCTAATTCTGTCGCGATAACACCACTGACCTTGCCGCTAGTTTTTACAAGCTCTTCGACTTTGCAGTAATTAAGTAGAGTAGCGCCATAATTAGCTGCTGTTTTTGCAAGCTCTATAGCGAATCTGGCATCATCAAATTGACCATCATAATAGACGGCGCCGCCCTTAAGGCCTTCTGATCTTAATGTGGGGCATTCAGCAATAGAGTCAGCCCTATTAAGAAGGCGATGTTTTTGTAAAACAAGCTTGCCTGCAAGAAAATCATAGAGGAGCATTCCAAGCTTATAATATGGCTTGTCTAGAGCGCTATAAAAAGGGAGGAAAAATGGTCTTGATGTAAATAAATGGGGTGCATTTTTTGCAAGATAGCCCCGCTCAATTAGTCCTTCATGAATGAGTCCAAGACGTCCCTGTTTAAGATAGCGAAGACCACCGTGAAAAAGTTTTGTAGATCTGCTCGAGGTCCCTTCTACGAAATCACCTTTCTCTAAAAGAAGGGTCTTGTAGCCTCTCGAAGCTCCATCCAGAGCGCACCAAAGGCCTGTCGCTCCTCCACCAATAATAATGAGATCCCACTCTGGTGTATCAGCAACAGATTTTAACATTTCACTGCGTTTCATAACTACCCTAAATTTTGGGCAATTATATACAAATGGTATTATTTCTTCTTCGTTTTAATTGTTTGATACGAGGCACATCTTGCGCAACTAGACTCTGCCTGCTCTTTAAACATCGCTCTGCTAGCAGGATTGCCTTCATGCACACATTTAGATAACGCTTCCATACAATGATAACAATCTTTATCTATTGCAGGTTCAACGGCTGTACTTTTAATTTTTGACTTTCTTGACATCAAAGACTCCTTTTGTTCCTGCCATCATTCTACTAAAATCTAGAAAATGTGCATAACATGCTTATTTTGTGATGTGAATGTCTTCTGGGATGATGCCAATGGCGATGACATAGACAACTGCCATGGGGAAGAATCCTGTGACAAAGAGGAGGGCTATGAAGATGAATCTAATGATGTTAGAGTCAATGCGGAAATACTTGCCAAGGCCGCCGCAGATGCCGGCAAACCGTCTGTCTGTTCTCGATCGATAAAGCTTCTTATAGTTGGCTTCGACGTAAGATTTAGGGCCTAAAGGGAGAATTGCGCAGAGGATGATATAGACGATAATGAAAAGCCCTCCAGTAAGGAGGGTAAGTAGGATAAAGAGGAGTCTGATGATGGAGGCGTCGAGGTGGAAATATTGGGCTAAGCCGCCGCAAACTCCGCCTATTTTTTTATCAAATCGGTCTTTATATAATCGTCTCATTATTTTTAAATCCCTCTCGGTACATTAAAAGGGGACGGGTGAAGTAAAGCAAAGTCTTTTTTTAGAGATCGGATGTACGAATTCAAGCCTGTGAGCATGAAGAGCTAATCGTTTTATAGTAGAGCTTCCTGTCCCGTATTTTTTATCGCCAACAATTGGATGACCTTGATAGCTTGTTTGAACTCTAATTTGGTTCTTTTTTCCCGTTTCGAGAACAAACTTAACTCTGGAAGTCCTTTTGCCTGTGTGGAGTACTTCGTAATGAGTGATAGCAAGTTCGCCTTCATTGTTTGGGCTTACTTTCATATAGTAGGAGGCGTCTTCATAGAGTTTATGCTTCCAAGTCCCTTTTCCGGCGAACTCTCCGGTAACAAGAGCTTGGTATTCTCTATAAATACCATGTTCCATAAACTGTTTTTTTAAGTCCTCTTTCGCGGCAAATGAAAGTCCAAAAACCATAACTCCAGAAGTCTCCCGATCAAGCCTTTGTACAGGCCATACAGTAGGATAAGCTTTTTTTAAGCGTGCATGTAAAGTCTTTTTTTCTTCAAAATCGGTTGCAACAGACAAAAGCCCTTCAGGCTTATCAACTACGATTAAATGGTCGTCTGCATAAATTGCTGTGACGCCTTCAATGAGTCTTCGCTTAGGTAAAATCGTAACTTCTTGATTTGGAGTGAGATCTAGGTTGTTTGTTGCTAACACACCATCAACCAAGACTCTACGGTGCTTTAGTAGCTCTCTCAAGGAATTATTAGAACTGTCTGGATGGTGGGCGCTTAATATAGCTAAAAGTTTTGTTGTCATGCGGAGATTTTACCACTTCTATGAATTTATGGCCTTCAATATTTTTGGGTATTAACATTATAGATAAGGAGTACAGAGATCAAGAGGAAGGCGAGAAGGCCGAAGATGGGGTGGATAGGGTCTGAGAAGCAGCAAGAGGGTCTAACAATGGTCTGATAGAGGGCTATAAAGAATCCGATGATGGGGAGAGGGAGAATGTAAGGGATGAATTCCCTTTTTTGCTTGAAAATTAGAGGGAAAAGGAGGATTGGCAAGGGAAAAAGGAAGATTCTCTGATATGAACAGAGTTTGCAAGGGTCTAAATCGAGGATTTCGCTGTAGTAGAGACTTATCAACGTTGCGATTGCTGCTATAAGCCATGCGGCATAAAAACTATAACGCTTCATCTATTGCCCTTGAGATTGTGGTTTTGTCGGCATTTTTTACGAGTTTTCCTTTAATTAAAACGATAGGAACTTTAATGTCACCTGGATAAATTTTCTTAGCTAATGAGAGATTGTGTTCAATAGCATTTTCGAAAGAATCTTCTCTTAAGTGTTTAAGAACCTGTGGTGCTGGTAGGTTTCTATGGTTTTCGATATAGGCAGAGACAAAATCGCGATAAGAAAATGAGATAAGGTCATCTTGTGGAAGCCCAAAGAGGAAGTCATAAAAGGATTTCATGTGCGACTTTGCTATTTTTTGAATACAAAGCAAGAGAGTGCACGCAGGAAGGGAATCATCAAGGAATGCTAAGGGAACAATTGTTATTTTCACTTTTCCCGTATCTACATAGGTACTTTCAATAAAGGGTATTGTCTCTTTATGTAGAACTTGACATAGGGGGCATGAAAACTCCTCAAAGACGATCATATGAACAGGTGCATCACTTTTCCCATAGGTGAATTGATCTTGAACATCTATGTTAAAAGTTGTGGGCGGCTGGTGAATCTTAACTAGTAAGATCCAAATGAGAAGTAGAATAAGCGATGAGATGAGCAAGAGCCTTTTTTCAGTCATAGCATGAGTGTAGAAAAAAGTAGATTAAACCTGAAGATGAAAGGAGTTAAAGAAGAGTTCGGAAGCTTCCTGTGAAGCCGCTTCCCCTTTTGCCTCAAGGTTATAAATAGTAGTGCCGACTAGGATTAATCTGCCAAAGGTCTTGCTGCCGTTTTTTTCAACCACATAATCCATAGCTGGATATTGTTCGTGAAGAGTCTTTTGCTTTTGTGTAATATTCCCTTTTTCATGGGAAGCTACTTGTTTAAGGGTCCCTTTAAAAACCATGTTTGAGCCCCATTTTA
Source organism: Chlamydiota bacterium (assembly GCA_947478685.1). Classification (GTDB taxonomy): domain Bacteria; phylum Chlamydiota; class Chlamydiia; order Chlamydiales; family 2-12-FULL-49-11; genus VGMD01. The sequence goes on along the minus strand of CANJWO010000037.1, from coordinate 3,253 downwards.
CCCAATTTTCAGGGAGGTCGACATAACCGAGTGAGTATTTCTCTTCTGTGTACTCTTTATAGACAAGAATACGGCTTGAATGCGGAATGGGTTTTTTTACTTCTGTAGCTTTAGGCTCCGAAGGGAAGAAGGCTAAGAAAGGAAGTTCTGTAGTAGCAGTTAATTTAATCCAGCCATCAGGGCAGTTTGCGCCGCCATTTCGTTTAACTTTCAACTCCTGAAGAAATTCAAATGGGAGGATTTTGCTAGCCTGATTTAAGGTGGCTTCTGGGGCGATAGAGAGAGAGGAGAGGAGGAGAGCGGTTGTAATTGCTAGAATGTGGGGAAAAAGTTTTGCCTTCTTATAAATGAGCTGTGAGGGCGTTTTTAAAAAAAGAGCCCTTCTACACGAGTAACGAAAAGCACTTTTCCAAGTAAATTCCTGGTTATATCTCAATCCAAAAACAAACTTACCAAGGGTGGTTTTAAAGCATTTTATAAGAACGGCTTCAATAGGGATAAAGAGAAAGCTTAAAAATAGTGTTATAATCAGATAAAATATCATATCTAAATTACAAACATCTATAATAAAAAATAGAATCGACCAAAACCATAAGTAGTCTAAACATCTAGATAGCATCTTGTATAATCTTTCCATAATTAACAATTATACAGAAATTGATAATTAGAAGCAACCTTTCAGGTATATTTCAGGGTGTATCTATATGAGCACGAATAAGTTATGATTTATTTGGGTTGTAATGAAGGCAACTTCGTGCCTGCTAATTTTTTGAATTAGGAAACAGAGCCGCACTCTAGGTAATCATTGCCTTCCAAAAGGCATGAGAGCTTGTTTATACCGCTCGTCATTCAAAAACGGGAGAATTAACGAGCAGTATAAAGTGAATTTATAAACAAGTTTCAGGTGTAAGGTATTGATTAAGACACCCTAGATACTCATCAGAGCTTGCTGATTCGCTGCAATAATCAATAATAGGGTCAGTTAGCCAAGACTTAACTTTCAGCAATTCAGAACAAGGACACGCGGCAAAAACATTGCCTATACATACTGTAAGATTAACGCTTGATTGTGGCTCTGCCTGACTGGCACAATTTACAAGTAACTCATAGCATGTTCCACACAGAGCTAGCCCTGCACATGGTGTTGTCGGACATGATGCTGGCCAATCTGAAGACTTTATATTATTTTTCATAAAAAAAATTCCCTTTAAAATTTTGCTATAATTTATAATACATTTTTATCTATTTATTACTAACGTGTTAATTATGTGGTATATGCATTTTACGAAATTGAGCGATCCCCCACCTGCAGTGAGGAAATTCTTTGACTAGTAAGGATGCGATGGAGCTTGTTATATAAGGCGTCTAACCCTCTCTTAAAAAAAGGGGCTTGCGACATCCGTTCTGGTTCAAAAAGAGAGGAACCTATATTCACTTTAGTATAAATTTATTGAGTCTGGCTACTTTCAGTTGATGTCGAGACCAAGCCCAATCAAGGTTATAGCATAAAATAGTTGAAAAAAGACCTCCTTCTGGCTTTAAAACATTGGTTTGGAAAACCAATGTTTTAAAGCCAGAAGGAGGCAAATGAAAATTTATCAAATTGAGCAGTTGATTGTCGAACGAAATCATACTTGGAAAAAACTACAGAAATATGTTGAGTCTGAAGCTATTAATTTTCAGGCTCATGTAATAGAGCATGACTTATTTAAGATGTTGCTTGAGATAGGAAAAGGCCTCCTTCAGGAAGCTTTTATTCGTTTTGAAAATGACTGGTCAAAAAACTCAATGCTCAGTAAGTCCGGAGAGCGTTTTTCTCGTCATAAAATATCTTCAAGACAATACAAATCGATCTTTGTAGTAATTGAAATCACGCGCACATGCTATTGGAAGCCTAATAATTCCTGCTTTTTTCCACTGGATGCTCATTTTAACTTGCCTGAAAGACGTTATTCTAATCTTTTAGTAAAGTGGGTGCAAGATGGCGTCGCTGAAGGGCCTTATGAAGAAGGGCTGCAACGTATTTATAATATTTTTGGAATAAAATTATGTAAGCGTAGCCAAGAGGTTTTGTCTCAAGAAGTGGCTGTAGACGTGGAACAATTTTATAAGGAACATCAAATTAAGGAAGAAAGTGAAGGATCTATAATTATTGGAACCACTGATTGCAAGGGTGTTGTGATGGTCCCAAAAGAACGATCAGAACAAACTCAGAGTAAGGCACAACATACAGTAAAAGCAAGAGATAGTCGTGGCAGAAAAGGATTGAAGCGTGATGCAGTGGTTACATCAGATTACACCATCAATCCGGAAGTAAGAACGCCCGAAGATGTGATCGAATTGCTTATGCGTTCTCAGACAAAGGAGCAACTAAAAGAAAAAAAAGAGACCTAAAAAACATGTCAATTAGAGGGTAAAGCAAAACCACGTGAACCGATTAATAAAAAAGTGATGGCATCATTGGCAGGCAAAGCGTCTGCATTTAAAGATTTAGCTGATCGAATTGCAATAAGAGACCCCAACAATTTAAAGAGAATATTTCTATAAGTGGATGGAGCTAAGTCGTTAGAAAATGTATTGCTCAAGGAATTTGAAAAGAGAGGTTGGAGTCATCGAATTTTAGGAATCGCATTAGATATTATACATGTAATGGAATACGTGTGGGAACTTAGCATATCACTACATGGGGAAAAAGGCTCAGATCGTGTTACAGAAAGTCATCACATACCTTGAAAATCACAAGCATATGATGAAGTATAATGAATATCTAGCTCTAGGATTGCCTATAGCTACCGGTGTAATAGAAGGCGCGTGCGGATCTCTTGTTAAAGACAGAGCAGAACGATCAGGAATAAAATGGACACATAAATGAGCTCAAGCCGTATTGAATTTAAGAGCTTTAAAAAGAAATGGTGATTGGGATTCCTATTGGGATTCCTATTGGGATTTGCACCTTCAAAATGAATACCAACGACTATATGGCTCTTTTGAAAAATCTCTAGTCGCATAAGCAGTTTGCGATTTTAAGAATCCTAAATATCAAACGTCGTTTTAAGAACGGCCTTAAATATTGTTGTTATAGATACGTTTAGGCCGTTCTTAAGGCGACGGAACTCAACTGAGAGAGCTTTGCGAGCGAAGGCGAGAGCTCTACATCAACTTTATAAGTATTTGTAATTTTTATTCTTGCAAGCGCAGCATTGCATCCGACAATCAAATTCTGCACCCCGAATAGGGGTCTTGCAGCCAATAG
>CANJWO010000036.1 GCA_947478685.1 Chlamydiota bacterium | reverse complement strand
TAAGTTTACACAGTATGTGCCCTTGGGTTTCATTAAGCATTAGCCGGCGCTGAAGCAGGCCGTGTGTTTTCACACGAGCGATGCAAGCGAATGGAACCCAAGGGATACAGACGCAGTAAAATTATCAATGCAAATTTAATTCGCTATAATATAAAACTATTGAAAAAAAAGGGGCTGGAGACAGATCGGAGCCAAAAATCTAGCCTCTTAAGGCTGCTACCTTCCGGTTCTGACCTGGTTCGAGAAATTTTTATCCCCGGGGCCCCCAGCCACTTATAAGCTTACTCTATTGAGAGATATTCGCGCAAATATTTTGCCGTATAGGAATTTTTTGTTTCTAAGAAGGTCTCAAAAGGAGTTGCGGCCATGATTTTGCCACCAAAGGAGCCTGCATCAGGACCTAGATCAATGATGTAGTCGGCATTAGCGATGATGTCGAGGTTGTGCTCGATGATAAGGACTGTGCTCCCTTTGTCGACAAGGGAGTGGAAGATGGGGATGATTTTAGCGATATCATCAAAGTGGAGGCCTGAAGTCGGTTCGTCGAAGATATAGAGGGGATGATCCTTGGTAGATTTTGCAAGTTCTCTAGAGAGTCTTAGTCTCCCGAATTCTCCTGTTGAAAGGGTTTGAGTCTCTTGTCCGAGGGTGAGATAACCTAGGCCGACAAGTTCTAGTCTATTTAATATTTTGTGAACTTTTGGAATGGGGGGGAGGAATTCCTTTGCATTTGCTACAGTAATGTTAAAGAGATTGCCGAAATGTCTCCCTTTGTAATTTATAGAGAGGCTGAGTGGGTTTAACCTGAATCCATGACAGCTGTCGCATTCTACATGAGCTGCAGCTAGGAATTCGAGTTCGACTGTTTGGGTGCCAAGCCCTCGACATTTCTTGCACATACCACTTGGATGGTTGTAGCTGAAGTGTCTTGGAAGGAGCCCTTTTGTCTGAGATTCTGGGAGGCTTGCAAAAAATGTTCTGAGGGATGTGAGGAGGTCAGTATAAGTAAGAAGATCGGACCTGGAGGTTGTTTTGTGTGTCCCTTGATCTATTGTAATGAGTCTATCAAAGTCTTTAACATTTTCGAATGTGGTTCCTTCAAAAGAGAAGGTCTCTAAAGGCCATCTCTTTTGAAGATTTTGATGCATTGCCGGTATTAAAATGTCGTGCATGAGGGTTGATTTACCAGATCCTGATACCCCTGTAATGCAGGTAAGTGCTCTTTTTGGAATTGTGAGAGAGACATCGTGTAGGTTATGTTTTGAGGCAGATTTAATACTAAACCACTCATTTAATGGACGCCTTTTTTTAGGAAGGGGGACCTTTTTTTTCCCTGAAAGGTAGCTTCCTGTTAAAGAATTCGGATTTTTTGCGAGCTCTTTTGGAGAACCAATTGCAGTAATTTCTCCGCCCAAGTTTCCACTTCCTGGGCCAAAATCGTAGATGCAGTCAGCTTCTCTAATTGTGAGTGGATCATGCTCAACTAAAATGATTGTGTTTTTTAGTTTTTGGAGCTCTTTTAGGGCGTTATTAAGGAGATGATTATTATGAGGGTGGAGTCCAATTGTCGGTTCATCAAGAACATATAGGACGCCTGTAAGTCCTAGTCCCAATTGTTTTGCAAGCCGAGTCCTTTGTACTTCTCCCCCTGAAAGTGTAGGTGCGCCGCGATCAATAGAGAGATAGTGGAGGCCCATATCGCAAAGCAGGGAGAGTCTTGTTTTTACCACAAGAATGGCCTCTTTAAGAACATGCTCACCTTTTAGCTTTTTAACGAAGTTTAAAGCATTATTGAGGGACATCTTGCAAAGATCGGTTATGGAGACGCCATCGATGCGGACGTTTCTCGCGATGGGATTGAGTCTTGTCCCGTCGCAATTTGTACAGAATGTTTGGACAAGGAACGGTGCTACCTCTTCTCTGATGAGCGGTTTTCCCATTTTTGCCATTTGGATAAAGAGGTTACTAAGTCCGATCCATTTAAGGCCATTTATGACCTCATTGGATCCTTCAAAGATAAAGAGGCGCGCAGAATCATCTAAATCTTTTAGGGGCTCGTTAAATGGTATCTTGCATTTTTTAAAGAAGGTTTCGAAAAGATTAAAAGCCTCTCTTGTTGCATACTCTTTTAATAACCTGATTAAAATGTCGGATAAGGAGTGTTTTAATATTGTCTTATCTTGATTTAAATGGGCGCCCCACTTAAATCCAAGCCCTTCACATTCGTGACACATTCCTTCAAGCGAGTTGAATGAAAATGTGTGGTGGGTAATGGAAGGGTAGGATTTGCCTGTGCTTTCAACTGCAAATGCTAAGTTGAAGAAGAGATCTTTATCATCTATGGCAACTATTACAAGGTTGCCGGAGAGATCGGAAGCAGTAGTAATTGCATCGAGCAGCCTTTTTTCAGATCCTTTTTTAAGGACAATTCTGTCGATAACAAGTTCGAGCTGATTTTTTAATCTTTTATCATAGGTGATGGTCTCTTCTAAATCATAGTAGATTTTGTTGAGGCGAATGCGGACAAAGCCACTCTTTTGCCACGCTTCTTGAACTTTAGAGAACTCCTCATTTTTTGAAAAAGTAATAGGAGCTAAGATTTGCATCTTAGTTCCGTCTGGATAAGTAAGGAGGGTTTTTAAAATTCGTTCAGGGGTGATCTGCTTGATCTCCTCATTTGTCTCGGGGCAGAAGGCAGTTCCCATTCTCGAATAGATGATGCGGAGGTAGTCGTATACCTCTGTAATGGTACCGAGCGTGCTGCGAGGATTGACATTCTGGACATGGTGTTCAATTGCAATTGCGGGGGAGAGCCCTTCAATTTCCTCAACTTTTGCTTTCGGCATCTTTTTTACAAAGCGTTTTGCATAGGTCGAAAGACTTTCAATATATCTTCGTTGTCCTTCCGCATAGATGGTTTCAAAAGCAAGCGAGGTCTTTCCTGATCCAGATGGGCCTGTAAATACAACAAGTGAATTATGAGGGATGGTAAGTGAGACATTCTTAAGATTATTTTGACCAGCAGCTTTAACTCTGATTTCTGATAGAGGCTCTGCTATTTTGCCACCATTTAGTTTAAGAAATTCTTTATCTAAATGCCTTTTTAAAAAAATGCCTGTCGATGTTTTAGATTGAATAGTTTTTTCCGGGGTATTTTCAGCAATTAAATAGCCACCCGCTTCGCCACCTTCGGGACCAAGTTCGATGATCCAGTCGACTGTCTTAATAAGATCGAGATTGTGTTCGATGACAAGTACTGTGTTTTTTGCATCGACAAGTTCTTGCAATATTTCGATCAGCTTGCGTGCGTCATGAAAATGGAGACCTGTTGTCGGTTCATCGAGAATATAGAATGTGTGCCCTTTTGGAGGGCGGATCAGCTCTTTTGCCAGTTTAATTCGTTGTGCCTCGCCTCCAGATAAGGTAGTCGCAGATTGACCGAGCCTTAGGTAGCCAAGGCCAACCCTTTTTAGGAGGGCTAATTTTTTATAGATGGCGGGGATTTCGGAAAAAAATTCAGAGGCCTCCTCGATCGACATTTCAAGGACATCGTAGATGTTTTTGCCACGATATCTGATTGAGAGGGTCTTTTGATCAAAGCGCTCACCCTTACAATTTGTGCAGGTAATCCACTCATCTTCGAGGAAGTCCATATCAATTTTGACCATTCCCATTCCAAGGCATTGGTAGCAGGAACCTTCGCGTACATTGAAACTGAAGTGGCCAGCTGTATATCCAAACGCCTGACTCTCAGGTAGTTTTGCGAACAGATCACGGATCTCATCAAATACTTTTACATAAGTGGCTGGATTTGACCTTGGAGTTCTCCCTATTGGAGATTGATCGATTGCAATCACTTTGTCAATTTGATCGATCCCTTCAAAGCCTGTGTGCTCGCCGATAGGCAATTTCGAATTGTTTAATTTGTTCGAGAGGATGGGAAAGAGGATATCGGTGATGAGGGAGGACTTACCTGAACCTGATACGCCAGTAACAGCTATAAGGACACCAAGAGGGATAGAGAGGTCGATCCCTTTTAAATTGTTGTGGGTCGCACCACGAATTGTTAATTTGTGATCTTTTTGAACTTTCCGTTTTTTTGTGATCGGAATCTCCTCTCTTCCTGAGAGGTAGGCGCCCGTCAATGATTTGGGTTCGTTCAGGATTGTCTCAAGAGAGCCGTGAGCAACAATTTCACCCCCATGAATACCGGCGTATGGACCAATATCAACAATTGTATCAGCTGCACGGATCGTCTCTTCATCATGTTCGACAACAATGACAGTATTCCCTTTATCACGCAAATGAAGGAGTGTTTTAATGAGCATCTCATTATCGCGAGGGTGGAGACCAATTGAAGGCTCATCGAGGATATAGGCTACTTTGACAAGGCCAAATCCAATTTGGGATGCAAGACGTACCCTTTGCGATTCACCGCCGGAAAGAGAGGGGGAAGATCTAGAGAGGGTGATATAATCAAGACCCACATTTTGAAGGAATTGGAGTCTCCCTTCAATTTCTTGAATGAGGTCAAAACCGATGATCTCTTCTCGCGGAGTAAGTTTGAGTGTTCTAAAAAATTGGACCGAATCTTTGATCTGCATATCGGCAATTTGAAAGATTGTCTTCCCTTTGAACCTGGCATGCCTCGGATAGTCTTTTAACCTGGCCCCACCACATTTATGGCAGACCGATTTGTGCATCAGTTCATTCATTTTTCCAAGATAGAGATCAGATGTCGCTTCACTATATCTTTTTTTAGCTTCATAAACAACACCGCGCCAAGCAATGTAATCGACCCATCTAGCTTTTGTCTCGGGGTGGGTAAAAGACATTTTGGTCCACTTCTCGTCCGTCCCATAGAGAAATACTTTTTTGGCGTCATCAGAGAGCTTTTTCCAAGGTGTACTTAGCTTGAAGGTATATAGAGAGGCTAAATTTGCATAGATATTGCCCCATTTTACCGTATTGCAAGAGCCGGCAATAAGACAGCAATCTTCCTCAATGCTCTTTTCAGGATCGATTATCAGTTTTAGATCAAAATCCTGAGTGTAGCCAAGACCATTACAATCCTCACACATCCCTTTTGGATGGTTAAATGAAAAATCTTCCGGTTCCAAAGGTTTATATGACATGCCAGAGGTTTTACTAAAGCCATATTCGGAAAAGAGGGTATCTTCATTCGTATCAGGATTGTGTGTAAAGAGAAGCCCTTTGCCCACATCAAGTCCCATTTGAATCGCTTCAAGAATCCGGTTCTCTTCGCTAATATCGAGCCTATCGATAACCGCCTCAATATCGTGGACGCTATTTTTATCAAGAGAGGGGATTGCTTCCGATAAATGGTAAAATTCTTTATCAACCCGTACCCTAAGAAAACCCTTTTTCATAAGATCTAAAAAGAGCTCTTTATGTTCCCCCTTACTCCCTTTAATTATCGGAGCAAGAAAGACAAGCTTAGTCCCTTTTGGCCCTGCTAAAATAATCCTAGAGATCTCAGCCTTCGAAATAGGGGTCACTTTTTCCTTACTGATCGGGCAATAGGCCTCTCCAAGTCTCGCAAATAAGACTCTCAAATAGTCATAAACTGCTGTAATTGTGCCAACTGTTGATCTGGGGTTATGTGACGACGTCTTCTGTTCAATCGCAATTGTCGGCGGAATCCCCTCAAGAAGGGTAGCATTCGGCTTCGGTAAGTTTCCCAAATATCTCTTTGCATGGGCCGATAGCGAATCAATATACCGTCTTTGACCCTCAACATAGATCGTATCAAAGGCAAGCGACGACTTCCCCGAGCCTGAAACCCCAGTAAAGACAATCAGCTGCCCCTGTTTTAATTCCAAAGAGACATTCTTTAAGTTGTGGACAGAGACGCCCTTAAGCTCGATCATAGGAGAGAGGGTATCACATAGCTAAGGTAGAATTCAATGTGGAAAAAGAATAAAAATTAATTTGATTATTTTACAATACACTCAAATTGCTTATAACCATTTGGTTCTGTAATTATGGAGGGTGAAAATGACATTTGTCTATTTACAACTCCGTTTTAACTTTGTAATATGGAGGGCGAAATGAACAAATGTTAATGAGCAACTCCGTATGAGCCGTTTTTTAGGAAGAGAAAATGAATTAGAGCTCTTATTAGAGCTGTGTCAAAAAAAAAGTGCTTCTTTTGTAGTAATTAAAGGAAGGCGGCGTATTGGAAAGAGTCGTCTTGTGGAAGAGCTATCGAAGCATTTCAAAAAATATTATATCTTTTCGGGCTTGGCTCCTGCCGGTAAAATAACTGCAAATATGCAATTAACTGAGTTTTCAAGGCAGATTTCTCATCAATTTAAGACAGCGCCTGCGAGATATGATGACTGGGGAGATGCTTTTTGGGCTGTTGGGGAGCGTGTTCAGTCAGGGAGGGTTCTTCTTTTTTTTGATGAAATATCGTGGATGGGATCAGAAGATGTCACTTTTTTAAGTAAAATTAAAAATTTATGGGATTTGCATCTTTCAAAGAATTCACAACTTTTATTTGTTATCTGCGGATCTGCTTCTGCTTGGATCGAGGAAAATATTTTAAGTAGTACAGGATTTGTTGGTCGTATTTCGCATACTATGACGTTAGAAGAGTTACCTCTTTCTACTTGTAGTAAATTTTGGCCTAAACAGATCTCCTCTTATGAAAAGTTAAAGTTATTATCTATTACTGGAGGTATTCCTAAATATTTGGAGGAGATCTTACCTAATAAAAGTGCTGAGGAAAATATCAAAAGACTTTGTTTTATGCCCGGTGGATTTTTAGTGGAAGAATTTGATCGAATTTTTTCAGGAATTTTTCGGAGGGAATCATTATTTTATAAACAAATTTTAAAAGTTCTTGACGAAGGGTCTCGAACGCAGACAGAGATTTCAAGCATATTGAGTTCTGAAACAAAAATGGGGCGTTTATCTGAATATTTGTGGGAATTAGAATTGGCGGGATTTATCGCAGAAGATTATGCATGGAATTTTAAATCGAAGCAGGATTCTCGTCTAAAAAGATATCGATTGGCTGATAATTACATCCGGTTTTATCTTAAATATATTGAAAAAAATCGGAGCAAAATTGAGCGGAATGCATTCTCTTTTAAATCATTGACAGCTTTACCTGAATGGAATTCTATAATGGGATTTCAGTGCGAAAATCTAGTTCTTCATAACAGACAGGAGATTTGGAAACTTTTAAAAATTTCTCCAGAAGATGTAGTTTGTGAAAATCCGTATTTTCAGAAAAAAACTGCTCGGGCTTCTGGATGTCAGATAGATTATCTGATTCAAACGAAATACGGGACGTTGTATGTGTGTGAAATCAAATTCTCTAAATCACAAGTAGGAAGTTCAATTCTTTCAGAGATGCAGTCAAAATTAAAAGCCCTTGTAGTTCCTAAGGGGATTTCTCTACGGCCTGTTTTGATTCATGTTAACGGAGTCACTGAAGAAGTAATTGATGCCGATTATTTTTCAGAGATAATAGATTTGGGTCAATTATTGATATAAGATCTTTTATATCAGCTTTATAAGGGTCTCGTGAGAATGGTTATTTTTTGCGTTGGAGAAAAAAGGGAGCGTGACATACGCTAGAGAGTATGAGAAGAACTAAGATTATATGTACTATTGGGCCGGCATCTAGATCTAAAGATATGATTTTTAAGCTCGTAGAATGTGGGATGAATGTTGCTAGGATCAATTTTAGCCATGGGACCTATGAAGAGCACAAGAAGGTGATTGATACGATCAAGGAAGTGCGGACGGAATTGGGTAAACCTATTGGTATTATGTTAGATACGAAAGGGCCTGAGATTCGGATAGGGGATATAAAGCCTCTGGAAGTTAAGGCTGGGGATGTCATTCGAATTGGGGAGGAGATCCCAATTGTGCCGGGATTTATTGTTGATGAGATCAGAACGGGGATAAAGATATTTTTTGATGATGGCTACATTCACGGCCTTGTGATCAGTAAAGGGAAGGGTTATGCCGAAGTTGAGATCTTGAATGAAGGGGTCCTCCAAAAAAATAAAGGGGTGAATGTCCCTGAGCAAATATTTGATCTTCCTGATCTTACGGAAAAAGACATTGCAGATATTCGATTTGGATGTAAAGAGGGGATCGATATGATCGCTGCCTCTTTCATTCGAAGCGCAAAACAGGTTCTTGCTATTAAAGAACTGATTACTAAAGAGAAGGCCCCTCATCTTTTGGTGATTTCCAAGATTGAGAATCGAGAAGGGGTTAAAAATTTTGAGGAGATTGTTCAGGTCTCGGATGGAATTATGGTAGCTAGGGGCGATCTGGGTATTGAGATCTCTGTAACTCATTTGCCTCCTCTTCAAAAAAGGATGATTCGGGAATGTAATTTACGGGCAAAGCCTGTAATCATTGCAACTCAGATGCTTGAGTCTATGATCAAAAACCCGATGCCAACACGTGCTGAAGCCTCAGACGTAGCAAATGCAATCTATGATGCAGCCTCTGCTGTTATGCTCTCTGGAGAGACCGCCGTTGGAGCTTACCCGCTGCAAGCGGTTAAAATGATGCACGAAATTGCTTGCGAGGCCGAACGCGATTTTGATTATAAGGGATTTTTTCAGAAGATGATGGAACACGAAATTTATGATGTCCCATCTGGTGTTGCAAGAGCTGCTGTCAACACTTGCTACAATATCAAAGCGACTGCAATTATAGCATGTTCAAATAGCGGCAGCACCATTCGCCGCATCTGTTGTTTTAGACCAAAAGCAAAAATCATTGCAGTGACCCCCTCACTACTGACTTATTATCAAACATCTGTTATGTGGGGGACAGAGGGGTATATAGAGAAGCATTCCGATATAGAAAAAGGTTTTGATGACATTGCTTGCTACGCCCTAAAGCATGGTTGGGTTAATTACGGCGACCTTGTCGTTGTTACAATGGGTAAGCCTTACGGAATCAGCTTCACAACAAATACCCTTTTTGTCGAAAGCATCGGAAAAGTAATCGTCCGCGGACAAAAACTAAAACAAGAGGAACCCCCGCTCTCGGGCGAAATTACAATCCTTTTTCCTGCAGAAGATAAAGATATAACTGGCAAAATAGTGGTCACAACTAAAGTTCTAGAGGCTCAGTTACCAATCTTCGCAAAAGCTAAAGCGATTATTCTTCAAAATCACCCCCTCGACAAACGCTCCGAAGATGAACTCGCAAAACTCTACGACACACATCGAATCCCCTACATCACACGGGCCGATGCCGCCATCGCCCTTCTCAATGAGGGTGCTAAAGTCAGATTAGAGCCATCACTTGGTCTAGTTTTCAAAGGTGATAGCCCCACCGAATCAGAGATGCTTAAAAGTTGTCAGATAAGCTAGGTATAGTCATTCCGGTAAAGTTTTTTACTCTCCATTTACCTTCAGAATAGATAATGTGAAGGGTGGATGCATTAGAGGCTACAACTTCATGTCGATCACATGTGAGAAAAAGAAGGTCAATTAGGACCTGTTTAATAACATCACCATGAGTTGCAACAAGTACTTTTTTATTAGGGTGTGCCTTTGAGGTCTCTTCAAGACATCCAAAGATTCGGCTACTTAAAGTTGACGGATGTTCTACTTCTTGTTCAGCCCCTTTAGATGAGAAACCATAAGGCATCCCTTCAAATTTTCCAAAGAATCGTTCACGCAGTCTTGGATCGACTCGAATTTCAAGGTTGGTTAAGATCGATGCGGTCTCTTTAGCACGCATTAAATCAGAAGAGAGACAGATATCAAAAGAGACCTCGTAAAGGTGCTCTCTAAGTTTAGCAGCTTGCGCTTTGCCGGTCTCATTTAAAGGGATGTCGGTATGCCCTTGACAACGTCTTAGCACATTCCAATCCGTCTCACCATGGCGAACTAGCAAAAATGAGGTGGCGTTTGTCTCTGCTTCTTGTAAACTAATAATTAGATTTTTCATAATAATCACTATAGCAGACCTTAGCAAAAATGGAAAAGTTTTAAATCTTCGAAAGGAGTATGATTGCTGGCATAGAAAAACTTAAAGGAGTTCTTATGATACATCCAGATAAAATAGAAACTATTAGAGACGAGACAATTCTTTTTCTCAGAAAGACAGGTAGTTATGCAAAGTCACCCAATGAGGCTTGGAGAGGGATGAGAGAATTTATTGCCTCCAGTAAATTAAATGTTGAGGCGCTCCGGTTCCTTGGCATCTGGCTTGATAATCCGCGAGCTACTCCTGAGGATCAGCTCCGCTATGATGCAGCTATTGTGGCCGCAACCATCAAAGGGAAAGGGGATGTGGGTGAAAAAGCGCTCAAAGGTGGCAAATGTGCAGTCTTTACTCACAAAGGGCGTTATGCCCATTTAGATAAGACCTTCACTCAAATTTATATGAAATGGCTTCCTGTTAGTAACGAGAAACTTGATGAAACTAGAGAGTGCTTCTGCGAATACTTTAATATGGAAAACTTAAAGACTAATCCTCAGTCGCTAATCACTAAAATCTACATCCCAATATTATAATGCAGGCAATTTGAGGGTCGTTAGACCCTCAAATTTATAGGGAGGCGAATTGTTGCTGGAGGATGATGGCGTTTTTGTGAAATCTGCGCTGGAGGTTGACTGTGCGGAGTTTGATGCAATTGATCATGTAGAAAAGATTTATTGCAATGTAGATAATCGAGGAGGTAATGAGAGCAGGTGACCATATCATGGTGGGAGTGAGATAACCTTGCAATATCATGGCAAAAGGGGATAGAGGGAGCGAGATAATGAGATAGAGGAGGAATGCGCTACCCTGTTTTTGATAGGCGCAATAGTAGGTAATCCAAACGGATGGGATAAGGGAGATGATAGCAAGTGCTCCGGCAGCTATTATGTTGAAATAACCCGAACTTGAGCATATCAAAAGTGAAAAAATTGTCCCAACTATATTGAAGAGTATGAAAGAGATGAACCACTGTCTTCGCACACTATCTTCACGAGCGGTGTCAATCTCTTGTAGATAGAGAGATATTTTACCTGTTGGAAGGAGAATTCTGTTAGCAAGATATTTTGAAGTTTTTCTAAGAATTAGGTAGAGGCCAAAACCCATAAGTCCGTAAATGATAAGAACTACTGCTAAAACAATTGCTATATTCATAATGCCTCCTGTAAAAGGGGTAAGTTTCTCAAATCATAATAAAGAAGGCAAGAAAATTACGAACAAATTAAGTAGGAAGCGACGATGGCGGCAGTTTCGGCACGAAGGATGTTGGGGGAGAGGGTAGTGGGTAGAGCTTTGCAGGTAGTTAGAAAATAGTCGATCTCTTTTTGGGTGAAGCCTGATTCGGGGCCGACAATGATGCCGCAAGATGGTTCGGGAGGGGGGGTAAACAGAACACCCTTAGGATCTGCGAGATAGAGTTTGTACGAGAGCTCTTTGAAGTCGGTTATGTGGTGATGGGCGTAAATGGAGGGGAGGAAGAGCCTTTTGGACTGCTTAATGGCTGAGATAGTTATTTTCTTCATGCGGGAGAGGAGGGCGTCAGATATTACTTGTATGTGGCTCCGTTCTGATGGAAAAAACCAAAATTCTGTGATCCCGATCTCGGTCCCCTTTTCAAGGATAAATTCGAGATGGGGTTTCTCTGGAAGGGCCTGGATGAGGACAGATTTTCTATCTGGTTTTGTTTCGGAATGGACAGATTGGATAATAATGGGGTCATTAAAGATGGCAAGTGCAAGCTGCCCTTTACCGTTGACGAGTTCAATTTTTTCCCCATTCCTTACTCGTAGCACTCGTTTAAGATGATGAAGTTCCTCAGGATCGAGCTCTGCTATAGATCCGGGGGTAAGTCTAGAGTGAGTATAAAATCTATACATTTAGAATGACGCAGGGGGGGTTGAGAGTGAAGATTCTTTGAGGAGGATCTCTTTTCCTTTTAATTGAATGTTTAGGTTAAGCTCGGCATCTTCGGCAGTAAATAATGAAAATCTGTTCATGTAGTTGCGGAAACGGTTTCGTAAGTGCTCTTCTCTGAGTGTTGGATGCATATCTTTTAGTTCATCATCGTTTATTTCAGTAATCATGGTGCTTAGGTAACGATCTTCTAAGGCAGTCGGATTTACAAATTGGATAGACCAATCTATATTCTCTTCATCGTTTCCAGGGGTTATGTTTACAGATAGAAAGACCATATTTTTGATAATCTTGACAAAGGTCTCGCTTACACCTCTTGTATAGAGTTGTTTATTTAAAAGTTTCATTCCTTTTATAGAAGTGATTAAATCACTGCTACCTATGGATATGCTTGATGGGGAAAGAGGTCCTTTATATTCGGGTGGGAAAAAGAGGGCGACAGGGATAGAGAAATTTATAGGGATTGTGTCTGACCTGATAAAGTCGATTCGTAAAAATTTAGCTTCAGGATCATCGATTCTTAGTGGCATATCTGAAATGGAGGGGAGATTGATGGTTTTCCATTCTTCTGGAATGAAGAAGCTTACAACATTTTTTTGACGAGCAGAATTAATGCGATCTAATTCAGCTTTAGAGATATCATTTAAATTAAATGTAAGTTTTAACCCTCTAGTTTTTAACTTCTTGATTATTTCATCGGGGCCGCTAACGCTCATATTTAAGTGGTAAGGCCAAACATCTAGAAATTGAAACCCTTTTGGTGCCTCACCGATAGGGCGAGATACGTAGATAGGTATTTTCTCAGTTGCAAATGGTACAAGGTTAATGACAAGAGTTTTTTCATACACTTTATTGACGTGGTTAGAAATGCTTAGCTCAGGATTTAAAGAGATAAGATGTTTCTTTTGAATGTTTATGATGTTCTCTGCGGTAAATTCACTTCCATCAATGACTATTTCTAAATCACTAGGAGAGATCTCTTCAAGATGAGATTTTTTCCCAGCGATGGTTAGAGAAAATCGCTTATTCAAAAGACCTGAAGGTTGCATGCCATTGATCGTCTTTCCTGAAGGGAGATTGATTACCCTTACGCCAATAGTATTAATTGTTTTTGTTGATGTAAGTGATTGGTCTACAACAAACCAAACAATGATAGCAAGTAGTAAGGAGATCAATTTTTTCAGCCAATTGTCAATAAATATGCTTTTAAGCAAAGAGATCATCGTTTTAACCACTCCCAGATATTTTCTTTTTTAATTCCAACAGGTTCTTGTTCTTGATAAAAAAGACTTCTTAAAACCCCCTTAAATCTGTCTATTTTTATTCCCCGTGTGATGATTCCATCTCTTGCTAAAGAGACTTTTCCTTGTTCTTCTGAGACAATGATCACAAGAGAGTCTGTTACAAGGCTTAAACCAATACCGGCTCTATGTCTAGTGCCGAGAGACTTTTGGATGTGGGGGCTATCAGCTAGAGGAAGTATGACAGAAGCTGCGATGATCTTTTTGTCTTTAATAATAATTGCACCATCATGAAGGGGGGCTGTTCTGCAAAAAATGGTCTCGATTAGTTCAGAGGTAAAATCGGCATTAAGAATAACTGCCTTTTTTGCATATTCATCCAGCGAGTCATCTTTTTCAAGTACGATGAGAGCTCCAATTTGTTTTTCGGCCATTCGGTAGGTGGAAGCTGCAAGTTGATCGAGAAATTTATCAAATTCTGTAATCTCTCTTGATCTTGTAGTTTTTAGGCTCAGCTTTGAAAGCGCAGCCCTAAGTTCCGGCTGAAAAATGACGATAATGGCGATAGCTGCCACATTTGCAAGGAGTAATATTAGTTTATTAAGAACAGGAAGGGGGAACCATGACGAAATTGCAAAGAGCAAAAGAAAGGCGATCACGCCAAACATTAGATCCATTGAACGAGTATTCCAGAAAAAGGAGAGTAAGTAGTTGATGATGACCGTCATGATCAAAATCTCGAAGAAAGGGATAAGCAATTGGAATAAGTTCATAAATTTTTTGGGATATCTCTTTAGTGTACTGTCTCTGTTTTCTTCGTTTTATGATAAAAATTCAAGTAAAAAGTCCTCTAAACAAGAGTTAATCCAGGAGCCACTTTATCACGAGTGTGAAGAATTGTATAATTTAAATAATTACCAGCCTTTAAGCCGTCAGTTCTTGTAATTCTTCCATAATCTCCCATGCAAATCCCTATGATGTTCATGCCTGATTTATGCATTTTTTGGACAAAGCGAAGCATTTTATAAGAATCGGAAATTGAATTGGCTGTTGTGCATATCTTATAAGCATATGAGGGTTGGAGGAGCATTTTATTTAATATGACATCTAAGTGTTTTGGTGTTGCTTGAAAATTGTGGTAGGAGAGGATTATCTTTGTAGTCATTTTAGAAGTTGACAGTTCACTTAAAAAGAGAGGATCTGTATCGCATTCAAAATCAAAGTAATCGGGCTCAAGTGCTAGTAGACTCTTCGCAAGATTTAATCTTTTGTCTTCACTCCCTAAAAATCCACCACCGTTGCGTCTACTTCTTAGGGTAAAAATAACTTTTCCTGCTATGCTTTTTCTAAGACGCTCTATAGAGGGGAGATCGATCTCTTGAAAAAGGTCAAGTCGAAGTTCAACGCCGTCTCTAAGGGAATTTGCCTGCACTATTCTACTAGTGGCAGTTTGATAAGTGGGACCTGTAATGATTGCTATTTGAATATACCACCTCTGCCTAGAGGTAAACAGTGTACTCTTTTTGGCGAATAAAGTAACGTGAATTTAGAGGTTATAAAAATGTATTCAAAGATTTTTCCCCACTTGATTTACAGGAAAGGGAGAATAGTTATTGTCACGGACACAAATGTGGCAGATCTCTATGCAGATGCATTTTGTAAAGAGCTTAAAGAGCTAAAACCTGATACTGTTTTATTGAAAATTCCACCTGGAGAAGGGTCTAAGAGTCGCGAAATCAAAGAAATTTTAGAAGATAAACTGGTAGAGATGGGTGTTAGCAGGAGTGATCTCCTGATCGCTTTTGGCGGGGGTGTTGTCTCGGATGTGGTTGGTTATTTGGCTGCAACTTATTTAAGAGGAATCTCTTATATTGTTGTTCCGACAACTTTGATGGGAATGGTAGATGCGGCAATAGGTGGAAAAAATGGGATTAATCATCAAAAAGGCAAAAATCTCATGGGAAGTCTTTGGTCTCCCGATGATGTTTTTATAGAGCCTAAATTTTTATTGACGCTTTCAAATACTGTTTATCGTGAAGGTTTTATAGAAGTGATTAAGTATGGTCTTATCTTTGATGAGGAGCTGTTTTCTGGCTTAGAGCGAAGGGATGTGAGCGAAAAGGAATATATTGAAAAAAGCATTCGAATCAAGAGGCTTGTCGTGAAGAGAGATCCAACTGACTCTAGTCTAAGGCGGATTTTGAATTACGGCCATTTAGTGGCACATGCCATTGAGAAGTGTACGGCCTATTCAGTATCTCATGGTAGAGCACTTTGGCTTGGCATTTTGATAGAAAATTATATTAGCTATATGAAGGGATATCTTTCTATGGAAAGTGTGGAAAGAATTTCGGAGCTCTTTCTTAGAGACGAGATTCGATTTCTTCAGATACCTGGTCTATCGGCTGAGGTTCTCTATGAGGCGATGAAGAACGATAAAAAGGCTGCTAAAAATGTTCCTAGAGTAGTTTTACTAAGACGGATAGGAAAGGCGGTCTCATTTGGTGGGGAATATTGTACGCCACTTAGTTATGCTGACTTTGCTGCGGCTTTTTCATGGGTTAACAACTTGATTGCAAACCCTCTTCCTATTCGTTCTTTAACAGTATAATACTCATCTGCTAATTCTTTGTTTATAGTTGTAAGTCTAGAGATTTTGTCCTCGCTGGAGATCCAAGGATCAAAGCCCCAAAACTTTGTAATTATAATTGTATCTGCCTCTTTAGGATTAACAAGCGTATAAAACGATTTTGCGTTCAATACCATATCCATACGTAACTGAATATAAGGGTCTTTAGATAAGAGAAGTCTCTCCCATACGATTTCATCTGTCCCTAGCTGAAAGTCATCAGAAGAGATGATATCTGTTTCCAGTCCTTTTATGATTGCATCTGCAAGCCAACGTGAAGCGAGGTGGTTTGTAGCGCTTCCGAAGCAATCTTCTGTCATAAAAAGGGTGAATTTAATAACTTTCGTCATTAGGTCAGTTTTTGTGGAAATCCAACGGTCTGTTACCCAGTGACAATCCTTAAAAATTTCTATGGCTTCGTCTTTAGTGATAAATTTTTGGTGGTATGCCCCTTGAATGCTATAGTCAAGTCTATCAGCGGACGCGTTAGGTCTAGGTTGCTCAAGTGCTGGAGCCAGCTTTTCTGTCGGAAGAACGTCCTTTGAATCAATTCCATACTTTCTTAAAATTTTACTAAGGCCTGAAATCTCTAAATACTCTTCATGTATGCTATTTTGGTAGTCGACCTCTTTATGTTCTTTATTAAAGACCCAGTCACCGACATGAGAAAAGGCTGTATGAGAGACATCATGAAGGAGGCCTGCAATTTGTTCATTTAGAGGTCGATCATTTGCTCGTAAGAGGTAAAAAACACCTAATGAATGGGAATATCTCGTAAACTCTTCTCTATGAGTGGTATAATAGGAGACGCCATATTGATGGACTTTTTTAAGTCTCTGAAATGCATTGCTGTCTATAAGTGATAGAAGGACTGGCTCTTCCACTTCAACTACGCCGTAAAAGGTCTCTATAGGCCTTGCAAAAAGGCTAAAGGTGATGAGGACAAAAGATAAGATAAGTTTAATCGCCATAAGCCGCAATACTTTACACACCTCATGATATGTTGTCAATGCTGTTTTGTAAATTGTAATAAATCTATATCTAAGTTATAATTATAATGAAAAAAATTTAAATTTGGAGATATATATGGAACCAGTACGTAAAACAAGTCAAAATGCAGCGGGTGGTCAAGAACCTTATCCGCGCCGATCTACTGAAGATCAAATGAAACATGATGCGGCTGTTTTAGCGATAATGGTTGCTATTCAAGCCGCTTCTACTATTGCTGATTACGCAAAGCCTGCTCTAACTAGAGGCTTTGAATCGCTTGCAAGTGGGGCCTGTCTATGCGCAGGTGCTCTTGCGAGTGGGGCTTCTTCTGTAACGAGAGGAGTCTCTGCTGCAGCAAGTGGGGTTAGTCAAGGAATGGGCACTCTTTCAGATTTAGCATTGAGTAGCGTTAGTAAAGCAAGGGCTATGATGCAGGCTCCTTCTATGACTCCAGATGTGGTTCCAGTCGTTGATTTGCAGCAGGTTCGGATAGAGAGATTTAATGATTTTTGTATGAAAATTATGACGATGCCCTATGGAGACTTAAAAGATAATACGCATGTGCAGAAGTTATTCAGTAGATCTGCCCGTGAATTGAGCGCGGAAAGTTCTGATATAAATCTACGAAAGCTTATTCATGATGTGTCTTTCTACATCGATAGAGTTAATGCGTCTTAATAGGATTTCTAATATAGTATAATTCTCTTTTCTAGCTACGGGTTTAGATTGGGATGAAATACAAAGTTCAAAAGAGTGAAATTACGGGGGATGTTATTATCCCCCCTTCTAAGTCTCATACGCTTCGCGCAATCTTATTTTCTTTAATGGCGAAGGGTACTTCTACTATTCGTAATTATTTGGTATCAGCCGATACATTTGCCATGATTGATGCAATTGAGAAATTTGGGGCAAAGGTCAAAATGGAAAGAGATGTCATTGAGATTGAAGGGGTGGTTGGACGGCTTAAAAGGCCGAGTGATGTCATTCAGGCAGGCAATTCAGGTCAGGTGCTCCGCTTTATTGCCGGGATTGCGGCCCTGATAGATAGTTATGTCGTTATAACAGGTGATGAGTCGATACGGACACGAAGGCCGGTCAAACCGCTTCTAGATGCGCTTACGTCGCAAAATGTATTTGCAGAATCAGCTGCTCTCAATGGACATGCGCCAATTATCATTAAGGGGCCAATGAAAGCTGGTGTGATGGCAATCGATGGTTCTGATTCTCAGCCTGTTTCGGCTCTGTTAATAGCAACCTCTTTCCTCTCCGAACCTTCAGAGATTTATGTGATGAATCCCGGAGAAAAAGGATGGATCAATGTGACGCTCAGTTGGCTCTCCAATTTAGGTGTTAAAGTGATCAATCACGATTACCGCCACTATAAAGTGTATGGGAGAGCCGCTTACGATGGATTTGATGTAACAATCCCGGGCGATTTTAGTACAGCCTGCTTCCCAATGGCCGGGGCGATTGTAACAAAGAAATTAGTTAGAGTCTTTGGACTAGCTATGGATGATCCTCAACCCGATAAGCAATTTATAGAAATCATAAGGAAAATGGGTGTCTCTGTAACGGTTTCCAAAGAAGAAGACTGTATTGAAGTAGATGGTAGTGGGGAGCTTCGAGGGATCGAGATCAATATTAATGATTGCATTGATACCCTTCCTATTCTAGCTGTAATTGCCTGTTTTGCTCTCACTCCAACTTACATCACCGGGGCAAAAATCGCCCGTCTGAAAGAATCTGACCGGATCTCTGCTATTGCATCTGAACTCAGAAAAATGGGTGCCCAAATCGAAGAGAAAGAGGATGGCCTCATTATCCACCCCTCACACCTTCGCGGCGCAGAGTTATCATCCCATAAAGACCACCGCATCGCCCTTTCTCTTTTGATAGCAGCTCTGGGTGCCAATGGCGAATCGATCATCGATGGTGTCGAATGTATCGGCAAAACCTACCCCACATTCTTCTACGACTTCCTCTGCCTCGGCGCCCGCATCGAGTAAGAATTGAACCTCATATCTTTTTAAGAAAAGCTAGCGCAACATCAAATACTTTAATTTGGTTAGAAATTTTGGCAAGCAGCTCTTGCAGCAACAGCGAAGTAATAGAAATACTTATTGAGATCCTCAAGCGAGGTTCCATATTCATTGCCACCAAAAATTGCATCACAAAAGAGTTCCCTTGCCCTTATAGCGAATTAAATTTGCATTGATAATTTTACTGCGTCTGTATTCCTTGGGTTCCATTCGCTTGCATCGCTCGTGTGAAAACACACGGCCTGCTTCAGCGCCGGCAAATGCCTAATGAAACCCAAGGGCACATACTGTGTAAACT
>CANJWO010000035.1 GCA_947478685.1 Chlamydiota bacterium | reverse complement strand
TTTACACAGTATGTGCCCTTGGGTTTCATTAGGCATTAGCCGGCGCTGAAGCAGGCCGTGTGTTTTCACACGAGCGATGCAAGCGAATGGAACCCAA
Organism: Chlamydiota bacterium; assembly: GCA_947478685.1. Lineage (GTDB taxonomy): Bacteria > Chlamydiota > Chlamydiia > Chlamydiales > 2-12-FULL-49-11 > VGMD01. The sequence continues at coordinate 19,050 of CANJWO010000035.1, read as the reverse complement.
GGGATACAGACGCAGTAAAATTATCTAATAGCAAATTTAATTCGCTATATATACCGCTCGTGATGAAAAACCCCATTTTTGAATCACTCTCGGTATAGTTCTGTTCGTTGATATATCTCTTTTCGACTCATTAATAGATGTAAAAATAGAGAGGAGAGAGCGCAAATACTAATAAGGTAGGGAGCTATTAAAGCTGAACTTGTTAATGAAAGGATAAAATCTCCAATTGAAGCTCCAAGCATTTGAAAAAAGATAAAGAAGCTAAAAAGGGAGCTGATTAATTCTTTTCGATAGAGGGTGATTTGCATTTGGCAGCTGGAGAGGAGGATGCCGGTTCCCATCAGATAAATTAACATATAGATGCAAAATCCTGCGCAAGATTTAAGGGGTAAGAAGAGCAATAATCCGGCAATATTTAATAATACAACACCGATGAGAAATGTGTTTTTTAAGGAGAAATAAGAGAAGAGTCTTCCGGCAAATAGGCTTCCAAAAGTCATTCCACTAATAGTAAGGGCAAATAAGATTCCAAATTCAAAAGGGGTTTTTTTAAACCATTCAATAAAGAGAAATGATGATGCACTGACGTATATAAAGAAACCGGACCATGCAATTGCAATCAATAGAGAATAGTATCTAAAATCTTTTAGGCTAAGTGCTGTAAGCGCATTTTGATAGATTGAAGCGAGGGATAAAGAGCTTTTCTGGTCTTTGTTGGTTTCAGGTATATAAGCATAGCAACCAATCCAGATGGTAATCTGAAAAAGGGCAAGAAAAACGATGTTTGAACGCCATCCTGAAATGCCCTCTATAAAGCCTCCAAGAGCGGGCGTAATTGCAATGCTTAAAGAGATAGCAATATACAAATAGGTCAGTACTTGCATCCCTTTTTTAGGAGGAAACAGCTCCTTGCTGATAACCCGGCTAAAGACAGAGCCACAGCATCCTCCGACTCCTTGAAAGGCTCTGCCAAGTAAAAACAGGGAACTATAAGGGGTGAAAAATATCAGAATAGAGCCGATGATATCAACAGCTAGTCCGATAAGAAAAGTCTTTTTTCGCCCAAAGCGATCGGAGAGTGGGCCTGCAAAAAGTACGCTAATTGCAAAAGAGAGAAGATAGATGCTAAGAGAGTTGTGAGCAAAAGATTGTGCGCAATTGAAGTTTGTTGCAATTGATGGCAATGAGGCAAGGTAGAGATCTGTTTCAAATACAGATAGAGTTACCATGCATAAAAGAAAAAAAATTTGCAATTTCATATTTTTTAAAATTAATGAGCTTAGTCGGTGATTGGATTTATTACAATGTGTGATAGATGTCTGTTAAATTTTTAAAATAATGTTGCTCGTTAAGAGCTCTGGATGTAATATCGGACACTTACGTACAGTTCGATAGTTGAATCAAATCAAGAAAGCATTTCTAATCAGAGTGTAAAGAAATTGTAAATAGTTTTCTTAAATCCTAGTGGGGTATTTAGTGAAGAAAAAATTGCTCGCATTATTCGTGATAATCCTATTTTCAGCGAATGTGGCTATAGTTGCAAGTGAGGAGACAAAGTTAAGTCCTATTATTATTGGGACGACTTCGGGATATGCACCATATGTAAGCCTAAATACCGAAGGTCAGTATGAAGGTTTTGACATAGATTTATCCAGATTCCTCGGAGAAAAATTGAAACGAGAGGTTGTTTTTAAGGATTTTGGAAGTATGCCGGGACTCTTGCTTGCTCTAAAACAAAAAAGGGTAGACATGGTCATTTGGGCCATTTCAATTACTAAAGACCGGATGGAAAAAATGGATTTTGTCTATTATCAAGGCGCGATAATTGAAACGACCCCATTTCTATTTTGGAAACAGATTCCGCCAGGTTTAGAAACAATTAATGATCTCGAAAAAATTCCTAATAGTGTGGTTTGTGTAGAAGCTGGATCTGCCCAAGAGGACCTATTAAAGTCATTTCCTAATCTTAAACTCAAATACGCTGACAAAGTCTTAGATATTATTATGGATCTGAGATATGGGAAATGTTTGACTACGACAGTTGATCCAGGAGTTGTCCCTGGGTATGTCAAGAAGCATCCTGAGTTAAAAGTGGTCGAATTACCCCTTCCCGAACATCAAAAAATGTTTGGCAATGGAATTGCGATTGATAAAAGCAATTCTGAATTAACAGAAAAGGTGCGTGTTGCTATCGCTCAATTAACAAGTGAAGGCAAAATAGCTGAGCTTGAAAAGAAATGGAATATGTAAGGTTAGGGTTGTTTTGGAAGAATATTTTTCGCTAATAGCCAGATCGCTTCCTCTTATTTTAAGAGGAATAGCTACTACGATGCAGGTTTTTTTATCTACTTCAGTGTTGAGTATTGTTATGGGGCTTTGCATGGGCCTCTGCTGTTGTAATCGACTTAGGATTCCTGTCATCTCTTCTATAATTGAGGTAATCACATTCGTCTTGAGAGGAATCCCTTTTTATATTCAGCTTCTTATTGTCTACTTTGCCCTTCCCGATTTGATAGGATTTAATCTTAATCCATTTTCAGCATCGGTGATTGCTCTCGGATTTTGTTCAGCTGGATATGTAGCGCAATTAGTGCGTGGTGCTATCAACGCAATGCCTGTGGCTCAATGGGAGGCTGCGTTTAGTTTGGGATACTCTGTCCGAAGAAGTTTGATTTATATTATCCTCCCCCAAATGCTTAGAATTATCATACCTTCAATCAATAATGAGTTAGATTCCCTTTTGAAAAGCACTTCGGTTATTTCAACAATTGGTATGCTGGAACTTACAAGAGTTGGAATGAATCTTGTTTCGCGCGAGATGGAACCAGTCCCTATTTATCTTACGATTGCGCTGATCTATTTGATGGTTTCAGCTGCCCTAAATATTATTACTAAGAAGTTAGAGAGGCAATTAGCATATGTTAAAAATTAGAAACCTATCTTTGTCTAAAAAAAGACAAGGAAAAGAATTTCCAATTTTAAATGAGATTTCTATGGATATTCATCCGGGTAGAATTTCTCTCCTTTTAGGAAAGAGCGGTTCTGGAAAAACATCCATTTTAAGATGTGTCTCACAACTTGAAATGAATTACACAGGTTCAATTGAATGTGAAAAGGACGATCTTCGTGTCATATCGCCGGCATTGAGATGTCAAAAAATTGGCTTTGTATCTCAAGCGTTTGCACTTTTCCCTCATATGAATTGTATACAGAATTGTGCTCATGCAATGATCGTCCATTTTAAATTAAAGAGGAAAGAGGCTCACGAAAGGGCTGAGGCATTGCTTGTCTCTTTGGATATGGGAAAACAACTTTTTTCTATGCCGCATGAGCTTTCGGGCGGCCAGCAGCAAAGAACTACGATAGCAAGAGCATTAGCTCTAAATCCGACTTATCTCCTCCTAGACGAACCGACTTCGGCTCTCGATCCAGAGAATAGTGAGCTATTAATTGGAATCATTAGAAAATTGCAGCAAGCTGGAAAGGGATTCATCATCTCTAGCCAAGATGTTTCCTTTGCTGAAAAAATTTTTGATCGGATCTTTTTCTTTGAAAATGGCCACTTAGTTGAGGACCACAATTTACCTGACTCTCTAAGCGAAACCAGCACCTCAAAAACTAATTTCAATGGAACAAAGCTTGGAAACTTCCTCGACTACCCACTAACCGTCTAATTTAGTGAGTCGAGGGCAAGGTTGAGTTCGAGGACATTGACTCTGGGTTCGCCGAAGAGAAAGAGAGACCTTGTAAGAGTGTGCTTTTTGATGAGAGCTTGAATTTGTTCTATAGTAAGGTTGCGTGCTTTGGCTATTCGGGAGGCTTGGAGGAGGGCGTTTTGAAGGCTGATGTGGGGATCAAGGCCGCTGCCTGATGAGGTGACAGCATCTGCGGGAATTTTTGTTTCAGGGGCGAGGCTGTTTTCTGTTTGGTATTGGAGTATGCGCTCGCGTATTGCTGTGTCGAGTTTTTGTGAGGTGGGGCCAAGATTGCTTCCTGAGGAATTAGCGGCATCGAATCCTTGATCGCCTGCAGCTGAGGGTCTTGGGTGAAAATATTGAGGAGTAATAAAATTCTGCGCAATTAGACTCGAACCTATCACTTTATTCTCTCTTAAGATGAGACTTCCGTTAGCTTGATGTTGAAAAAAAAGGTCTCCAATGCCCCACATAACGAGGGGATAAATGATTCCAAGCAGAAGGGTTAATAAGAATAGACTGATACAAGCCGGTCTTAAAGTGGCAATGAAGGTTTTCATATGAGTCCCATCCTATTGATAGCTAAATCGATTAATTTGATTATGATGAAGGGTAGTGCAATGCCTCCAAGACCATAGACAAGTAGATTTCGACGTAGAATGACTAGAGCCTTGCTCGGTATCATTTTAACCCCTTTGAAGGCAAGCGGGATCAACGCAGGAATGACTAAGGCATTAAAGATAACTGCGCTGAGCACAGCGCTTTCGGGAGTTTTTAGGTTCATTAGGTTTAGAGCTCTCATACCGGGGAAAAAAGGCATGATGATTGCGGGGATAATAGCAAAATATTTGGCTAAATCATTTGCGATTGAAAATGTTGTTAGAGCCCCTCTTGTCATTAACATCTGTTTACCAATTTCAATGATTTCAAACAGTTTTGTCGGATGAGAATCAAGATCGATCATATTACCGGCCTCTTTAGCAGCTTGCGTCCCAGAGTTCATTGCCACTCCGACGTCTGCATGAGCGAGGGCGGGGGCATCATTTACTCCATCTCCTGTCATAGCTACTAGATGTCCCTCTTTTTGCATCTTTATGACAGTCTCAAGTTTTTGAATAGGTGATACCTCTGCTAGAAAATCATCGATGCCAGCCTCGGATGCAATGCTTGCGGCAGTAATTGGATTGTCGCCTGTCATCATTACTGTTTTGATTCCCATCGCTCGGAATCTACCAAAAAGTTCACTCAATCCCTCTTTGACTACGTCTTTTAGTAAGATGACACCAAGCATTCGTGTCTGATCGCAAACAATGAGTGGAGTGCCTCCTTGTTCGGCATAGCTTTTTGTAGCGACTGCAAGTTCATAAGGGATAGGTCTTCCTATAAATTTTTCTACGGCATCCATAGCCCCTTTACGAAATATTTCTCCATTTAAATCGGCGCCGCTCATTCGTGTCTGTGCAGTAAATGGGATAAATTTAAGATTTTCTGGTCTTTTTGGGATAAGATCGGCATGATGATTTTTTAGGTAATCGATGATACTACGCCCCTCATCGGTCTCGTCGTGAAAAGAGGAGAGATAGGTGATCCGGACAAAATCTTCTAAGGGTACTTTAGCACCTAGTGTGAATTCAGTTGCATGCCTGTGACCAACAGTGATTGTCCCTGTTTTGTCAATGAGGATAAGATCGATGTCTCCAGCTGCTTCGACGGCAGCGCCACTCATTGCTAATACGTTATTTTTCATAAGCCTATTGATTCCGGCGATTCCGATCGCGCTGAGCAGTCCTGCAATTGTTGTTGGAATCAAGCAGATAAGGAGAGCGACTAACATTGTGACGGAGAACTCGATATGAAAATATTTACCAAAAACCTCTAGTGCAATTACAACAACGAGGAAAATAAATGTTAACCCAGAAAGGAGAATTGTTAGGGCAATTTCATTGGGTGATTTTTTCCGTTTAGCACTTTCGATAAGGTCAATCATTTTATCAAGAAAGCCTTGTCCTTGCTCGGATGCAATTTGGACAATGATGTGATCAGAGAGAAGTTTTGTCCCCCCTGTAACAGAGCTGTGATCTGTTCCTGCAGCTTTAATAACGGGGGCCGATTCCCCAGTAACAGAAGATTCGTCGATTGAAGCCATCCCTTCAATGATTTCTCCATCTCCTGGGACGATTTCACCTACACTTACTTTTACAATATCCCCTTTTTTGAGATTTTTGCAGCTTACTGTACGAAAACTCCCATCAGATGTCCGAAGATTAGCTGTTGTCTCTGTGCGTCCTTTTCGAAGGGAGTCTGCTTGCGCCTGATTTTTAGATTCTGCAAATGCCTCTGCAAAATTAGAAAATAGAACTGTAAGCCATAACCAAACAGCAACTTGAAAGTAGAAGGCCCCATTTTGATTTGTAAAGAAAATCCAATCGATAGTGGTAATAAATGCGCCGATTTCTGTTATAAAAATTACTGGATTGTGGAGAAGAGCAATTGGATTTAGTTTTTTTAAAGAGTAGATAAGAGACTTCAAAATCAGTTTTTTAGGAATTGTGCTCATTAGAAAAACATCCCTTTTGACATAAAAAATTGTTCAATAATTGGGCCCAGGGTCAAAGCGGGGAGAAAGGTTAATGCCCCTATTAATAAGATGATGCCAACAAGGAGGGAGGTGAATATCAAGCTTGATACGGGAAAAGAGGCCGCCGTTTTTGGGTGTACCTTTTTTTCAACAAGTGAGCCAGCTAGTGCAATTACGGGGGCTATGACGAGAAATCTGCCTAGAAACATTGCGATTGCAAGTGTCACATTATAAATTGGTGTGTTTGTAGAAAGCCCTGCAAATGAGCTACCATTATTTGCGCCGGCCGAACTAAATGCATAGAGCATTTCACTAAAGCCATGAGCGCCACTATTTCCTAGCCCGGCTAAGCCCCAAGAACTAAAACAACTCCAAGCTGTAAATGCATGAACAATAAGAACATAAGGCAAGATTGCCAGCATTGTCATTTTAATGTCAAATGCCTCTATTTTTTTGCCTAGATATTCAGGGGTCCTTCCAATGATCAAGCCTGAAATAAAAATAGAGAGGAAGACAAATAGAAGGACACTATAGAGGCCTGCTCCTACACCACCAAAAATTACCTCGCTTAACTCTATGTTAAGCATAGGGATAAGACCTCCAATTGGAGTGAGGGAATCGTGCATGCAGTTTACAGCGCCACAAGAAATGGCTGTTGTCGTGCATGCATATAGGCTTGAACTAAAAATACCAAATCTACTCTCTTTTCCTTCCCAATTTCCCTCTGTTAAACCGAGTTTTATCCATTCAGGGTTGCCAGCTGCTTCTGAAAATGCACAAATGATTACCCCTGTAACAAATACAATTCCAAGAGCTGCAAAAATACACCAAGCATGTTTGGTGTGGCCCACTGATTTACCAAAATAGTAGATTTGAGAGGCTGGTAGTAAGAAGATTAGGATTAATTGAAAAAAGTTTGTGAGGGGGGTCGGATTTTCATAAGGATGAGCTGAATTTACATTTGTAAAGCCGCCCCCATTGCTTCCAATGATTTTAATTGCCTCCTGAGAAGCAATTGGCCCTTGAACAATTGTTTGCGTAACCCCTTCTACAGTTTGTGCTTTTACATATGGCTTAAAGTTTTGAGGGACACCCTCAGAAATAAAAAAGGTGGCTGCTAGAAGAGAGAGGGGAAGTAATATATATAAATTGATCCGCACTAAATCGGCCCAGAAATTTCCAATTGTTTTCATGCATTTTCTTGCAATACCGCGAACGAGGGAGGCAGCTACAGCAAGACCTACCGCGGCAGACATAAAATTTTGTACAGCTAGAGCTGCCATTTGGGAAAAGTAGGACATAGTTGTCTCTCCCCCGTAACTTTGATAATCTGTGTTCGTAGAAAAGCTTACTGAAGTATTTAAATTTAAGTGCCAAGAGGGCGCGCTAAGTTCCTGAAAATTCAGAGGAAGGTAGGCTTGAAAACCTAGGAGCAACCCAGTGAAAATAATAGAAACTACGGTAAAGCCCATAATGCAAGCAAGATATTGTTTCCAGTTCTGTTCTTCTAACGGATTGATTCTGCAGGCTTTATAAATGAAACGTTCAACCGGCTTAATAACAGGATCGAGAATTGTAGTCTGTTTTGCTTCTAACACCCTGCCAAGATAGAGACCCATTGGCTTTGTTAACAGAATAATAACCAAGGCAAGGATAGCTAATTGAAACCAATCAAGGGTCATCATCCTAAAATTTCTCCGGCCAAACAATACTCACAAGAAGGTAGCCAAGCAAAGCAATCGAAATAAATAGGAGGACAATCTGGAATACAAACATAGCAGTTCTATACTGCTCCCGTTTCAAAAATTGGTTTTTTCATCATTATAAACCCCCGCCTTTAAATTTGCCTCGGCCTCACCTAGGTAAATAGAGCTCGCACTCGGCAATAGCTCCGCTGAATTCAAATTCGGGGATTTCTAATTTGAAAATTCCCCATTTTTGAACCGCTCGCAGTATAGGCCTCCCCATAAGGCTACCCTAGCCACCATTTTCAACATCTGTCAATAAAAAAATATGAGCTATTGAATCAGATATGGATGGAAGTCGAGGAAGTCGCAGGAGGTGCAGATATAGGTGATGCCGTTGTGTATGCAATTGACTGGAGCATCTCGTTTAAGATTATGGAGATGGCCATAGACGCAAAAGTTGATTTTGTATTGCTCAAGGATTTTAGTCACTTCGGTATCGCGAATTATGGAGCCGATGGGTGGATAGTGAATCATGGCAATGCGTGTGTGTGCAGAAGGATCTAAGCAGGTAAGGCTCATTTTCAGACGCTCAAGTTCACCTTTATAGATTTTTGTATCGTGAAGCTCATCTTCTTTTGTATGTGTTTTAATGTGAACATTGACGTTCTCTGGGGCTTTGCGATATTCAATATACTTGCCAAAATCGTTATCCAAATGGTCCCAAAGCCTGGTCCCGCCAATTGTAACTCCTTGATAGGAAAAGGAGTTGTTATAAATTAGGTGGATGCGTGGGGGGAGAATCGTCTGCAGCTTACTCATCGATTTCCACCAAAGATCGTGATTGCCCTTGCTGATCACCTTTGTGCCTGGGAGGTTTGCAATCCATTTGAGATCTACTGCGGCATCTTCTAAATGTAGGGCCCATGAAATATCGCCCGCAATTAAGACAAGATCCTCTTCGGAAACAACTTCTCTCCAATGCGCCTCAATTCTCTCACTATGATTTGCCCATCTTTCGCCAAAGACATCCATCTTCTTATTCGGCACGCCAAAAGATAGATGTAAGTCTGCAATTGCCCAAATTTTCATCCCTTTAATATACTCTATGCAAGGATAATGGAAACAAGAAAAATATTTTTACCACAGAGGACACAGAGAAAAAATAGCAAATTCTTTGCGCGAAGCGCCTCTGTGCTCTCTGTGTCCTCTGTGGTAAAAAATTTTTCTTTATTTTGAGTATAAGTATATTGCAGTAAAAGTCTTGTAATAGCTCTTTATAAAATCCTAAAGTTGAGGCTGTCTTCTCTGTGGTGATTTTTTTATTTTAGCGTACTTACTCACTTAATTTAAAGAGTAAAGCCACTTAGGATTCGGGCGTTCGCTTTTACTACGATAATTCCGTCGGAGATAGAGAGTTCTTTAGAGTCGTATGATTGGATATTGTCAGCGTTAATTAGGGTTACATTGTCTTCTAGATAAGCACCCTCATCAATTATTACCTTGTCGAGGCGACAATTTTTTCCGACGTGAATGTTTGATTTATTTGACCTAGAAGAGGATCCCATAAGAATTGAGTTTTGGATAGTGGTATCTTGATCGATGTAGGTTTTAAGACCGATCATACTTTGGGAGATTGATGAGGCAGAGATAACGGATCCTTCGCATATAATTGAATTTGATACCCTTGTATTTGTAATTCTGGCAGCTGGAAGGGAGATCGATTGTGAGTAGATCGGTCTAATTTCGTTATAAAGGTCGAGGCAGGCGTGAGAGTTTTCAGTTAAGCACATATTGGCGTTATAGTATGAGGTAATTGTCCCAATATCCTCCCAATAACCATCAAAAATGTAGGCGTAAGTTTTCCCTTTTTTTAGTTGTGAAGGGATAATGTGTTTGCCAAAATCGGCCCTTGGGTCATCTTCAAGTAGCTGTGCTAATGCCTCCCTTTTAAAAATATATATTCCCATTGAGCCTAAGAAAGAAAGATCGTTGATAGCTCCTCTTCTTGCTGAAATTTCAGGTGCGATGGCAAATTTTAATAAGGTCTTTGCATCACTCGGTTTTTCATAAAAATCGGTGATTTCTAGGTTATCATTTATCTTCATAACACCCATTCGCTTTGCTTCAACTTCGTTCACGGGAATGGTAGCAATGAGTAGATCGGCATCGGTCTCTTTAGCAACCTCTACCATATGAGCGAGATCCATCGAATATAGTTGGTCGCCAGAAAGAATAACAAAGTATTTAGCAGGGTTTTCAAGCAGTCTTTTTATATTTTTTCGAACAGCATCGGCAGTCCCTTCATACCACATTTTTTTATTGTCGGAATTTTGTTCGGGGGTCAGTACTTCAAGTCTAGCTCCAAAAAATCCATCAGACGAGTAAGTTTCTAAAAGATAATTATTTAATGATGCAGCCAAGAATTGCGAGAGGACATAAATATCTCTAAAACCGGCATTTAAAGCATTCGAAATTGCCACATCGATGATTCTATATCTCCCCCCAAAAGTAACAGCCGGTTTACAACGAATTTCTGTAAGAGGTTTTAAACGAGACCCTTCCCCACCAGCCAAAATAATGGAAGCTACTTCTTCGGTTTTTATTCGTTTGTGAGCCATATAATTCGATATAAACGGATAATTAATACAGTTCAATAGAGAAATTATTTTTGGACCCTTGATTGATTTTAAAAAATCAATTCACATTAATTGGGTGTTATTAATTATGGGGTATTAGATTGACTAATTCAGGCGGTTGTAATGTCTATTCCTTCGTTTGGCCCGGCACCGCCAGATACTCATCATCACGGTATTCAACCTCCAGAGGTTGACGGACGTAGCACAAGAGTTTATAGTCCTTTATCAAGGGCTGTCCGAGCTGTGGCGCTCCCTTTTATCGGCCCCCCTCTGGCTTTGTGTAGCGGGGGAAGAAGCTGGCTCTTGCGACAAGTGACTATTATTAGGCAAGGTCGCATTCCCTCTCAAGTACTTGCGCCAATAATTCCACTTACTCCTCAACAACCTGGATCAAGACAAGGGGCCTTAACCTCAATTGAAATAGAGCCGCCTCTAGATTATGGATCTGATATGCCGCCGCCTCCAGATTATGCGTCTTATATGCCGCCAGCACCAGCAGACTTGGGAGAAATGCCACCACCTCCAGATTATGCGTCTTATGTGCAGTTAGCTTCACTCCTCACAGGCGCGCCACCACAAGACGATCCAGGCATAGCAGATCTAGTCTCAATAGAGGAGCCACCGCCTCCAGATTATGGGGTAGCAGGAGAGACTTTATTGACACAAGAGGTGCTTACGAGTCCTGTAAATATGGGTTTTAGGGAAGGACATTTTTATGTTCATCCTCTGGCTATTGAGAGGTATCCAGCTCAAGTACTCAAGAAATTGGCGGAAACAAATTGTGAATTTTTTGGGATCAAATTTCTAGACGACAATTTTCAAACTGGTCCAGGTATTGATGCAAGCGGGCTTTCTAAGCAATTTATAACTGTTCTTGCTAAGTCATTAATAAATAAAAATGCTATTCCTACTAGCAGGGAGGGGATTCCTCAATTAGACCCTTCTGCTAGCAGAGAGGAAATCGATAGTTTTATCTCCCTTGGTCAATTGATGTCTGCTGCTGTATCAAAAGGATTTGTCATTGGGCGTCTGTTGCCGGATCTATTTTTTGGAGTTATCAAGAAGCTTTCTATTGAGCCGACTCTTTCTGAAGATTTGCTATGTTTAGAGGTTGCACGTCAAACTGCGTCGGAAGAACAAAATCCGTCATTTGCTCAAGGTCTTAGATCTCTTATCGCTAGCGTTGAGAGTGGGGTGTTGTTAGAGGGAAGTGAAAATGTGTTAGCATTAGTTGCTTATGATGCTACCGTGGATGGTGCAAAGGAATACTTAAGGGATCTCTATTTACCGATTGTAAAAGCAGCAAAGGCAGTTTATGAAGGCTTTTCTGACTCTCTTAAAACAGAAGTAAGTCAAAAAACACCAGAAACCATTAGTGCGCTAATTCAAGGAGCTCCCTTAACGGCAGAAAGCGTTATAGGATGTTTCACAATGGGATCGGGTGTAAATCAAGTTGTGGAAGAAAAGGTTCAGTTTCTAAAAGAGATTATACGGGAGAAATTTGAATCTGGTGATACAGAGTGGATAAAGAAACTTCTAGTTTGTATAACAGGGGAATCTTCAATTAAAGCTAATACAAATATTACCTTTTTGGGCTGCCGTGGAGCTTTATGTATGGCTCATACCTGTTTTTCACAACTAGAGATTCCAAGGGAGTATACTAGAAATTCTACCGACTCTTTAGAAACATTAGAAGGCCGAAAAAGTACATTCCTCAGGAATCTTGAATACACAATGGCCGAAACTGGCTATACCGAAGCATAGTGAAATTATAAATATTTTTCAGAAAAAGCCATTTCGATGTTATAGTAGTTAGTCATGGGACAAGCTGATTTTTTGAAGTTGATGGGGAAGGGTAAGCGATGCTGGAAGTACGTGAAGACCAAGGAAGATTTGGTTCATTTGCAGGAGTTTGCACACCTTTTTGAGCGCAATTTTCTGGGTGATTCTAGCAGTGATGAGGTGTTGATTCCTGAAATACTTCATTTTATTTGGCTTGGGCCTAAAGAGTATCCAGAGCAGTCGAGAAAGTATTTAGCGGGGTGGATCGATAGGCATCCAACTTGGAGGGCTATTTTTTGGAGCGATCGTGAACATGGAGCCCTGCCCGAAAGAATAGAGCAGCATTTAGTTGGACCATCATTGCTTGGCGAGTTTCAGAGACTTTATGATGAGAGCGATAATTTTGGTGAGAGATCGGATTTAATACGATTGCTTGCATTGGATGAGATGGGGGGAGTCTATGTCGATCACGATATGGAGTGTCGAACAAGTTTTGCAGGGTTGCATAGATCTTATCCATTTTATGGAGGACTGCTAACTCCTGGTAATCCTGTAATTCAGCGCTCTGCAATCATGCGCAATAGCATTATTGGGGCAAAAAAGGGGCACCCGATTTTGAGAAAGGCATTGAAACGTGCCGAAGCAAATTGGGATGAGATAAAAACAAAGTACCCTGGTAAAGATGTTGATTCAGTTAAAAAAAGGGTGACACTTCGTCTTTTTTCAGCTTTTCATGAAACAGTTTTAGAGAGTATTAAAGATCCTGATTTTAAGGGAATTATTTTTCCTGCAGGATACTTTAACGAAATTGAGAGAGAGTATGGCCTGATGGCTAAAGAAGATATGGTTGGTGCCTGGTATACAGAAGAGATGAGCCATCACGAACAATATCTAAAAGATCGACTTCACCGGATGATGAAAAGGATGCATCTATTATTTGGTATTCTTGCAGGGGCAATTATTGCTCTGTCTGTTTTAGTAGCAATACTGTGGATGAGATTGCCGTGAAAAAAATATTTTTTGCCTTCATTATTTTTATGATCCTCTTTCTCTCCACCGGAAAGATGGTGAGACGTCAGCTTGCCCATAGAGCAATAGCCCACTCTTCCTATAAGCCGATCGATGCAAGACAAGTAAAAGAGAGCAAGCCTTTTGTTGTTATCATCCCTTCATATAATAATGAAGCTTATGTCGACAAGAATCTCAGCTCTGTTTTAGATCAAGCATATGACAATTACCGCGTGATTTATATAGATGATTGTTCAAAAGATAAGACCTATGAAATAGCACAAAAATGTATTGAGAATCACAATGCCAAAGACCGAGTAACGCTTATTCGCAATGAGACAAATCAGAAGGCACTCTCTAATATTTACTATGCAATCCACTCTTGTCATGATAATGAAATTGTGGTCCTCCTTGATGGAGATGACTGGCTTTCTAATGGAAATGTCCTAAAAGAGCTCAATCGGTATTACAACGATCCAAACGTTTGGCTCACTTATGGTCAATACATGACCTACCCAAAATATGAGATCGGTATCTGTAGAGAGCCCCTCTTTAAAACATACCTCAAGCATGGAAACCTGCGCAATGTCGGCCTCTTTTCCAAAAATACCGATTGGTTTTTCTCCCACCTCCGCACCTTCTACGCCGGCCTCTTCAAAAAAATCAACAAAGAGGACCTCCTCTACAATGGCCAGTTCTTCCCCTCCGCTTGGGATCTCGCCATCCTCTTCCCCCTGGTCGAAATGGCCCGTCAGCACGCCATCTTCATCCCCAGCATCCTCTACATCTACAATAGAGAGACCCCCCTCAACGACGACAAACTCCGCGCGCAAGAACAATACGACCTAAATCTCTACATCAGATCATTGCCGCCTTATCCAAAGCTACAAACACTTTAGTCTATATTTATTGCCACGAATGGAGGATAGTTTGGCCGTCGAGCTTGAGCTCTTTTGGAAATGAGGGCTGTTTGGTGAGGTCTTTGAACGCTTTGCGTTCAGCTGGATCCTCGAGGCCTTCACAGAGGCAGATAAGGTAGGGGGCAAAGGATTCGTTGGAAAGGTTTTGTTCGTCACCAAGGAGTTTTAGGGCTGCCTTTGCAATTTTTTCATCTATAGGGAAGAAGGCGAGGGCGATTGCGGCATTGAGGTTGTCTTTGTTGAGAGGTTTTCCGACAAGTCTTTTGAGGAGGAAGGTTTTAGCGGGTGTGCCGAAGGCGACAAGTGAAGAGATAAAGATTTCTTCTAGGTCGAGGTTTTCTCCACCGAGGGCGCTAAAGAGGTGGGGGATTGCCTTTGGATCGCCTATTTTATCAAGGCAGACGGCAGCAAAAGCTGGAGTTCTTCCGTAACCTGGGAAAAGGGGGTTGTAAAAGTCGGAAGAATCGATTAGCTGGATGAGGGGTTCGACCATTTTTTCCCCCTCTTTGATGATAGAGGTGATCTCTTCCATAGGTTCTTCTTCCTCAGTCAGAATGAGATCGCTAATCAGAGTAGGGATGGTAGCTTTTTTGTCCTCATAGACCTGTTGTAACTTGAGATAGAGCACTTTTGCTTTTGCTATCTCTTCAAATGCTGGCATTGAGAGTAGTTTGGCTGAGAGGTTCTCTCCAAGTTCTTCTTGGATAGCCTGAAGCTCAATGATCCGCTCAAGCTCGAAATCGGGCATTACACCGACCCCTTCATTTTCATAATATTCGATCATGATACCAAAATTGCCCCCAAAATGGGCATCTCTGTGCATCAAAATCTCTAAATCCATCTCATCTAATAAAGGAATTTCCATAAGAACCTACTATAGCAACTTCTCAAGTTTTTGCGGTAAGGATTTTTAATAGATCGCCGGCATTATGGCTGGAGCGGACAAAGGGGCCGGCGTAGATGTGCTTTATTCCGATGGAGTAAGCGTAAGTCTCGTATGCTTTGAAAGTTTCGGGTAAAATAAATTCTTTAACTGAGAGTTTCTTTTTTGAGGGTTGCAAATATTGTCCCATCGTAATGATGTCGACACCGTTTGCTCTTAAGTCGCTAATTGTTTCATGAATCTCTTCTGTGGTCTCTCCAAGGCCGATCATTAGTCCTGATTTAACAAAGAGGGCTTTTTTAGAGGTTTTTATATGATTTAATATCGTTAGTGTTCTGTCGTAGGTAGCTTTATGGCGTACTGAGGGGGTAAGTCTTCGGACAGTTTCGATGTTGTAATTGAAAATTTCTGGATGGGTATCTAAAACTGCATCGACAGAGTTTAAGTTGCCTGCAAAATCTGAGGTGAGCACTTCGATTGTGACGCCCGGGTTTTCTTTTCGTATTGAGTGGATGACTTTGACAAGGTGGCTAGAGCCGCCATCGGGAAGATCGTCGCGCGCAACCATTGTAAGGACGACATGTTTAAGGCCAAGATGTTTTACTGAGAGGGCGACTCGAATAGGCTCGTCCTCTTCTGGAGGTTTTGGGGTTTTTGCAAAATCGATTTCGCAAAAGCCACAAGCTCTTGTGCATTCTTTCCCAAGAAGTAGGAAGGTTGCTGTTTTTTTTGAATAGCATTCTAGGCGATTTGGACATTTAGCCTCTTCACATACGGTATTGAGCCGGTACTCTTTTAAAATGTTATCAGTAGAAAAGAGGTTTTGCCCTTTAAGCATTGGCATGTGGAGCCATTTGGGGAATCGCCCTTTTGACTCACTATCTGGGTTTTGAGGAAGGCGATTTTGTCTCTTTAGCACGGGCTTTGCGTCAAATAATGCATCTGTCATTTTTTGACCGGGGGCATGTGAATGGGTCTATTTAGGGCAAGAAGAGCTGTTTCCATCCAGGCCTCAGATAGCGTTGGGTGAGGGTGAATCGTATTTGCAAGGGATTCGAGGGTAATTTCGTGGTCGATTGCTAATGTGATTTCTGAGATAAGATTTCCTGCATTGCTCCCAACGAGAAAGGCGCCTAAAATTCTCCCTGTCTTTTTTTCCGAAACAAGTTCTGCATAACCATCTGTCTCTCTCCCTGCTTGAGCTTTACCAAGAGCTGCGAAAGGGAATCTGCTGCTGATTGCATCAAATCCTTTTTCTTTTGCAAGTTCGAGTGTATAGCCGACAGTTGCAATTTCTGGATCGGTGAAGATAACTGCAGGTATTGCTTCATAGTGCATTTTTTCCGATTTACATGTAGCGTTGAGGGCTGCGATCATCCCTTGATGGGAAGCTGAGTGGGCTAGCATCGATTTCCCTGTTACATCTCCGATTGCATAAATTCCTTGGACTTCGGTCTCCATTTTCTCATTCACTGTAATAAATCCATTTGCTGTTGTTCCAAGTCCTGCAGCGCCAAGATTGAGTTCATCGGTATACGGTTTTCTTCCGACAGAGACGAGGAGCATTTCCCCTTCAAGAGAACTTCCATCGTTTAATTCAAGGGAGACTCCCTCTTCCAATACTTTGCATTTCTCCATTTTTAGATTACATTTAAGGGTGATCCCTTTCTTGAGAAATGCCTTTGTAAGAAATTCAGAAATCGTTTTTCCTTGAGTCCATACAATGCCAGGGAGAAATTCAACAAGAGTTACTTGCACTCCGAGCTCAGAAAATAGAGAGGCAAATTCGCAACCGATGTAGCCGGCTCCCAGTATTAAAAGGGATTTAGGTAATTTGGTAAGTTCTAGGATTGAAGTTGAATCATGAATTCGGTGATAGTCGACAGGTGCTGATAACATATTTGAAGGGATTGAACCGGTTGCAATGACAATTTTTTTTCCTCTAATTGTTTGGGTTTTTTCTCCTCGAATTTTGATCTCTTTTGGAGAGACAAACGAGGCTGTTCCAGTGAAAAGATCGATCCCGTTACTTTGAATTAGATGCGCCACCCCTTTGCATAGAGTATCAATGACTTGATCCTTTCGTGCCTTCATTTGAGCGTAATTGATTTTGAAGCCATCAACTGTAACGCCAAAATCTTTGGCAGATTGGATAACTCCTACAACATGAGCGTTTGCCAAAAGAGTTTTTGTAGGAATGCACCCACGTAAAAGACAAGTGCCGCCAACTTTTTCCTTCTCAATTAGGGCAACTTTTAGTCCAAGTTGCGCCCCCTTAATCGCTGAGACATAACCGCCCGGGCCTCCGCCAATGACAATAAGATCGTATTCCATTTCCTCTGTATATACAAAAAACTTCTAAAAATCAATTGTAATCGGTAAGATAAGGAGATGGGCTTGAAAGAGAAAGTGAAGATGTGTCCCTTTTGCGAAGGGAATGTTCCGATTGAGGCAGAAGATTGTAGATATTGCGGATCTTCCTTTGTTAAAGGTTCGACAAAGGCCAGAACACCTTATCAAACAGAAGACAGTTTAGCAGGTCTTTATGAGCCTCCATATTCTCCAGATAGAAGCTCAAGCCGTTTTGGGATTAGTTCTCCGGAAGAGCGAGAAGAGATCGAAGAGCCCCCAAAAGAAGAGAAGAAAACAAGAGAGAAGGCATCCTCCATGAAAACAGATCCAAGAACAGATCTAGACGAGGGAAACAAGCTAGGCTCCATCCTTCTCCTTTCAATCGGCGGCTGGTTATTTACCTTGAGCTTTCTCCTCTTTTTCCTATCCGATCAAGGGAAGGTCTCCCTTGAATGGAAAAGCAAGTATTGGCCACTCTATCTTTTAGTCTCAGCACTCTTTCTCTACCAAGGATGGAAAAAACTCTCTGCCATCAATTCCCAATCCTCTTAGAACTTAGGCTTTGTGTAGCAAATCGCTCTCAAATTTCCGCTTGAAAGCCCTTTTAGATCTGAAATATTAAGCCTTTTTATGATCGATTCTTGTTTTTCAAAATCGAAGCTAGACCAGAGCTCTATAAGCTTTTCTTTTATATCAGCTTTATTCCAATTATCTATTGATTCGTTGCTTGCGCTAAGATCGAAGAGCAAGACTACAAATTTGGAAACAAATGTGAGCATTTCAGGGGAGTCTTCGGCAAGTAAATTAGGCTCCGGAAATGAGGCGACAAATTCTTCATAGGCGACTCTAGGAGAAATGCTCAGGCGCTCTTCCAATTGAGAACAGAGATCATCTGGAGTAATTACAAAACGTTTAAGATCAAGAATAAAAAAGAAGTTGTCGGAGAGAGTGTCTATGTAGCTAGCCGCTATTGCTCTAATATAATTACCTTGATCAGAAAATTCTTTATAGAGGGGGCATTTTAATATTTGAACTAACGCTTGAAATTCTCTTAGTTTATCGCCTGACGTTGTTAAGTGATCTAAATGAGATTGCATTAATGAGTTTAATTTGGGAGGGGTGGTTGGAGCGGGTGAAGTAGGGTGGCCAGATTCGAAAATATATCGCTTCTCACTAAATTTTGGGAGGGCTAGGTTAAAGGGGGAGAGCTCAGGTGTTAAAGTAGTTGATGAAGTTCCTGATAAAGGGGTTGAGATAGACTCAAACCTCTCGATATCAAATACTTCTAAAGTAAGTGGTGGGCAAAATAAGGTCCCGCTTTGGAATATTGAATTCATAATGGTATTCCCTTTATGGTTTATTATAGTGAATTAAATTTACATTGATAAGTTTACACAGTATGTGCCCTTGGGTTTCATTAGGCATTAGCCGGCGCTGAAGCAGGCCGTGTGTTTTCACACGAGCGATGCAAGCGAATGGAACCCAAGGGATACAGACGCAGTAAAATT
>CANJWO010000034.1 GCA_947478685.1 Chlamydiota bacterium | reverse complement strand
CAACGTTCCGCTTGTAAAATTAAGACTTGAAATTGTTTCAGAGTTTCCACCTAAATCAAATGTTCCTCCGCTAAGCGTCACAGTTGATGTATTTGGAATCTGACCTGCTGCAGCTAATGCTAATGTACCCCCACTGACCGTCGCATTGCCTCCTATCGCATTAACACCTACTGTCTTATTAAGTGATAGTGTTCCAGCACTTACTGTTGTTAGTCCTGAATATGTATTTGCACTTGCTCCACTTAATGTCAGAGCTCCTGCGCCCGTCTTAGTTAATCCACCCGTACCTGTAGAAGTGGCAGAAAGAGTCACAGTGCCTGAATCAATTTGAAATGTACCCCCACCTGCATTAAGTGTTGAAGTTTGTGGAATTGTAAATGTACCATCAGCCTTGAGAATACCCCCATTAAAAGTAAGAGAACTTGTTGAAAGACCTAAGTTTGAAGCTCCCGTAATATATAAAATACCGCTATTCATCTGGATATCAGATTTAAAGTTATGACTTTGACCAGAAAAATCAAGCGTTCCCGGTCCAAGATTTTGAATAATTGATGAACTTCCAGATGTATCACTCTGAATTACACTTGGAATGGTAAGGGTTACCCCTGAGCTTAAATTAAAAGCAAGCGTACTACCTCCTTGAATGAACAGATCAACACCAAGAGCCTGACCAGCTGTCGCAGCTGTTCCTCCAGCTCCGCCTGTTCCAGCAGCTCCCGCTGTAACACTATTTACACCACCCGTTGAGAATGGAGAAGTTGGATTTGATGTATAGGAAATTGTGGTTGCGCTAGAAGAAGTTACAACTATTGCTCCCCCAAGTCCAGCTCCTCCACCTCCCGAATTTCCTGTACTCCCACCAGTTCCATACCCACCAGTCCCTCCACCAAAGCCTCCAGACCCTCCGGAAGCATTAGAACCCTGTGACACACCGCCACCCCCTCCTCCAAATCCTCCAGCTCCTCCTCCGGATCGAATTCCCTGGTCAAAAGAATCTCCTTCGCCGCCTCCGCCTCCTCCAAATCCACCCGCACCACCAACTGGCGATGGCCCTGCATTAGCACTACTCCCACCACCACCTCCTCCTCCTCCAAATCGACCACCCGCATTACCACTTAGACCTGAAGAACCCCCATTTCCTCCTGCTCCTCCTGTGCCGCTCCCTGCTGCGCCGGTATCAGATGTTGCTGTAGAACCATCTTGACTTAATAGCTCTCCTCCTGCGCCACCCCCTCCTAATTGAGCAGGATTAGCACTACCACTACCGCCATTTCCACCAAGACCGCCTCCACCAGAGCCACCTTGAAGACTTGAAGTTGCATTTCCTCCTCCATCACCTCCAATCGCTTGATTGGTCCCATAGACCACATTTAATAAAGTTACATTTGCATCTGCTAAAACAGCTCCTCCCATACCAGCACCGCCTCCACCAGAACCGCCCGCTGTACTATTCCCTCCATTACCACCTAACGCCTTGCCATTAATAATGGTTAAATTAGAAATAGTTGGCGACCCACCTTCTACAATAAAAGGTCTTGTCTGATTACTTCCCGATATCTGAACATTACCACCGCTAATTGTTCCGTCAATTGTAATTGCATTACTTAAGAGAATTGAATCCCCTGTTAATAAAATGATTGAGGAAGGTAAAAGAGAGAAGGTAATTGTATCACCAGCTACATTTGCTAATGCCACAGCCGCGCGCAAACTACCATCCCCTGAATCAGCAGTAGTAGTCACTGGATAATTAGTGGCATGAATATTTACTATTAAGAAAAGGTGAGCGCCAAAAATAATTTTTTGCATAAGACCTGAGTTCTAGTAAAAAATTTACTTTAATAAAAAAAAGCTTTTTTAGCATCTTATTTACTCAAGCTCTTTCAATAGTCGGACTAGGCGCCTTCTTAAAAATATTTATGAACAACCAAAAGTGAAATCAGGTTTGCAACTGAAAAGCTAAATTAACCGACATCGGCAGAGCAACGGAATCCGTAAGTCCTATTAAGGCTGCCGGGATTGTTGCGGTGGCGGTGGGAGCAGCGGAGGTCGTCTTTGAGACTCTTCCAGCAGCCGCCGCGGAGTACGCGGTAGACGCCTTGGGCGGGGCCTTTTGGATTGAGAGGCTCTTGTATGGAGAGTTCATAGTAGTTGTATCCATACCAATCTTCACACCATTCGTAGACATTTCCGGCCATATCAAAGAGTCCATTTGGATTAGCAGGATAACTCATGACGGGGGTTGTGTCGGAACTGAAAAAATTTGCTTGGGTTCTCTCTATTTCAGAACCGTAAGGATAGAGATTGTCTTCAAGCCCCTGCGATGCTGCAATTTCCCACTCTACTTCACTTGGAAGTCTCTTACCAACCCAATGTGCGTAAGCTCTTGCGCCATACCAACTGACACCAACAACGGGGTGTTTTGTGTAGCCTGATTCGATACTGAGTTTTCCATTTGAGCGTTTGATGCGCGATTCTTTAAGGTTGATCATGTCATTATTGTTAGAGTCTTTTTCACATCCCATTACATCTAAAAATCTTACGAACTGTTCGTTGGAAACTGGATGGACATCGATTGCGTAACTTGAGAGCTGGATTTTATGACGTGGTTTTTCATCTCGAGCACCGGCATTATCACCTCGAAAGTACTCACCACCTTCAATAACAATCATTTCTGTTAACATCGGTTCTTGATCGGTTATCTCTTTCTCTTTCGGCTTATATTGAGTAACAGTTAACTTAGTCTCAAAGATTGCACCTGGATCCTCATCATACTCAAACTTTTTCAATACCGATGGCTGAATAATTGGCTTCGGAGCCGGCTCTGTTGATGCCGTAGCAGCTACATATACCGGAGCTGGTTCTGATTCGGGCACATATTCTCTAAATGTTTCGACTTCTCTTACAGGAGAGACTCGTTTTAAGTTTCGTTCGATATCTCCAAGTTCTTTAGGGACAATTTTATCTAAGAGATCTGTCAGATTATCACATCGTTCTAATGGGTTTTGTTTTAAAGTTGCTTTGATCAGGAGATCCCAATCACATGTAAAGCCAGAAAGTTCTGTTGTAGGCATTTTAAAGCAGCCTTCAGGCATATATCCCATCAAGAGAAAATAAGTCAAAAGTCCAAATGCATACACATCTGACTTAGGTCCGTATAAAGACTCATTTCCACCGAGCTTTTGCTCTGGAGCTAAAAATGCATAACTTTGTAGAAAAGATCTGTGTAATTTAGTTAGAACCTTAAGATCTCCCCTCTTTTCTGTATAGGGAGATTCGCTTTCTAATCCTGTAATTGTCTGATCTATTTCAAGTGTCTTTGCAACCACTTGATACATCTTCGAAAGAATCATCCCTTGGCCCAGAATTGCATTCAACCCAATATCACTTAAATAGAGATGTGGAATTCCCTCTTCTATTCTACCAACTAAGATATTATTTAACTTTAAGGAGCCGTGAGAGAGGTCATTTTTATGAATATAGTCGAGCCCATATGCAACCTGTTTAAGCAAAGAGATGATCTCTTTTTCTGAAAGCCTACTCTTTAGACTTCCTAAGTAGTGTGAAAGGTTTCTCCCCTCTCCTGAAATATCTGAAATAAAATCGGTCACAAGAAAATAGGAGTCGCTATC
This sequence comes from Chlamydiota bacterium, assembly GCA_947478685.1. Taxonomy (GTDB): domain Bacteria; phylum Chlamydiota; class Chlamydiia; order Chlamydiales; family 2-12-FULL-49-11; genus VGMD01. The sequence goes on along the minus strand of CANJWO010000034.1, from coordinate 15,555 downwards.
TTTAGAGACCGTATGCACTTTTACAAGATTCATGTGTTCTAAAAGTGCAATTTTTCCAATCTCGGCCTCAAATGCCTGCATAAAAACAGGGTCCTCTGAAACCTCTTTAGGAAGCATTTTTAGTGCAAATCGTTTTTTTAGAAACTTGTGTTCACCAAGATAAAGAGATCCAAGCGTCCCCTGACCAATTACTTTCAATATTCGAAAATCGCCTATAGAATCCTGCATAAAACCTCTCTTTTCTAAAATTGTCTATTAGACAAGAAGTCCTATTTTTTTTGCAAGCCACCATGCTAGAAAAAGAACAATCGCAACTCCAGCTGCCCAAAGCAGATTTGGAACCCACTTAATTCCATGAGAAGAATTTCCTCTCATTTCAAGCGTCCCTATACCATATGCAAAATCATGCTTTTCTTTTGGCATCTTGAACACTTCTGGAAAATCTCTAGCCATTTTTTCAACATCGAGACCTAAAAACGTCCCATATTGCCTCATGAAACCATATAAATATACGGTTGCATGAAATTTTTCAAACGCGCCCTCTTCTATCGCAGATAAATAATTTGCTCGAATTGATGTAGAGCTTTCTATCTCTTTGAGAGAAATCTTCCTCTCCTCTCGTCTAGCTCGAAAGAGCTCACCTACTTTTTTTGCATCAGTAATCATAATATGTATACCTCGGGTCTTTTCAACTCTATCTCAAATAGACAATATCTGCAATCTTTGCTAGAATGTGCCCGTATGAATGATTCTTTTGTGACAGAGATTGATCTGAATTTAGCAACTCAAATGAAGGATCATCTTCTTTCTGACGGTTTTGTTTTGACTGTTCCTCCCTACTCGATTTTTTCAGCTAAAAAAGATGGCATTTCCCTAACACTATATCAGTCAGGAAAATTGGTTGTTCAAGGTAAAGAGAAAGACTCACTTATTAAATACTATTTAGAACCTGAAATCCTTAAATCATTTGACTACTCCTATCCTGCAGCAGCGCTTGATAAGACTCCCAGAATCGGAATTGATGAGGCGGGCAAGGGTGATTTTTTTGGGCCTCTCTGCATAGCAGGGGTCTACGCAGATGGCGATGCAATTGACTATCTAATCAAAAACGGAGTTAAAGACTCTAAAAAACTAGGCGATCCGCTTATTAAAAAAATTGCAAAAATTATCAAAGCCCGTTGCGCTTATGAATGTGTGATTATCTATCCCGAGAAATATAACGAACTCTATAAAAAATTTAAGAACCTCAATACCCTTCTTGCATGGGGGCATGCAACTGCTATCGAAAAACTTTCCATTCAAACTGGATGCAAGAAGGCGAATATTGACCAGTTCGCAAGCAAACACGTCGTTGAAAATGCCCTCAAGGCAAAGCGACTAGAACTTGATCTAACACAAAGTCACAAAGGTGAAAGCGATCCAGTAATTGCTGCGGCCTCTATATTAGCTAGAGATGCTTTTGTATCCGGAATTGATAAACTATCTCATGAACACGGAATGATTTTTCCAAAAGGTGCTAGCAAAGAGGTCCTTGCTGCTGGAAGAAAATTCCTATCCCTTTATGGAACAGAAAAACTCCCCCTTGTTGCAAAGACCCACTTCAAAACTACTGAACAGTTACTTATCTAACTGAAACGACTCAATAAAATATTGGCAATGATCTTCATGATAATTAACTATCTCGCACTCCATCGCTAGTAGATAGAGCGTGTTGTTTGCTTGAATTGCTCTTCCTTTAAAATAGATCTGATCTGATTGAATAAAAAAATCCATACCTGGAAAGCCATTGACATCGACAAGATCCGCAAAAAGAAGCTTATTATTGGGGTTTTGCGCTATTAATGTATTTAAAAAATGCTCTAGATTCTTGACCGCATTCTCTTCAGATACAATTCCCGGATACTCTGCAATGAGCATCATAAAGACTGCTTTTCTGTCAAAGTCAGCTACATAGACATAATACTGAAGCTCTTTTTCCTCACCCTTCATCGGCACCTTTTGCTTAATAGTCTCAGGTGTTTTTGGAAAGCTTGCGCTACATCTCCCCTCTTTTGAAGAGGCTTTTTTCCAGTCCTTAAACTGTACATCATCAGCCTGCTTCACTCCAAAAAATGAAAGATGATCAGAAAGCTTTGCACTCATAGGCTGAGCTACCAGCATAATACCTATAAAGGCCGCAAATGCTCTTCGTGAAAATTTAGAATAGTTTCTCATCTTTCCTTTCCTTATGAAAATAACAGGTTTGCAAGTGGCGCCCAATCAAATCCTTTGATTAGCAACCAATTAAAACTTAAATCTATAAAAAATAATAATATCCAAGTAAATAGTACGTTCCATACAGCAACCCAAGCAGAAATTCTTTGCACCTCTCCAAGAGCGTGAAAAAGAATAATAGCTTGCCATACGGCAAAAACGACTTGTAATCCTATCAATCCAATTACTATCAATGGGATAGGAGTCGCAGTTATAACAGCACTAGTAAATGCAGATGCACCAAAAAAATAGACTAAACCGAACCATCCAAGGAGGATAAAACCCTCTGGTACCCGTGTCCAAACAAATGCAGCAAAGATCTCATCAAAGGTGGCAATCCCCTTAAAAATTTTCCCAACCCAATAGAGGAGGAACGACGTAATATATAATAGAAAATAGCCAATAGGAATTGCAAAAACAATACAAAACACGATTATGTGACTAAGTGCGTATGTCTTACCCAGCCCAAATGTATATGCCTTTCCAAAAAGATAGGTCATCCCCAAAAGCCAAGCAATAATAGGACTCGCTTTTCTAGTCTTACACAACGCCTTGTGAATAAATCCTCTAGGATTTGTTAAGACCTCAAACGGATTAAACCATTTATTTTGCATTTAATTATCTATTTTTAAAGTTTTTCTCATATACTTAAAAATAGATATGACGAGTTAATTTTACAAGTCATAATTAACTTATTATAATTAAACAAACAAACCAAAGCTATCGATTCAGTGTAATGCCGCTAACTATTAGTTACATAATGATATTAAACTCTTTTCCATTTTTTAAAGCGAACGTCATTATTAGGAGTCAAATGACTATGTAAGCACTTGCAGAAAATTGCCCTCTAAAGCGCATTCCGTCTGCAGGAACATTTCTTCAAAACATCTACCTCTCAAAAATATTGCTATACTTTTACGCATTTTTAGATACAATATTTGTGATGAAAAAGCATATTACAGCCTTTATAATTCTTATAACCGTATCAATATTAGTTGCGTCCGTAAAACTTCCAAAGAAAATACACAAATGGAGAAATCGTTCCACTTATCATGTTCCAAAACAGGAGAATGTAATTATGAAAAATCTCCTCGCCAAATATCCTGTCACTGAAAAAAAAACATTTGTTGTTGTCATTACTTCTTACAATAACGAAACGGTATGTGAACGAAATCTCTTTTCTATTCTTGACCAAACCTATGATAATTACCGAATAATTTTTGTAGATGACTGTTCAACAGATAAAACCTATGAAAAAGTCCAAAAGTTTATAAAAGAACGCAATCAAGAAGAGCGAGTGACTCTTATTCACAATGATATGCGTAAATTAAAACTTTTTAATCTCTATCGCGCCTACACTTCATGCAATGATGATGAAATTATTGTTTGTTTAGACGGAGATGATTGGATTTCTCATAGAAATGTGCTAAAAGAACTCAATCATTACTACCAAAATCCAGATGTTTGGCTTACATATGGATCAGCAATCAATCATCCAAAATATGAAAAAAAAGACGGCTCAATCATTTCTGACGATGATTTGCTTAATAATAGAGCTAGAGACCTTCAATTTAATATTAGCATGATAAGAACGTTTTATGCAGGCCTCTTTAAGAAGATCAAACTAAAGGACCTTTTATACCAAGGAAAATTTCTCCCTTCAGCTGATGATTTTGCTTTTATGATTCCCATGATTGAAATGTCACCCACTCATTCCCTCTTTATCCCTGATGTGCTCTATATTATTAATGACAGTAATCCAATTAGAGAAAACATAGTCCTTTCTAGCCTTCAAGTCAATCTGATGAACTATCTAAAAACTAAAGAAAAATATAAACCGTTAGATAGTCCCTTCGATCCAAGAAACCTTAAATCTCTTAAAATGCAAACTCCCCCTAAACTAATTGTTATATCAAATGATACCCCAGAGACCCTCTCAAAAACTTTAAAAGCGACCATTTCCAACATCTCCCCCTTGAACGAGATATATGTCCTCTATAATGCTTCTACCCCGTCTCAACAGAAAGCCTATATAGAGTTATCAAATACTTATCCAACAGTTACATTTGTCTTAAAAGCTGAGCTTTCATTTAAAGATCTATTAGAAAATTCTTCCGACTACACAGCTATTGCAACTGATAATTTTGTCTTAACAGAACCCATTAATACTTTAGATTGCATTAAAGAAATGGAGCTATCTAGCTCAGTAAATTTCTTTCTTGGACAATCTTCACCTCATCAAGGAAGCATACAATTGAAAGAATCCATTGCGGCTCTTTCCTTTGCTAGCGCTCTTAAAGCCCCTGAACTCTTTACAGATTCATTCTTTATCATCTTTCAAAAAAAATTCCTTCTGGATAACCTCATCTATAAACAACCTGTAGAGGGATTGCTTAAATCACTTTATCTGAAAGAAGAAAATCATTTCGAAACCACTCTCTTCTTCACCCCCTAATAAGCTTGAGGAATGATTTTTAGGTGAGGGTATTTTCTTTTGCGATAATTTTGCAACTACCTTTTTAGTAATTTCTTTTTACAAGGCAAATCCCAGCTCTCAGGATAGCAATAAGATGGGGATAGAATAACAGTAGGCGGATGATCTACGCAGTAACGATTCCAATGACTTTCATCATGCCATTTTGCAATAATTCCTTCAGTCAAATCTTGATCAATATAAAAGGCGTTGACCTCTGCAATGGTAAGCATCTCTTTAGCTGTTCCTCCATAAAAACCACCCGCATAATAATTCTTCCTGTTTTTCTTTGGAATGAATGCCTTAGAACGAGAATCTGTCTCACCATGGGGACCTGGTTTGCCAAAGTAGCCTGGATGTATCGTTGCTACCCTTTTCCCTAAAATCTCATCCCCACAATAATCGACAAATAACATGTCTGCATCGCAGGCAAAAAGATAATCTTGTCTCTCTAAAATATCGCGGCTCTTTAGATAGACATGGTAGCGAAGCATAGTATCGTAGGGCCAACCCAGCCTAATTTGATGAATGCAGACTAAATTAGAGCTCTTTGCAAGAGGCTCATTTAATTCAATAGGGCCATCAGTAAATACAAAATAGGTGACCTCATGCCCATTACAAAAATATTTTTCAGCGGACTCAATTAGAGGAGGAATAAACTGAGTATATTTTCCTGTGGCCATGACTAAGAGGCCTATCTTGTCTCCAAAAAGCGATGCGCAACTGAAAACTAACAAATAAGCAAAGATACGCATTGCAGGCCCCATAAAATTTAAAATTCTAGAGTGTACTACAAAATAATATCAAGCTTATTTAAATTAATTGTCCAATGATGACTAGAACTAGAATAAAATAGACAGGAAGTTTAACGAGTTTTACACCATAGAGTTGATGCAAAACATTAAATAGGCAAAGAGCTAGTAACGATGGGTAGCAGACCTGAAGAACTGGCGCTAAGATTTTCACAATTCCTGAAAATTGCAAACTTGAAACTATCACTGAAATTCCTACCACTAAAAGGATTGACGTTTGGTAACGAATTCGATTTTTGAACACCTGATCTCTTATAAAATCTGCAGATATTGTTGTTAGTGCAATAGCTGTCGTTAAACAAGAGAGAAGGACGGCCATACTTACGACGAATCCACCATAACTACCTAAAACAAGCTTGCCTATTTCACCAAGTAAGTGATCCGGCTGGCAGTGAATCAATTCTTTACTAAACACCGCTGAAGTGATCGCAAAACCACCATAGACAAGAGCTAACAGTGTAGCTCCTACAATTGACGCCTTAACAAATTCAAGGACAATTTCTGAATTGGAGGTAGCTCCCTCTCTATTTTGTTTAAATCTTTGGAAGACGATTGAAGCAAAGAAGAATGATGCCAATAGATCCATCGTATTGTATCCCTCTTTTAGGCCGTATGAGAGCGCAGCCATATCAGTCATTGGGAAAACCCTTAAACTAAAACCATTACTTGTCATCCCCTTAAAAACAATCACAAATAAAAAAAAGAGTAATACAGGGGTAAAAAGATAACCCAAAAGATCAATAATTCTCCTCTTTCGCACGGTGGCAAGAAAAAGAGCTCCGGCAAAGAGACAGCTAAATACAACTAATTTAAGATCGGGGAAATAGACATTGAATGTTGCGTAAGTCAGACTGATACATCTCGGGATTCCGCCAAATGGCCCTATTAAACCCAAAATAAGCCAAATTAATATTTTACCAGGAACCTTGCCCATTCGAGAAAAAAAGGCTTCATAATCCCCTTGAAATAGCGTCATAGCAATCAGACCTGAGAAGGGAATCAAAATCGCAGTTACAAAAAGTCCGAGCAAAGCATATATAACACTGCCTTGGGCTACTTGGCCAACCATTAAAGGGAAAATTATATTGCCCGCTCCGAAAAACATCGAAAACATGGCAAGGCCACTAAAAAACCACCTAGATTTGCTGAGTATAAGTTCCATAAGCAAATCATTGTACTACTAATAGATTAAATGTGGAAGAGCATCTTCTAAATAAGTATATTGAAATTCATATCCGCTTTCAATGAGCTTTTTGGGATAGACCTTTACCGAGGAGAGGAGCAATTCATCGGCCATTTCCCCCTTGAGAAATCTTAAAATAGAGGGAGGTAGATTCGGCCCTAAAGGTCTCTTTAAATAGATAGAAATTTTTTTAGAAAATTCCCTGTTTGAAATAGGATTTGGAGAGCAGACATTTACAGCCCCCTCAAGAGTTGTGTGCAAAATTGTATGATATATGGCAGATGCCACATCGTCGATTGCGATCCAACTCATATACTGATCTCCTTTTCCCAGCACGCCCCCAATACCCCTTCTAACCATTTTCACCATCTCATAAAGAGCCCCTTTTTTTGAGCTCAACACGACACCAAATCTAAGATGTACAACTCTAATTCCATGAACTTTTAAAAACTCTGAGGCGCTTTCCCAAGCTTTGCACACATCTCTCAAAAAAGAATGCCCTCCATTTTGACTGTATTCATCTACCCATTCATTGCCATGATCGCCATAATATCCAACAGCCGAAGCACACAGAAATGCTTTTGGGGGTTTTTGTAGACTTGCTAAAATTTTAGAAAGTTGCTTAGTCGCCTCATACCTGCTCTCTTGAATCTCTTGCTTATTTTTACTTGTCCATCTGTCCTGTATGCTTCTTCCCCAAAGATGAACAACCGCGTCAAATCCCTCTAGGCTACTTCTATTGACCTCCCCACTCTCTATATTGCAAAGAATATCGAAATGACCCTTAACATCCTCTTTTTTGCGAACAAGCTTCCAAACTTCATGACCAAACGCCTCAAGATATTCTACTAAACTAGACCCAATTAACCCTTTACTTCCACTCACTAAAATTTTTAGAGGTTTAACGGGATGTTTCAAGAGTTCTAGATCTCTAATCATGATCTCATGTTTATAATCAAAAAATCTCTGAAGCCTTTTATCAAATCTTTTTTTCCTAATTCCTGGAAAAATTTTGGGCCACGAAAGGGTATATTCCACCCTTTCTAAAAGTTCATATAAATTTTCTCCAAGAGACTTTATCTCTATCTGAAAATCTAAACTTTTTACAGTTCCTGACTCCTCTTTGATGCGGATGATCTGACCACCGATCGGATAATGAATGCGAAAAACGGCTTTCACCCGGCGAAAAGCTTTTTGATATACAACTACGACACGAACCTGCCTGCCCGGCAATTCTTCTCTTGATAGAACTGTTGCCCTTTCCCATGAAGGCAACGATCTGGAAAAAGAAGCCCTATTTAAATGCCACAAATAGACAGCATCTTTCTCAGCTTGGATAAGTAATCGAACGGCGAACTTATTTGGTTTCATGAAGACAGATTATATATATTTTTAAATATATACTGAATCAAAAAAAACGCCCCTTCTAGAATAGAAAGAGCGGTTTTTAAAGCTTATATTATCTGCAGCAACCGCCGCCAGAACCCTTATCTTTTTTCTTACCATTGCTGCAACAGCAATTTTTTACACAGCAAATCAGGCATAAAACACCTGCAATTCCTATAATTACGAATGCAACCCTTGGGGCCATACCGTAAGTCATCATGGGCATTGACATTCCACCAAAAACATTTCCTATAACATCATAATTGGTTAACCCCATGACTCCGAGGTCTAAAGCTCCAATAATGACCAAAATTTTAACAATGTACTTAAAAATATGCATAATATCCTCCTTGTATACTTTTAACTTAAGTTGTAAAGAGCATTATTGACAACAAGAAAGAAAGCTCTTACAATTGCGTGCATGCTTAACGAAAAAGAACTTAAAGCGCTAGAAAAACTTAGCCGTCTTCGTCTAACCGATGATGAAGAGAATAAGCTACTTACTAATCTGCAAAACATCCTGAATTCAGTTGCAAAACTGAATGAAGTCGACACAAGCGGCATTGAACCTTGCTCCCATGTCCTTGAGGATATGCAAGCGCCTCTTCGTGAAGATGTTGCGGAAAGACTTTACCCAAGAGAACTCTTTTTGGCAGGGGCTCCAGCAAAAATTTCAGCCATGCTAAAAGTTCCACCAGTGATTAAGGAAGAATAACTTACGTGTATAAAAAAACAGCCATAGAATTAAACGCCCTTTTTCTTAAAAAAGAGATCTCAGCAGAGGAAATTACTCGCTATTTTATCAATCGAATTCACACTTTTGAGCCTAAAATTCAATCTCTCTTAGCTCTACTAGAAACAAGAGCAATTGCTAAGGCTAAGGAACTTGACACCAAACTCCATTTAAAAAAAGAGATCGGAAAACTAGGGGCTATCCCTATTATTCTTAAAGACAATATGCACATTAAAGGGGAAAAGACCACCTGTGCCTCCCAATTTCTAAAAAATTATGAGGCCCCTTTTGACGCAACAGTGACATCATTAATAGAAAAAGCTGACGGAATCATCCTTGGTAAATCAAATATGGATGAATTTGCAATGGGATCTTCAACTGAGAACTCCTCATTTCAAAAGAGTTACAATCCATGGGATTTAGAATGCACTCCAGGTGGATCGTCCGGAGGAAGCGCCGCAGCCGTTTCAGCCATGCTCGCCCCTCTCTCTTTAGGTTCCGATACCGGCGGCTCCATTAGACAGCCCGCAGCTCTTTGCAATTTATATGGATTCAAACCAACCTATGGAAGAGTTTCAAGGTTTGGACTTGTAGCTTTTGGATCATCCTTAGACCAAATTGGACCGTTTGCAAGATCTGTCGAAGATATCGCCCTTATGCAAGAGGTGATCGCCCATCCATGTCCTTATGACTCTACGAGCATTCCTAATTCGTCCGAATCGTATTTGGATGAACTTGGGACCTCTATACAAGGAAAGACTCTTGGAGTCCCTTTCTCTCTTCTCAAGGATATTGACCCCGAAATTGTAAAATCTTTTACGGAAGCCTTAGAGGTTTATAAGTCACTTGGCGTGAATATTGTAGACATCAATCTCGATCTTATCAATTACTCAATACCTGTCTATTATATTCTAGCAACAGCAGAAGCTTCCACAAACCTTGCAAGGTTTGATGGCATTCGTTATGGAGTCAGATCGAAAGAGGCAAAAACCTTAGAGGAAATTTATGAGCTTTCACGCGGGCAGGGGTTTGGACCGGAAGTGAAGCAGCGAATCCTATTAGGCACCTACGTTCTATCAGCGGGATACCAAGATGCCTTCTATAAGAAAGCGCAAAAAGTACGCGCTCTTATTATTAGAGATTATAAAAGAGCATTTGAGAAATGCGACATCATTGCTCTTCCTACAACACCGACAACTGCTTTTAAACTTGGATCGATTCAAGACCCGATTACAATGTACATGCAAGATATTTTCACAATCTCAGCAAACCTAGCCGGAATTCCAGCGCTGAGCCTCCCTGTTGCTCCATCAAACGGCGGCCTCCCTATCGGAATGCAACTTCAAGGCCCATTGCTGAAAGATGCCAGGGTGCTCCGCTTTGCACACCATTTTTCGAAGGCTACAAATTTTCATAAAAATCTCCCCCCCCTTTTCGATAAGGAGGTCTCATGAGTAACCATGAAGGCTTTGAACCTGTAATAGGTTTAGAGATACACGCTCAATTGAATAGCAAATCTCTAATGTTTGGACCTGCACCTAATCAATTTGGCGATGAGCCAAATATCAATCTCGACTACCTCAATACGGGACAACCTGGCGCTCTCCCAGTTATTAATCAGGTAGCCGTTAAAAAAGCTGTCTCGTTTGGACTTGCAGTTGGTGCAACCATCAATTTATGTAGCCTTTTTGATAGAAAATCGTACTTCTATCCCGATTGTCCTTTAAACTATCAAATCACCCAATTTTATAAGCCAATTATCACGGGTGGAGAAATTATCACAGAAGTTGAAGGGAAAACTAAAACATTTCAAATACATCACGCCCATTTAGAAAATGATGCCGGAAAGCTAATTCACTTTCCTGAATTTACAGGTGTCGACTTTAACCGAAGTGGCGCTCCACTATTAGAAATTGTCTCTGACCCATGTATGCACTCCTCAAAAGAGGCCGCAGCTTACGGACAGGCGGTCAAAGCAATTTTGGAATATATCGACTCATCTGTTTGTAATATGCAAGAAGGCCATTTCCGTATGGATGCCAACATCTCCGTTCGTAGAAAAGGGGAAAAAGAGCTTAGAACTAAGACTGAAATTAAGAACATGAACTCATTTTTCAATATGGAACTTGCTATTGAATCTGAGATCCTCCGCCAAATTGAGTTTTATTCTAACTATCCGGACAAAAAACTGATTAGCGGAACCTATCGCTTTGATCTTGAAAATAGAAAGACCATTCTTATGCGAACAAAAGAGAGCGCAGATGACTATCGCTATTTTCCTGAACCCGACCTTCCACCGCTTGTTCTAACAAAGAAATTTGTTGAAGATCTAAGAGAAGAATTGCCAGAACTTCCAAGAGCTAAATTTCAAAGATATGTTGAAGTTCTTGCCCTTAGCCCCTACTCAGCCTCCCTTCTAGTGAATGACAAACCACTTTGTGACGATTTTGAAGAGGGTCTAAAAATTGCTAAAAACCCAAAACTATTTTGCAATTGGCTCACTGTTGAATTCATCGGCCGGATTAAAGAGAGCGGCAAAACACTCCACCAAATTGGGATCGACACAAAACAGATCGCCGAACTTATAAATCTTATTGAAGACGGTACCATAACAGGAAGAATTGCTAAATCAGTGGCAGACGACATGCTAAAGTCACCCGGAAAATCTCCTTCCCAAATTGTAAAAGAAAACCCTGACTACCTACCTCTCAGAGACACCTCAATCATCGAACCTATTGTTGACAGAGTCCTCGAGCTCAACCAAAACTCAATCACCGACTACAAAAATGGCCGTGATAAAGCCCTTCAATATCTAATCGGCCAAGTGATGAAAGAATGCAAAGGGAAAGCCACCCCCGACATCACCCGCGACCTAATCCTCAAAAAAATCAACCCCCAATAAATTAAAAATAAAGAATATTCACCACAGAGAGCACAAAGGACACAGAGAAAAAATAACAAATTCTTTGCGCGTAGCGCCTCTGTGCTCTCTGTGTTCTCTGTGGTAAAAAATTTTCTTTTTTCTATAAAAATTCTAGCTCGAGTCGTCTTGTTTTGGAGGGCGGCGGGATTTTTTTGTGGCAGAGGTTTTTAGTTTTGCGACTTTGTTTTTAAGTTTTACAGATTTAGGCATACGAGTAGCACGACGTTTTGGTTTTCTATAATTTCGCTTTTCTACTGCAGCTCGAAGCTTTAGAAGACACTCTTTCTTGTTAAGATATTGGCTCCGCTCATTTTGGCAGGTTACGACGATTCCTGTCGGTAGATGGGTAAGCCTGACAGCGCTATTTGTCACATTGACATGCTGGCCACCGCTACCACTTGCTCTATAGGCATCCACTCTACATTCTGCAAGGAGATCATCATCTGATTCAGGAAGAGTGATCATACCTCTTCTCCTCTCGGATGAAATTTATCAAAAGCAGATCTCAAATGTTTATTAGAAATATGAGTGTAACGGTCGGTCGTGCTAATATTTGAGTGGCCTAAAAGCTCTTGAATGATACGAAGATCGGCTCCATTTTCAAGAAGATGGGTGGCATAGGAGTGTCTCAAAGTGTGAGGAGAGACTTGTTTGTTTATGCCTGCTTTTTCAGCATAGAGTTTGACAAGAGTCCAAACAAACTGCCTGCTAATCCGCTTCCCTCGGTTGTTAATAAAAAGGGGGGGATTTTCCCGAATCTCCTTTTTTCTTTTCAATAGATATTGATCTAGCACTTGAACCGTTCTTAAAGCAATTGGAACAATTCTCTCTTTTCCCCCTTTTCCTTTTACTCTCAGAGTCGTCTCATCAACATCAAATAGATTCAAATTACAAAGCTCCGAAACTCTAATCCCTGTCGCATATAGAAACTCTAAGATGGCCCTATCGAAAACATTCCCACACCCTTCTAACAAAACCCTAACCTCATCTTCAGTTAGCACAGTCGGCAACGCCGCTTTCAACTTAGGGCTCTCCCAAAGCTCAGCCACATTGGCTTTCAAAACACCCTCTTTCTCTAAAAAACGGAGAAATAACTTTAGCGACGTCCAAATTCTGGCAATTGAATTTTGGTGATACCCCTCTTTTTTAAGCCTCTCCATAAAGGCAAAGAGATCTCTATCCGAGACCTCTTCACACCCTTTTTGCCCCTTTAAAAACAGCCTAATATCAGAAGAATACGCATGCAACGTGTTTATACTTAATCCTCTTTCAGCTGCAATATACTCTATAAACTGATCTAACATCTCGTATTTCCGCTTTTTTTTCTCAAATTAGTTTACTAATATTTATCCCATAGTTAAGCATTAAATTTAAGAAAAACAATTAATGGAGAAAAACTATGTCTGATATGTCACTACCACCACCACCAGCGAACCCTCCTTCACTTCGAAGTACCGCGAACTTTACGGCAGAGTTTATCCTAACAGAAGAATTGCGCGGAGATATTGATGCTGAAGTACTTGCTGATGCAAGCCTGGAGGTTGGTGACGGTAGACGATCTATAGAAATTAAGGTTGCTAACCCACAATCTGTTATTCCAAGAGAGTTGATAGAGAAATTAGGAGCAGCATTACAGATTGATCCTAACACGCTTAAAATTAAAATACAGGATCACATATATACCATGGAAAATGAGGAAAACCTTGCTCCTGGTTCTGTTAAAGCTTTAAGAGAAGCGCACGGGGGCGGAATATTTGTTCAGAAATCTTCAGAGTGAAATATTCTATAATCAACATACTATAAGAGGCATACGCCATCAATGTGTGGATATCTAGGTTTATTTCTGCCGCGAACCTTTTTAGAAGCTGGCATAACAGGCACTATCGTCCTCGACGCACCCATCAAATCCCCAAAACCTAAATCAGTACTATCATCTGCGAAATCAATTCTTCCGGTCAAGGAAGGATCATGTACTAGAACTCCGTAATCATGACTATCCGCTAATTCTTTTTCTTTTCTCTTATTATCTCTATCTTTGTGCCAAGCGTAGGCTAATCCGGTTCCTTGAATACCGACCATCATAATACCTATTATCAAAGCAACTATAAGAAGGCTGCCACCACCTGTAAAGAAGGCGCTAGTTGCCATTATACCAATAGTTAAAACCATCATAGCGGCAATAGTCACCTTCTCTTTTGTAGACAATTTCTTTAGACCCCTGGAGCTATCGATCAATGCTTTTGTGTCAGCACCTGTCATAATAACATTCATCACAAGCATCATAGCGTAACCAACTATAGCAACTGTCCCGGCACTAAATACCGTTGTCAAAATAAAGCTTGCGATCCCAATAAGGAGTGCAAAAAGGAGCAATGAGTGCTCAACTATCTTCACTCTCAACTCACGTTGAGCTTTCTTCACAATTGCTTCCTTAGCATTTAGTGACAGCTCGGGAGTACTAAAAGTTTTTCCCCTATATTCTTTAATCATTACTAAGGATGTTCCTCCAACAATTCTCCTATACTCAACCTCTTTAACCATTTTTGCATGAGAAATCTCTTTTAAGTATCGAATTTTTAGATTATCTCTTTCGTCAGCATCCAATTCCTTAATCTGCTTAATTTCACGTTCAACGAAATCTTTATCATCGATCGTCAAGAGAGCTCTCTCTTTATCTGTAAGCTCGACCTTTTCTGTAACCATCTTCTTAAGCTGATCACTATTTGGATCAAATTCAATTACTCTGCCGCATTTCTTACGCTCGTCATCACTTAAAGTTGCCATTTTTTCCAAAATATCAAACCCCTTACCATCTCCACCTAAGGTTTTCTTTAGCTCTCTAAGAAGGGGAACGGCCTTTGCTAGAGTTCTTGAAAATCTAGCCACATATATTGCAAAAATAGCGACAAAACCGACTGTAGACGCAATACCAAGGACATTACTTGCTACAGCCATAGCTTTCGAAGTAGTTGACAATTGTACTAAACTAAGGGTCCTGATCCCTCCCATCACAGCCCCGGAGCCAGTTTCAAGAACCCCTTTTGCTACCCCCATCCTTGCAAGCCTTGCACCCGCTACATCTCCAATTCTCTTTGCCTTTTTTAGAGCTTTAAGTGATGATACTACTGTAACTGGTCCCCACACCACTCCCATTGCTGAAGTATACCCCCACGCAGCAGTAATCGCAGGATTAGGAGTCTTAAAAAAGAAAAAAATATTACGTACACAGCCTGAAACCCAAGATGAGCCATCCCATAGAGCCGATGCAAATTTGCAACCACTCCCTTTAGATTTTTTTGCAAACTCCACTGCTGCAAACTGAGCTGTCTTGATAGCTTGTACAGCACACGCGCCAGAAGGGAGAAGGATATAGATCCTTTTAACACCCTCAGCTAATTCTCCAGGGTCTCCGGGCTTATTTACCCAATCCGGCTCACCAGTTCTGACACTGACTCTCCCATCCAATCCCCTATAATACCACTTATCAGAAAAAAGGCCCTTCTCCTTAAAAACAATCCCATATCCATATTTTTTCGGTTCTACAGAAAAAGGCAAAAACGGACGCTGTCTAGCGCTTGGCAGAACTCTTACAATACTGCTACTGCCACTGGAATCAACCTGGGTCCTGTAACGTCGTATAGTTTCCATAATCGCCTTTAATAATTAATATAATCATTATAACACATAATATGATTAATTATATAACAAACAAAATAATTTTAATTACATTTGATTAAATCAATAAATTGTGTTATAATTAAGCTAGTAACTTTTTTATAGGAGAAACTATGT
>CANJWO010000033.1 GCA_947478685.1 Chlamydiota bacterium | reverse complement strand
AGCCTAAAACTTCCCTCTAACGATCAGAAACCGGATATAAACTTACTGGTATAGTAAACATTTTTTAACATAAAAGTGTTACCTATGTTGGTGAATCAAATGTAACCTATGTTACCGATCGGACCTGGTAAAAAAATTTTCTTTAATTTGAGTATAAGTATGTTGCAGTAAAAGTCTTGTAATAGCTCTTTATAAAATCCTAAAGTCGAGTCTGTGATCTTTGTGGTGAATTTTTTTATTTTACAGGTGTAAAACAAAAGCCCGAAAGGAGGCCTTCCGGGCTGAATAAACATTTTATAACTCTGAAGAGGTTTAAACTTCTTGAGTAGCTTCTTGGTGTGAAGGTTGACCTTCTTCTAAGATTTCAAGGTTGACACGAAGACCATTGCGGCTTGCTACAGACATAAGCAAAGTACGGATGGCATTGATAGTTTTTCCTTTCTTTCCAATGATCTTGCCGATATCGGATTTCTCTACGCTTAATTCGATAATTAAGGTTTGTGTTCCGCCGATTTCATTGATAATAACTTTATCTGGATGATCGACGAGATTTTTTACGATGTAGCCTACAAACTCTTTCATAGTGCGTTCCTTGGTTTTACAGTGGTTCCAGGATAAAATAAATAGAACTTATTTTTCTAGGGAAAAAAGGAATTCTTTTGGAATAGGTGCTTCCAAATGCATAGGAGTCCCGAAAAATGGGTGAATAAAATTTAATTTATATGCATGAAGGAGCATAAAAGGGGCGTCTTTGCGACTTCCGCCGTATATTTTATCACCAACTATAGGACATTTTAATGCTTTTAGATGAATTCTTAGTTGGTGTGTTCTCCCAGTCTTCGGTTTAAGGAGGACAAGGGAGTATTTTCCCGTCTTATCAAGTATAGATATTTCTGTAATCGCCTCTTTACCATCTTCTCTAATGGTCATTTCCTTCCTTTTTACCGGATGTCTTCCGATTGGAAGTGAGACAACCCCTTCTTTGGGTGTGTTTTCACAAATTGCTAAGTATTGTTTTTCAATCTTTCGTGTTTTAAAAAGATCTACAAGGCGCGCATGGGCAAGTTCTGTTTTAGCTGCAATAATGACCCCAGAGGTCTCTTTATCAAGCCGGTGGACAATTCCTGGTCTTAGGGGCGAAGATGCTTCAGGAAGGGATTTAGTGTGATAGAGGAGGGCATTTACTAATGTCTTAGATGGATTGCCAGCTCCAGGATGGACAACCATACCTCTCGGCTTATTGATAGCGATTATATAATCATCTTCATAGAGTATGTCTAAAAAAATATTTTCAGGGGTAACACCAGGATCTGGGGATGCAATGAGCTTAACTGTAACAGAATCACCAAGCCTAGTTTTGTCCTTTTTCTTAAGGCTTGTCCCGTTAATAAGGACATTTCCACTATCAATTAAATATTGAAAATAGTTTCGAGAATGCTCAGGAAATCTAAGTGCTAGCACTTTATCCAAGCGTAGTAGCGTCTCTTCTCTTTCAATACAAAAGTTGTTAGTCAGCATCTGGGTCTTTTCCCTCTGCTACATTTTTAAGTTGCTTTTGTCCCTCAGCGACTATCTTCTGATCTTGTTTCATTTGATTTGAAATTTGATTACAAAGATTTTTTTTAAATTGAGCGAAGCCCTCTTTCCCGAGAAACTGTTCAAATTTACCCCAGCCACCAGCTGATTGAATCTCAGCAGGAGTATAGGTGTCGGCTGCTTTTGCTGCTGCTGCCGCTTTGGGGTCGTATGAATTACTACTAGGGCTTCCAACAGAACCGACGTCTGACATAATTTTATCCTCAGTTAAACTTCTATTTTTAAAATAGAGCATGTTGCGGGTATCTTGGGAAGGGGATAACGTCACGAATATTTTCCATGCCGGTAGCATATTGTACAAGTCTTTCAAATCCAAGGCCGAAACCGGCATGTGGAGCACTTCCATATCTTCGAAGATCAAGATACCAGTCGTAGTTTTCAATGTCAAGTCCTTGAGCCAGAATAGTAGCCTCTAAAACGTCCAGGCGCTCTTCTCTCTGGCTTCCGCCAATTAGCTCGCCAATACCGGGTACGAGAAGATCCATAGCGGCAACTGTTCTTTCGTCGCTGTTCCGTCTCATATAGAACGATTTAATCTCTTTGGGGTAGTTATAGACAATGACGGGTCCTTTAAAGTGGACTTCAGTTAGGAACCTCTCATGCTCTGATTGTAGGTCAATACCCCACTTAACGGGGAAAATAAAGGGGACGTTTGCATTTTCAAGGATAGTGATAGCCTCTGTATAAGAAACTCTAACAGTAGGTGTTTCAAGTACATGGCTAAGTTTTTCTATAAGCCCGTTGGAAATGAAGGAGTTAAAAAATTCCAAATCTTCATTATTGTTATTTAACACATACTCAATAAGGTATTTAAGGTAGTCGTCCGCAAGATCCATATCGTCTCTTAGATCTGCAAAGGCCATTTCAGGCTCAATCATCCAGAATTCGGCCAAATGCCTTGTAGTGTTTGAGTTTTCCGCTCTAAAAGTTGGCCCAAATGTGTAGACGTCGCTTAAAGCTAAAGCATAGGCTTCGCCATTCAATTGGCCAGAAACAGTCAAAAATGCTTTTTTCCCAAAAAAATCTTCACGATAATCGATTTTACCAGAATCGTCTCTCGGGGGATTTTCTAAATTCAAAGTGGAGACGGCAAACATTTCGCCAGCACCTTCACAGTCGGAGGAGGTGATAATAGGGGTATTAAGATAGAGGAAGCTCCGCTCTTGAAAGAATTTGTGTGTTGCAAAAGCTAAACTATTTCTTACTCGCATTACAGCGCCAAAGGTGTTTGTTCGTGGACGCAGGTGAGCAATTGTTCTAAGGAATTCAAAAGAGTGTCTCTTTTTCTGTAGAACAAAGTCTGCAGGAGCATTTCCGAGGGTTTCTACCTCTTTTGCCTGAATTTCTACACTCTGCTTTCCGCCAAGACTTGCAACTAAAATTCCTGTGATCCGAACGCAGGCGCCCGTTTGAATTGTTTGGACAAGTTCTTCATAGCAGGGGAGGGTGCTGTTTAAAATTATTTGGATATTTGAAACTGTCGATCCGTCATTCACTTCCAGGAAAGCAAATGATTTTTGGTTCCGAAGTGTTCTTACCCATCCTTTTACTGTTACTTCTTGATCAATAAGCGAGGGGTCTTTTTTTAATTCACCTATTTTGATCCGCTTTTGTGTTGTACTTCTTGTCTCAGGCATTGTGAAAAACTCCCTTGGCCATTTTTTTAAGTAAAAGAATCTCTTCAGGCCATTTTTCAGAATAAGGGGTTTCTAAATATTTCGGTAGATGTTTTAGTTTAGGGTGGGTCATAACAAACTCAAAGCATTCAAGACCTATTTGTCCCTCGCCAAGTGAGGCGTGACGATCTTTCTTCGAGCCAAAAGGTTGGAGAGAATCGTTTAGATGAAATGCGTAGAGATGTTCAAGTCCAATGATATCATCAAATTTTTTAAGTGTTTCGGTCCAGGCCTCTTTTGTTCGGATGTCGTAGCCGGCTGCAAAAATATGGCAAGTGTCAATGCAGACACCAATAGGAATTTTTTTAGCGGTTCGCTCGATGATATAAGCAACTTCTTCAAAACGGGAGCCTACGCAGCTTCCTTGTCCAGCAGTTGTCTCAATTAAGAGACGTGTCTTTCCTTCTGCTGTTTTTGATTCAAATTCTAATAATGTTTTAACAATAAGATCTAAGCACTCTTCTGTAGAGCTCGTTGTAAAAGCGCCGGGATGGAAATTCAGATAATTGATTTCAAGTAGATGGCAACGTTCAATCTCTGCCCCAAAAGCCTTTTTGCTCTTTGACCAAACTTCAGGATTAGGTGAGCCTAGATTGATTAGGTAACTGTCGTGACTCATCGTCACATGGATCCCAGTCTCGGCCTTTGCATCATTCCAAAGACGGATGTCATCTTCAGAAAGAACTCGGCCTTCCCAGGTTTTTTGATTGCTTGTAAATAATTGAATAGTATTGGCGCCAATATCTTTGCCATGAAGAAGAGCCTTGTAGGGACCTCCAGCTGCAGAGGTATGTGCGCCCACAAGAATCTCTTCTTTCATATCTTAAACCCTTAGGTAGTGTAAGCTAAGAACTCACAAACAACGGCTACGTTAACTACTAGAGGAAGAGGGATTTGATCAGCATGTGGTAGAGTAACTAACTCGCCACACATCTTAACAGCGTCTAAGCTCAAATACTCAGGCACTACAACAGCCGCTCTTTCAAGAGATTGTTTGATATGACCATTTGATTTTGATTGTTCATGAAGAGAGATCTTCATACCAGGTTTTACTTGGAATGAACGAACGTCAACTTTCTTGCCATCAACTAAAATATGACCATGAGCAACTAGTTGTTGAGCATGGAACGGTGTAAGAGCAAATTTTAATCTATATACAATTGAATCCAATCGTGTTTCGAGTCTCTGAAGGAAAGCTTCTTGTGTGTTTTCTGATTGAAGAACCGATTCTTTGTAATAACGGACAAGCTGTTTTCTTGTGATCATTCCGAAGCAAGCACGTAATTTTTGTTGTTCTTCTAGCTGAACACCGTAATCAGATTTTTTCTTCTTTTTTGCGCCATGCACACCCGGTGGGTTTTGCTTATGAGCAGAAGGGTTTCTTGACTTACCAAAAACGTTTGCGCCAAATCGTCTTGCCAGCCTGTTCTTTGGTCCTGTGTAGCGTACCATAATTCTCCCATCAATAGAGTTGTATAAAGCAGAAAGCATATGATAGATCACCTTTTTTGCACAATATAAATTATATTATTCCAGCAAGAACACTAAAAATTTTTTAAGCTATAGTAGTATTTATTTGATTCTTTCAAATTATGAGCTCTTTGTAGGCTCTGATATCGTATACGCCGCCCACAGAGATGCCTGCAGCGCCATCTTCATATTCGTATGGGGCATTGCTGCCGAATGAGGAAATTGGGGGGCCGGAAGTTGTATGTTCAGCATGCTCATAAACAGCAGCGCCAACAAATGCTGCATATTCTAGGGCTAGCCTTTTTAGATCGGCATCATAGCTTTTTGTATGAGCATAGATTCGATCAAAAAAGAGAGCTGGTTTACCATCTCTCATAAGTAGTTTAATGAGGGCTCTTGAAACAATTTTATCTGTTTTTGGATCAGTAACTGCGATCATTTTAATTTTTGGGTCCATACATATTGCAAATAGACATTTGGTTTCAGCTACATCTCCATTGAAACATTGACACGATCCTGGAACTTCGTATCCCGAGTTGAATAGATCTTGAAAGTTATCGGTAACGACAACTTCTAAATCGCCTTTCTCAGTTTCTTTGGTAGTTCTGGGTTGGCTTACCCGACTAGACCAGCGAGTAACCAAGTCAGCATCCATATCTCTAAAATGTGGATTACCTGCTACATTATATCGATCTGTGTGGAAGGTCCCTGAAATAAGAGAATTTACTAATCGAAAAGCAATTTCTGATAATTTTGGGTCATCAAGACTCCTTATTTTTGCCAGATAAATTTCCAATGAAAATGGGGTTCTCTCTGTTTTAGAGTATTCTAAAAAACTGTCCAAAAAACCTGGAGGAATAGGAAGTCCGCCAAATAATTTATCTTGCATCTCTTGTTTTATAGAATGATCAAGCCCCTCGGGTCTGAATCCTTCTGGAGAGCCCCAATCAAAAAATCCTAAATTGCACAAGAATTGCACTTTAAGGTAGGTGTCATTTTCAATTGCAAAAGCTAAGAGGTTTAGTTGTTGCTCTGGAGAGAGATTTGTATTTTCAAGGGCAAGCGCTGTTTCGATCAGAGTTTTTTTGGCATCGCTAAAATTATTTCTGAGGCTCTCTTTCATTGCACTGGTTGTTAGGAGCTGTTTAATTTTAAGGGCTACTCTATTTGCTTCAGGACTCTCCCCTGACCAATCTGCTATAAACGCCATAGGCATAGATAGGTGGATTGCTTTGTCAGTAAACCTATCGTGAGCTTCCAAATAGTCAGGCTTATTTTTTGCTTGAGTCAAAACTTTATGTAAACAGCTTATAACTAGGGTTTTATTTCTGTAGGCGCAGATTTTTGCTATTTGAGGGGAGGGGGAAGCTCCCACTAGTAAACCTAATACTATGGAAAATAGGGCTGTTTTATCAAGATCGTCGGAAATTGAGGAGAATTCGGGGATAGTTCGCAGTAATGTGCGACAGTTGTTTAAAATTAAGATTTCTTCATCGGGAGGTGTTTTTTGAGCTATTTTATAACCTATTCCTAGAATTAATAGTCTGCGTTGCTCAACTGGGGGTAACCCAAAATTTAATTTAATTGTCTCTAAATCTACAGAAGGTGACTGGATGATAGTTTCAGCAATCTCTAAACGGATGGATTCATCTGTTATATGAAAATCGCTAAAAAATTTTACAACTACATTTAAAGCCTCTGAATCACGTATAAGTGCTTTAATAATAGGTAATTTCTTCTTGTCATCTACAATTGTAAAATGCTCAAAATTCATTGCAACTTCATAAGGTCCGCGCGGTATAGAGAACATTAATTTAATAAGCTCTATTTGCTCATCTTCGTCTACAATTCCAAGATCTTCCAGATGAGTTGTAACAGCATGTGCTCCACCAGGAACGCTAAGTATCAGTTTAATAACCGCTTTCCGCTCTTCATCATCTGTAATTTGAAAATCTTTAAAATGGCTGACTACATTTTCGATATGTTCTGGGTCACTTAACATCATTTTGATTATCTCAATTCGTCCGCTTATGTCGATTATATTGAAGTTCTTGAAATTCCATATGACATCATCAAGAGAGTCGGGATTACTTAAAATAACTTTAAGTACAGCAAGCTTTAATTTTTCAGGGACTAGATTAGCGATGAGATTATAGTCGCCTGTCTCTGAAATTTCCGTCGCAAATGCTTCAGCAAGACCAAGATAAGATTCGTCGTCACTGTCGATTCCCTCATCCAAAGAGTCTTCTAAGGCTCTAAGCAGCAGAAGGGGCTCCCTCTTTATTCCGGCATAACCAACATCTGCACTCTCAAAATCAATGCAATGTGTTGAAGAGACCGCGTTAGAAAGAGTCCTTTGATCTTCCTTGGGGAGGCGGTCAAATTGAAAGAGAACCGCATCTTTATCTATGGGGCTGGTTGTTTTTAAAATCATAAGTAGTTGACTTCGGGGAGAGAGTGACGTTGCAGGCGATGCGGCGCTAGGAGATGGCGAGCTAGCTATCACTGTAAGAATGTCATCTGCTACCACTTTGGCTTTTGCACAAGCTGCAGCAATGGGTGAGGTTGGTGGGGAGGCTTCAGAATCTGAAAAAGGGTTCCAGTGACTTTCTCTAGTTGGTTCTATTGACATAACAATCCATTCGTATAATTATTAATGAATATGAATAGTTGTAATTACTTTAAACAAGAAACTATGTGCGGAAATAAGATTTGAAAAAAATGAGAGAGCGATTTACAATGGTGCCCTATGGAATACCGAGTATTAGCCTACTACATATTTACTGCGATTGAGAATCCGGAAGCGGAAATGAAGCGTCATAAAGAAATTTTAAAAATTCTTGATGGACGGGCGCGTATCTACATTTCTCATGAGGGGATAAATGGTCAACTATCCTTGCCTGCTTCAAATACAGAGGCTTATATAGAGTGGCTTGAATCTGATGAGCGCTTTAAGGGAACTGAAGTTAAATTTCATGAATGGCCTGAGCACGCATTTGCAAAACTGACTGTAAAAGTAAGAAAAGAGCTTGTTGCAGTTGATCGGAAGATCAATCTATCAAATAGAGGTGAGTATCTCTCGCCTGAGGAATGGTCAAATAGGCTTGATAATAAAGATGATGCAACCATTTTAATCGATGTCCGTAATAATTATGAATCGGATGTGGGCTATTTTGAAGGGGCTGTTTGTCCTGATTTGGAAACTTTTAGAGGCTTCCCTGAATATGCAAGGAATCTTGCAAAAACTGTCGATCCTGCCAAGACAAAGATAATGATGTATTGCACTGGGGGAATTCGGTGTGAAATCTATTCTGCCCTAATGAAAGAAGAGGGATTTGATACTGTCTACCATTTAAAAGGTGGAGTAATCGGATATGGGTTGCAGGAAGGTAAAAAGCATTGGAGAGGAAAACTCTTCGTGTTTGATGATCGTTTGGTAGTACCTATATCTAAGGATAATGACGAAATTATCAGTAAATGTAAGTTTTGCGGCGAGAAAAGCGATACTTACTACAATTGCGCTAATATGGATTGTAATGATCTCTTTCTTTCCTGCCCTAAATGTATAGTGGAGCAAAAAGGTTGTTGCTCTCCTAAATGTCTAACGGACGGGCGAGTAAGGGCATTTGTTCCTGATACACGGCCAAAACCGTTCCGAAAGCTCTCTAAAGATGAGAAGGTCGCGATTTCTACGACTCTTTAGTATCATCGGTTCGATTATCTAAAAGTTCTTTAGCGGCATCTTTTAATGATTTGATGCCCTCTTCAAAGCCTACCTTCTTCAATAGATGATTTAAATGATTGAATTCAGCTTGTAGCTGATCGTTAATAGATTCTAATTTCGCGATCTTTTTTTTATAATCATTTTCATCCATAAATTAATAAATAGCATTACTGCATAATTAATTCATCACTTTTTATTATTAGTAGAATTTAAAAAGAAAAATTTACCACAGAGGACACAGAGAGCACAGAGGCGCTACGCGCAAAAAAAACTTTTTATTTTTCTCTGTGTCCTCTGTGATCTCTGTGGTGAAAAACTCTTATTACCAATGTGTTGTATCAATTTTAATTGCATAGAGCTAAATAAAGAACCCACTACGGGTTACGTAGTGGGAAGTACAATCCGTCTTTGTAGAGAAGACAGGAATTATTTTTGTTGCATGCCCATGATTAGTTCATGACGTTCTATAAGCTGCTCGTATTTAGGTCTGGATACGATGTGGTTTTCAAAGTACCAGGTTGTTTTTGCACTGCCATCGCAATAGAGGACAGAAGAGCCTTGCTTTATGCCATCATGAAACTCGGTCTCTTCGACAATGATTTCGCCATCAATATAGTGCCTTTCGATTCCGTTCTTAAAACCATGTGCATAGGGAATTTCTGAATATTTATAACCATTTTGATAGTAGGTGGAAAGGCCATGCTTTAGTCCTTTGTAATAGCTCTCAACGCTAATTGGCTCACCTGTCATTGCAAATTCTTTTCTTTCGCCATGGAGGAGGTTATTTTCATATGAGACTGTTGTATGAGGAGTATTGTTTGGGTAGTAAGTCTCTACATATGAAAGGAGATAGTTGTTAAATACTTCTTTAGCAAGTATATCGCCACTTTGGTTTCGGATGGTCCTTTCGCCCGTACCATTCTCGATACGTGAATCTGTCTCATTTGAAGTATTCAGATATTGAGCGTTTATCAAAATATTGTCTCTGAATTCTTCATTTGATTTAGGTGTGCCGTTAGGATACCAAGTTGTGATAACTATATGATTCTCTGCTTTGAAAAGTTCTTCTCTCTGGGGAACGCCACGCACAGTATAGCTGATCCGTTTAATTAGATTCCCTTTTTCATACTGCTCAAGAGTTTGTATAGTTTGGCTGTGAGGGTAAGTTTCAGTTCTTGCTCCGTGAATCAGTCCATCTTCATAGGGCTCTGTAATTGATTTGCCATCTCTAAGAGTTGTCAAAACATGTCCTGGATAGGATTCAGCTTTCCATTCTTCACGAGAGACGTCATAGCCGTACTTGTGTACGTATCTTTGTGAGATCACTTGTTGTTTATTTCCGTCATTGCACGATATCAGAACGAGCGCAATAACTGGGAATAAAATAGCATATTTTTTTTTCATACAAAAACCTATAACCCTCTCAAATCTTCAAAACAGAATCTAACGATCGCTTAATGGATTGTTTTTTTCAACTGAATTTTTTTAGATAGCTAATAACTTTGGTATGTTCCTCTTCGACTCTTTCGACGTCTAGAGTTTTAGCATCATCTCGATAGGTGAAGCGAAATGAGACATTTTTTTCGGTGAGAGAAATGTTAGAACCTGTATAAATATCCAAAAGCTCTGTCTGTTTTAGAAGGGAAGAATTTAGTGAACCTAATGCTTGCAGAAGATAAGTAAGATCGGTAGATCTTTTCATTGTTATAGTTAGATCTCTTTCAGAGCCTGGAAAGAGAGGAAGCGGGACGTATTGTGGTAAAAGGGTGTGGTATTTTTCTAGAACATGAAGATCGATTTCTGCAAAAAGAAGGCTCTCTTTCAATCCAAGTTTTCGTGCGAGAGCTGGGTGAAGCTCTCCGATTACTCCAAAGATCTTTTCATGAATTGAGAGGGAGGCTTGTCTTTTCGGATGGAATGTTTTAAAGGAGGAGGCTTCATAGACCATGTCTTTTATTAGTAGGCTTGAGAATAGTGATTCCAAAACCCCTTTTAAATCGTAAAAATCTACTTTTTTTGATTTGGTGTCAAAATGATGAGGCCTATTGGCTCCGGTTAAAACAATGCCAAGCGATGTCTTCTCTCCAAAGCCAGAGCCTTCTCGAAAGTGAATTTGACCAATTTCAAAAGCGCTTATGTCAAAGTTCCCTTGGTTCTGATTGTGCTGAACTGCTCCAATTAACCCAGGAAGGAGTGATGGACGTAAAATGGATTGGTCTTCTGATTTTGCATGAAGGACTTTAATATAGTCGCTTTTAAATATCCCACTTTCGAGCTCAAGATTGCAGATTTTAGGGCTGATCAGATTACAAGTGATAAATTCTTGCAAACCAAATCCGAGCATTTTTTTCTGAACAAGTTTACTAAGGCTATATAGGGGAGTGTGAGGGATTTTTGAGCTGATATGTTTAGGAAGATTTCTTGGAATATTATTGTAACCATAAATTCGAGCAACTTCTTCAATGATATCAATCTCTCCTGAGATGTCGTTTCTCCAGCTAGGAATTTTTAGTTGGTAAAGATCGACTCCATCTGAAGAGAGGGCGAAGCCAAGTCTTGAAAGATAGTCTTCTACTTCACTTAAAGAAAATTTTGTCCCTAAAAGAGAGTTAATTCGGGAGAGTCTACAAGTAAGAAAGCGCGGTTTGTAAGGTTTTGGAGATTGCTCGATAACCCCTTTTAATATTCTCCCGCCACAAATTTGAGAAATGAGGCTAGTAGCATAATCGAGGGCAATTCTTATTCCGGCTGAATCGACTTCATTTTCAAATCTTGCAGAAGATTCTGTTCTTAAGCCAAGTGTTCTGCTGCTCTTTCTTATAGAAGTTGGATGAAATTGCGCTGCTTCTATCACAATCGTATATGTTGATTCTGTAACTGAGCTATCGAGCCCTCCCATTATTCCTGCGATGGCAGCAGGTTTTAGGCCGTCGCAAATAAGAAGGGTGCCCTCAGGAAGAGTTCTCTCGATTTTATCTAAAGTTGTAATTTTTTCTCCGCTTGCTGCGGCTCTTATAACTAATTGTTTCTGCTTAAGCTTGTCATAGTCAAAAATATGGAGAGGTTGGCCTAATTCATGTAATACAAGATTGCTTATGTCGACAACTGTATTGATGCTACGAAAACCTGCTTTTCGCAATTGCTCTTTTAGCCAATATGGAGAAGGGGCGACCTCAACACCTTGAATCACTCTACAACTATATTGAAAGCAATTGGTTGGATCTTCGTTCACCACCCGAATTTTATTTTGTGCAAGATTGTCTTGATCTTCTTTAAAAGAGGTTTTTAATGGCTGCAGAGGTTCGTTGTAATGAGCTGAGAGCTCTCTTGCAACGCCAATGATGCTTCGACAATGTCCTAAATTAGGTGTAAGAGCAATATTGAGCGTCGGGTCTCTTAGAAAATCACCAAGGTCTTTGCCGAGAGGTGCATCATCTGGTAAGCTGAGGACGCTCTCAGCATTATTGGAAAGGCCAAGCTCTTTTTCGGAACAGAGCATCCCAAACGAGTCGATCCCTTTAATTTTTGCCTTCTTAATTATAAAAGGCTTTCCGTCTTCGCCCTTAAGCGTTGCTCCCTCTTTAGCAAAAGCGATCTTGCTGTTTTTTATAAGGAGGGGGGCTCCTGAGACTACCTGATATTTTTTTTCCCCATCACTGAGAATCAGAATCTGCAATCGATCTGCTTCAGGATGTGGGGAGATTTCGAGAATTAATCCAATGATCACATGTGTGAAGTCAAAAGTATCAAGCTCTATTTTTTCAACTTCCAAGCCCGAAAGAGTTAAGAGCTCGCTTACCTCTGCGGGGGATTGTGAAAAAAGGACGTATTTCTTTAACCAGGAAAAAGGAATTTTCATGCGATCAATCATACCTAATTCTTGTTTTCAGGGCAATATTAGAGTATATTAACAATATGGAAGTAGAGATGTTTGAAAATCCTTGGATGAAGAAGATCCGTTTTTTAACGAAGCTTCTTTTGGTTAGTGTTGCCCTAAATATTGGTCTTTTGACAGCTGTGGTCTATATTTCAAGGGAGCGCCTCAAAAAAAATGAGATCCGCTCAAAAGAAATTATTTTAGAAAAATCAAACGGTGAAGTGCTATCAACTTATTTTAAGAGCACATTTCAAGACCTTGTCAAAGAACTTAAAATTAAAACTATTCTCCAAGATGGCTATGCAAAAAGAGATCTAGCTTTGGCATGCCTTGTAAATTACCACTACTTAAATATAGATAAAGCGATTTCAGGTAAGGCTCTTCAAAGGAGAAAATTGACATTCATCCACCAAGAGGGGGGAGAGAACTTTCAAGTTGAAGTTTTCCCAAATCTAGATGACCTAGATTTTGAAATAGTAGAAAAATTTGTAAAAGAGGAGAAGTGGCCCTTTTCTGCAGAAGGTCTATTTATTGATCTTAAGAAACAGGGACGTGAGAGGGATCAGACGCTCGAAGCAGCTTTTTTTATGACTCCCGAATTTTATATGATTCACACCTCATTAAAAAGGCTCGATGAAACCCTCTCTAAAGAAAAGATTTTAAATTTCCTCCTCGAAGGTAATTTTGAACAGTTGCAAGAATGGGTATTAAAGACAAAAGAGGGTGGCGATTTCTTAAGCAGCATGAGGTCTCTTTTCCAAGACTATGTCAAAAAAGGATCCTCAAGCGCAGCTCACCTTTGGATTGCCCTCGATAACGAATATATACAAAGAAAATTGACCGATCTTGAATTACATAAACTCATGCAGTTAGTAAAAGATAACATTCTCTCCACTAATATATTTCTCAAACAAATTTTATGCAGCGTAAGATCAGACGAAGTGAGAAAAGAGGCAGCAAAGAAACTCTACCAATTTGCAAAGCTCGCCCCTCCTGAACCCTATGATCACGAACAGGCCTTAAAGACATTTCTACCCACTATGTTTGCACAAAAAGAGACCCCTAAAACTATACCCGTAGCCTACTCCCCCATAGTCAAAAAGCACACCGTCACCGACGGCGACAGCCTTTGGAAAATCTCCCGCAAATACAAAGTCTCGATCGAATCCCTGCGCGATCATAACCATCTGAAAACCGACACTCTGAAGCCCGGCCAAGAGCTCAGCATCCCCTAAAAAAGGATTACTGATCGTGAAGGAGCGTTGCAGATTGTTTTGGAGAGAGTCTGGCAGAGTTTAGAAGCGAATCGTAATAATGAGAATCACGAGGAGCGACTTCTACTTCGGCCATACCCTCTTTAAAGCCTAGTTTGTCTAGAAACTCGTTGCGCCTTCTCTTTTTGTCGATCTGAATTTGAGCAGGGGAAGGGAGGGTCCAGCCCTCTTCTGGTGCGACAGAGATCATTTTATCAAAGTTGTCATCAAAAGTTTTGGTTGCTTGGTCGCGAGTTATTTTTTCTAACGTTCTAGTTCCAGCTGGTTTTTGGGTATAGAGATCGCTAAATTGCGTTAGAGGAAATGTGCCAATTCGTTTATTGATTAAATTGCCACACTCTATTGCTTCCCTATTTCTCTTTTCCATTTGTGGCATCTATTACAAAGCTCCTATCAAATTCATCTGGAACGGGATATTCGTAACAATAATCATTTATGGGATACCCATACCGTCTATCATTTTTTCGAATAATTCCAGTATATTCACCTACATATTGTCCTTCTTTGATCTCCTCTTCAGCAAATAGGGCGTATCCAACTTCATCGCTTATGAACCTTACAGATACCTTGGGAATGTGAGCTGAGTCTATTTCTTTATGATATTGTACCCCTTTGTCTATAGCCTCCTGGGTCACTTTTCCATTAGAGCAATATTCAAGGCTTCTCTTCAAGACATCCTCCTGGTCTGAAGGTGTTTCAAAAGCATTATGTGTAAGATATGTAAAATTTAAACGCTTTTCTAATTCTGAAATGGAACAGTTTTTGCTTTCAGAATAATAACAAACCTCTCTCTCTCTCTCTCTTATCCATAATCATTCCTTACAAAATCTTAGGGCAATTATTGTTAAATTGCGGCACGTAGCTGGTTAATATCTACCGGAAAGGGAACCTGTTTTTCATGTTTGGATTCAGCTAGTTTTTCGGGGCGTATTTCTTGATAGAGACTAAGGAGCTCATTGTTTTGTAAATGCTCAAAAAGAAACATACGAATATAGCTTTCTTGTAGAGGATTAATTTTTGTCTGCTCTTTTTCCCACTTTACTATGGTAGCATGAGAGACTGCGAGTTTTTTTCCAAATTCTGTGGAAGACATTTGTAAAAATTTTCTCATAAATCTTATTTCTTTTCCTGAAAGGGGATAAGTTTTGTGAATCAATCCTTTAAAAACAAATATTTGTAGAGCGTTCATGTCGATATCAATTATCCATTCATTGAGCACCTTTTTCATGGGGACATTAATAAGCTCAATCGGAAAGCCCAATCCTTCGTAAATGAATGTTTTAGATTTTTTTTCCATAATTTAACCTATAAATCTATTACAGTAATGATGATCATTTCATCCAAAAATGCAATGATAATTCTAGCTTTTTTAGCCTCTTCTGTTTTTCCAGTAATTGCATATCTCCAAACAGAATCTTCAAATCTGGTTTTAGCCTTTTCGTGTTTTCCTGTCTTCAAAATACGTAAAGTGTCTTGCAAATCAAGATTACCATTTGCCTGTTCTTCAGCTGCATGCTCAGTTAATCTATATTTTCCGCTTTTAATATGTTGTAATATCTCTTCTTTGAGTCGTCTATCGTCTAAAAACTCATCAGGTTTCATTCGTTATTTTGTTCCGAAAAGTATATTTTTTTGAATTTAGTGTAATATATGCACAATTTTTTTGCCATATAAAATTATATAAAATTTAACATAAGTATGTTGCGCATTTACGCATGTAACTTATTATTAACACTGAGGGTTGCATTTATAAATCTGCAAAGCTGATGCCCGTCATTTTCCCTCCGCCTACGGCTGCATGAAAAAGCCGTGAAGGAGAAGGGGGCAGCGCCGCGGCTTTGCCACGCGGCGCTGCCCCCCTCCCTGATCTTGAAACAATGCGTTAGCATGTGGAAAGGTCCGAATCAAATTACCGAATTCCGATAAATTCTTAAGCCAGGGGGCCGAGACAAGAGTCTTCGATAAGATCTTTGTGATATTTTCTACTCTGGTAAGCAGTCATTTCCAACTATTAAGACGCTAGAAAAGATAGGGAACGAATTGAAAAAGCCGTGTAGCTATTTTCTAGAAGAATGACCTCATCATTATTAACTCTAGTTCCTACACGAATAGGGGGAGGGAGAGCTCGGTTACATTGGGTGACAGGGAGGTGAGCCATTTTTGGAAATCTTGTTTGAGATTTTGGTTGGCCCTTTTGGGATTCATGATGAGTTTGAAGACGTAGGAGGTGCGCCAGACTTTGGTGTCTGGGGGGATTTCGGAGGCATCTGCGGAGTGATGAATATCTCCTTCAAATAGGATAAGTCTGGCGTGATTGCAGGCTACTTGGAGCTTAAGCTCGTCCTTAGAGTCAAAGAAAACTGTTCCCATTTTGTATTCGGGGAGAAAGTTTGAGGAGGTGCTATAGAGCATCATCGAAATCATCCAGGGGTTTCCTGAGGTGCCGTTTTCAAATTGCCTTCCGTGTAGTTCATTTTCGGCGTACAGTTTTGGGATTCCGAAATGAATTCCTGTGGAGGGGGAGCAGTCTTGATGTTTTCCTAAGTGGAGGCTCTCTTTTGTTACCTCTTCATGATAGTTGGCAATGACCGAAGGAGAGCCGGTAATGCCATGACAGAGTTCCCAAGGGAGGGTCATGAGATCGGCATCCATTTCGTGGGCAAATGTAGAAAAAAGCTTATTGAGTTCTTCAAGTGCCGGGGAGGACTTGGCAAAAAAAGCCCATCTTTCAGCATTGTTCATCGACTTTGCGGGCTTTTGACCTTGCTCGATACTTTCAGGACTGCCGTAGCTAAATCTAGAATAGTGTGCATTTCCAAAAAGATCGCGAAGCTCATCTCTCTCATTTTCTTGAAAAAATTGATCCCAAATATAGAAATCTTTTCCTTCTATAGTTCCATGAGAAACGGCACCCTCTTTTAATCGATTATATGAGGTGTTAAATCTTTCTGGTTCAAAATGAAACGTCATGAGTGAAGTTTTAGGGGTAGCGTAATAGTCGCTTGTCAATACAGCCATTGAACGTCTAATAGAGGTTTTTTCCATCATTATCCTTTTTTCAGCACG
Organism: Chlamydiota bacterium; assembly: GCA_947478685.1. Classification (GTDB taxonomy): domain Bacteria; phylum Chlamydiota; class Chlamydiia; order Chlamydiales; family 2-12-FULL-49-11; genus VGMD01. The sequence continues at coordinate 2,629 of CANJWO010000033.1, read as the reverse complement.
TTGAAAAAAATCCCTTTTTGCCCTTGAAACTCTACTGGACTCTCTTCATAAACATAACTTGGATGGGTAATCACACTTTCAAAAAAAGGGACATTCTCATAAAGGGAGGGGTAAGACATTAACAGACCGACCAACCTGCCCCCAATCCGAAGATGATGTTCAAGGCATTTCATTAGAAATGGATAAATATCTAATCCTTTTACGGATAGGTTGATGGGGTTTTTCTTCTCAGTCTTTTTCTTTAAAAGTTGATGTTTTTCTACTGTATATTCGTATTGCTTTTCAGTAATTTGCCCATGTTCAAGAAGTTCATTTAAAAAGTTTGTAACCTCTATTGGGCTCTCTTTCGCCATAGCGCTACAAAAAGTTTCAAGATCGACATCTGAATATTTAATATTCTGAAGGTTAGGTAATTTTTGGCCTACCGAATCAATAAGCGCTTGCCCCTTTTCAACTATTTTCTGGGCTTTTGTTAGGGAGATCTCTTCGGATAAATCACTCCAAAAGATAAGGTCAAACTTGCCGAGTTTACCCAATTCTTTATCGCTCATCCCGCTATGTCTAAATTTGTTGCATCCACTAGTAATGGAAGAGATTATATCTCTTCCAACGATCAAAACATCCTTCTTATCAAGCACTAACGGTTTTACCCATTCATTTAGCTGCATTTTGACCGGACCACCTTTTCATCTCTTTTTGACTTTTTCTTCAACCTAGAATATTTCACCAAATACTACAATCAATAGTTGACATCTGCTTATTTCTCAATAAGATAGGAGTTAAACAGGTTGGTTTCTTCAATAAAATAAGGGAGTTCAATGACTATTTCTCTAACGAATTTAGTAAAAATGAGGATATATTTGATCATTTTTAAGAGGAATGGCTGAAGTGATCTCAATTAGAAAATATTGTCCCGAAGATGTTCAAGCCCTTGCAAATATCTATTATAATACGATTCATCAGATCAATATCCAGCATTACTCTGAAGAGCAAGTGGATGTGTGGGCTCCAAAATCAAGTTTGGAGACGGATGGCTGGGCTAAGAAGTTTTCAAGAACTAAGCCTTTTGTTGCCGTTATTGGCGATGAGATTTACGGCTTTGCTGAATTTGAACCAAGTGGGTATATAGACTGTTTTTATTGCCATCATAATTGGATAGGGAGGGGGGTTGGCAAAGCATTGATGAAGGCGATTCTTCAAAGGGCACGAGAGCTCAAAGTGGATAGACTTTTCTCTGAAGTGAGCATTACGGCAAAACCGTTTTTTGAAAGTCAAGGCTTCACTGTAATTACTGAGCAAACGGTAGTTAAAAAGGGTGTAGGACTTATCAATTATAAGATGGAAGCGGATGTAACCTAAGAGGTATGCCCAGTAAAATTATCAAGACAAATTTAATCGACTATAATATCTTCTTTTTCAAAAAGAATGGAAGCTGAGGGGCATATGAAGAGGCGGGCGTTTTTACAAAATAAACTGTGGAGAGATAAGGCGGTTGATCTGATGAATGCGTTGAAGTCGATTATTCATTGGCAGCGCCTTACTGATGCAGAATATGATTATCAACTCAGACAAAAGCTTTTGGAAGAATCTAAGGAAGTTTGTGCAGCAAACTCGAAGCAAGAATTGATGCATGAACTTGCCGATGTGCTAGAGATCATAGAGTCTATTAGCAGCGCTAATGAAATTTCTCTAGAGGATGTTCGGGCGATTCAATTTCTGAAGCGTGAGGAGAGGGGGGGATTTGAGGGGCGTAAATTTGTTACTATAGCAGAGCATGTTGAAGGGGGCTTTGGCGAAAAGTATTGTCTTGCCGACCCAGAAAAATACCCTGAAATTACTTCGATATAATAGGAGGTCTATTTTGACATTAAAATTAATTATCGGTCTTTTTTAAGAGTATTTTAACGTTATTTTAGGGCTTACGTAAGTTGTTTAAAATCAGTCTGGTCGCCCGATAATCAGCCAGAACTCCATATTTTAAGGAGATTTGGCTAGTTATCGACCTTATAACTAGATATAACTCCATTTTTAGGGGAAGTCGATGCCCCCTTTGTGGAAAGGGTGGCATTTGAGGAGGCGTTTTAGGGTAAGCCAGACTCCTTTTAGGGCGCCGTATTTTTTTAATGCCTCGATGGAATAGTTGGAGCAGGAGGGGTGAAAGCGGCAACAGGAACCGAAGTAGGGGCTTAGGGTATATTGGTAAACTTTGACAAATAAAATAAATAAACTCGTAAATGGATTCTTCAGGCTTGCATCCTTTTTTGAATTTTCATATAATAGTTACTTCTTACCTCGTTTAGTTCTAATTTTGCGGAAGTGGCGAAATGGTAGACGCGCTACTTTGAGGTGGTAGTGGGGTTTCCTGTGGGGGTTCAAGTCCCCCTTTCCGCAAATACTCTATCATTTTAGATGCTTACTTTCTTCAAGTAAAATATAGTAAAAAAAATATTCACCACAGAGATCACAGAGGACACAGAGAAAAAATAACAAATTCTTTGCGCGTAGCGCCTCTGGTCCGATCGGTAACATAGGTTACATTTGATTCACCAACATAGGTAACACTTTTATGTTAAAAAATGTTTACTATACCAGTAAGTTTATATCCGGTTTCTGATCGTTAGAGGGAAGT